>JBBQQN010000029.1:0-31008 GCA_038215845.1 Flavobacteriales bacterium | reverse complement strand
TTGGAAAAGGCGCACTTATAGTAGGTGCGGCATCTGGGCACGGAGCAGTTTACGAACGAGGAAATTTAGTGGGAATGGCCAGTATGAAACAATTGGACATTGGAGCACAAATTGGTGGAAAAGCTTATAGTGAAATAATATTCTTTAAAACCGACAAAGCTTTACAGGAATTTATGGATGACGATCTTCAGTTTTCAGGAAGCGTTGCTGCCATTGCAGTAAACGAAAGTGCGCCAACCATAAATTTAAAGTATGACGATGGAATTGCTGTTTTTACACTTCCAAAGGAAGGTTTAATGGCAGAAGTTTCCGTAGGGGGACAAAAATTTGAATACGAATCTCTAAAAAATTAAATTGAGCTAATTAAGCTCAAGTTATTTGTTTTGGGTTTTTCAAAACAAACTAAAACCGTTTTAAAATTTCTGCCTTTTTGGATAGAAACTTTAAGACGGTTTTTTATTCATTAAAGATTGGTTTTACCTTTTTTTGGCAATATTGAAAAGAACCTACGGCTTGTCCACGGTTGCTTCCCTTGCCAGATCGGCCTCATCTTTCTTTTCTCCAATCTTGCTGTCAAGATATAGAATAGACTCATTGCTGGCCTTTGGCCCACCGGCAATTTTAAGTTTATCGAGCAGATCCATAATAAGGGTTTCTTCCTCAATTTGTTCCTTAACGAACCATTGACCAAAATTCCATGTGGCCCAATCCTTTTCCTTTAGCGCCATATCAACAATTTCATAAATGGCAGTCGTGTTGTCCACTTCATGCTGAAATGTATTCTCAAAACATTCCTGAAGATTTTTTGGATCCTTTGGAGGCGCCGGTAAAGCAGTAATTTTTGCCTTTCCGCCCCGTTCCTGAATATATTCAATAACTTTCATCATATGGTTCCGTTCTTCCCCCGAATGCCGGAAAAAAAGATTGGATATCCCAGCGTAGCCTTCACTATCTGCCCATACTCCATAAGAGAGGTATATTTGTGCAGCATTGGCTTCTTTGGTTACCTGCTTGTTTAAAATATCCTGAATTGTTTTTGAAAGCCTATTTGTATCCATTGTTAAAAGGTTTTAGTCCTAAAATTAGTCATTGTTATAGGAATTTGTCCTTTTCTTAACATTATGTTAGCGTTACTGGGAGGAATAAACCATCAATCATTTAAAATTCGATTTTATGCGAAAAATATTTTTAAAGGAAAAGTTGGTTAAGCACCCCCAGCGATTTGGGTTTTTGATATCCCTGAACGTGAAAATGGTAGTAGTTTAAGAGCAAATCCAGCAATTCCTGACGGATACTTTTAGTGAGCTTTACTGTATTGATTTCATTGAAACCCAACCCAAAAAAAAGTTTTAACTTTTCGACCGAAGCCCCTTCAATGCAATAATTGTTTGTGCTTTTTTGTTGGAAATTCCCTTCAATAATATTGAAATATTGAAAGTGGATATTTGAAGCATCGGGATAAAAACCCAAGTGGCTGCTCAGCTTCATTAAAAAAAATATGTGGAAATTCGCAATTTCATCATTATTATCCAGCCAAAGTAAGGAGTTTTCCAAAAAACCGTAAAGCTCTTCGTTGGCCTCTTCTTCCTTGATACAGGTTTTTAGGATTTCAGATAAAAACATCACAAGTCCCAATTTTGGAATATTGGTGTGAAGGGTTTTATAGTGATGCCCTATTTTTGCTTCCTTTATATATTCAAGTGTACCCTTATTTTTATGGTCTGCAATAAGTTCCAATTGTGTAAGGGGCTGAAAATGGGAGGCCTTTAGTTTTGCTCTTTTCGCTTTTAGGATATTGCGGAGCAAATAACTTTTAATTCCGGCGGTTTCAGTAAAACAGCACACTATAAGATCAGCTTCCGAATATTTTATGGCTGAAAATACAATGGCTTTGGTATTTATTACCATCAGCGAATGATCATTATTTTGGAGACCTTTGTTTCCAAATAATCCTCGGTTGTAATCAGAACCAAATAAACCCCAGATCTTACTTTGTACTTTCCAAAGGCGGTGGTGTCCCAAAGTACGCTCCCTCCTTCTGAAGTTGCTTCAAAAACAAGGTTTCCTTCAATATCGGTAATCTTTACGTTGGCCTGTGCAGTAAGACCATCTATAGTAACGTCTCCAGAAAATCCAGGCCTTACCGGGTTTGGAAATGCATGAGCGTTGTCCAAGTTATCCTGAGGTGCCGTTGCGGTGCCTTTATACGCAACCAAACCATTAATTGTGGCAAAATACACTACCCCTGTAAAGGGATCGATTGCGATGTCCTGAACGTTATTTGAAGGCAACGGAGAATTTTCGCGCGTAAAACGCAACAATGTTTCCTGACCGTTTGATGATAAATAGAAAACCCCCGAAGTAGCCGTGGATATCCATTTATTATTGGAGCCATCCACTTGAATGTCTGTAATGGATTGTTCAAAAAGAAGTTCCTGTGCCACCCCATCTTCTAAAATAATGATAGCCTGGGACTGGGGAGTTGTGCCCTCTTCAAAAAAGCTTCCCGGACTGAACAATACTCTCAGTCCTTTTAAGGTCCCTATCCAAAGCCGGTTTTGACTGTCGAAAGCTAAGGCTCGAATATTGCCAGAAGGGAGATTACCATTGCCGTCGCCTTCGCCTAATTTGTTAAACTTATTTGCCGTGGGGTTGTATCCCACCACTCCACTGTCAGTTGAGCCAAAGAAAACATAGCCTTCGCGACTTATGGCAACCTCAGTAAGTGCCTGTACATTTTCGGCAGCAATAATGGATGAAAGATCAAATTTCTGAAACTGGCCTCCCGGCGCAAGCTTGATGAGCCCCTCTTTAGCTCGTGATTGGGTAGCCCATAAATTACCTTGCCTGTCAAAATCTGATCCAAACAAACGGATTCCCAAGGCTTCATTATTACCGGGAATGATAAGGGGGGAATTGGTTTCGTTATATAAAATAGTGGGAGTTTGGTCCTCAATTTTCAGCAATCCTTTTTGATAGGAAGTCATATAAACTTCATTGGCATCGGCTGGGTTTATACTTATGTTCACCAAATCGTTCACATCACCGCCAACAGCTGCTGAAAGATCTTCATAGGGAATATTTGTCCAGGTACTATCTCTTAGATTACTTATTCCGAAGTATGAAAGAGGATAAGGATTAAAATTAATGGAAACATCCCCAAAATTTACCCATAACTGCCCTGGGGAAGCACTAATAGAAAAGGGCCTATTATTTAACGGTCCATCCGGCAATATTTGAGTGGCTTGATTGCTTCCAAATGGCACGAGTAAAAGTCCGTCTTCAGTTGTGCCCAAAAACAAATTGTTGCCAAAGGCATAACCCGATTGAAGGGGCGAATCATAACCCGGAATATTATTGGCCGAGCCCTGCAATACAAATCCTTCGGCGTAAGTCTGTATAGAGGTTTGTGTTGTTACTGTCAATAAATTATCGTTTGAAATAAAATCCACCACGGGGCTGCTATAATTTCCCACAGAAGTGAGGCCGGCCGTGCCATCATATCTTAAAACCGTGTTCCCATTGTTTAATACGTATAATTCATCTTGCAAGGTTTGAATTCCATTAAATGTACCTGGAACCTGAGTAGGCCAATTTTGATAATCAATTAGATTATTATCTGCTACCAAAGCGCGTTTGATGCCATTGCCATTGGTGGCCGCATAGATATAGGGCTCTTTTACCACAGTTTGGAAGATATTGATCTGGCTTCCCACATTTCCTATAAAATAGGTATCGCCAAATTCCAGTGCTGCTAGATTATATACCGAAATCCCATATTGAGTAGAGATATAAAGTTTTCCGTTGTATTCATTAAAGTGGTTGATTCTCTTTTTATCCGGCGGAATGGTTTGCTTGTCCAAAATATCCACAACCCTTAGCACATTGTCCTCACCTTCGGCAACTATTTCCATTAGGCCAGTTTCGTAACCAATAACCAACAGCTTATAAGTCTCGCTATAATATAATGCAGAAATAAGCTCTCCCGAAAGTCCATTGATACTGGAAATGGTTTTTGTTTGGTTGGTGGACATATCGTAAGTAAATACGGCATTTTCCGAAGCTGCAAATATTTTATTATCGCCTTGGGAAATTGCCTTTACAGAAACATAGGAAAAATAACCCGTCCAGCGGTCTTCGAAATTCTGGGTATGTGCCAGAAAGGGAACTAAAAATAGAAGGGTAATTATCAACCGATTCATAAAAAACTGGTTTTGTTTATAAACACGCTAAAATACTATTTATTGCGGTCTCTGATGAAAAATGCCTTTCAATAATCTTTTCTTTATTTTGAAAAGAGAAATTGAAAGGCATTCTAAAAAATTAATTTGGTGGGTTATACTACTCCCTGAGCAAGCATAGCATCGGCTACTTTTACGAAGCCTGCAATATTTGCACCTTTAACATAATCCACATATCCATCGCCATCTTTGCCATATTTAACACAGGCAGCGTGAATATCGTTCATAATGTTATGAAGTTTTTCGTCCACTTCAGCGGAGGTCCAGCTTAAGCGCAATGAGTTTTGGGACATTTCCAAACCTGATGTTGCAACCCCGCCAGCATTGGAAGCCTTTCCAGGAGAAAACAATATTTTAGCCTTTTGGAATGCTTCAATTGCTTCTGGGGTACAAGGCATATTGGCACCTTCTCCTACACATATGCAACCATTCTTCAATAAAGCTTTTGCTTCATCGCCATTTAATTCATTTTGTGTAGCGCAAGGAAGGGCTATATCGCATTTAACTTCCCAAGGTCTTTTGCCTTCAACATATTTAGCACTCGGGTATTTTTCAACATATTCTGAAATACGGCCGCGCTTTTCATTTTTAAGTTCCATTACATATGCTAGCTTCTCATCGTTAATACCTTCTTTATCGTAGATATACCCAGAAGAATCAGAAAAAGTAACTACTTTTCCGCCAAACTCCATCGCTTTTTCAGCAGCGTATTGTGCAACATTTCCGGATCCCGATACAACAACTACTTTGCCCTTAAAGCTTTCGCCACGGGTCTCAAGCATATTTTTTGCAAAATAAACATTACCATAACCAGTTGCTTCCGGACGAATAAGAGAACCGCCATAGGAAAGACCTTTGCCGGTAAATACACCCGTAAATTCATTTTGAAGGCGTTTGTACTGGCCAAACATAAAGCCAATTTCACGTCCACCAACACCTATATCCCCGGCAGGAACATCTGTATTTGGACCTATATGTCGGGACAATTCACTCATAAAACTTTGGCAGAAACGCATGATTTCATTATCGCTTTTCCCTTTAGGGTCAAAATTGGAGCCCCCTTTACCACCACCCATTGGGAGAGTAGTAAGACTATTTTTAAAGGTCTGTTCGAAACCTAAAAACTTCAAAATGCTTAAGTTAACGGAAGGATGAAAACGCAAACCTCCTTTATATGGTCCTATGGCCGAATTAAATTCAATGCGATAGCCTTTGTTTACATGTATGGCGCCTTTATCGTCCACCCATGGCACCCTAAAAAGTATGGTGCGTTCTGGCTCGACCATCCGCTCCAACAGCATTTTCTCCTGGTATTTTTCATTTTTTTCAATAAAGGGAATTACCGTTTCGGCAACTTCCGTTACTGCTTGAAGAAACTCCGGTTCATTGGGGTTTTGTTTTTCAACGACAGAAATAAATTCTTTTATACTTTGTTTCATTGTTTAAAATTTAATATTGCTTTACGCGTTTGTTTTTTAATTATTTGTTTTACTGAGTGTTATATTATAAATTGGCCCAGCATTCTAAAAATAAAATTGATAAAATATAAATTTTAGCTATAGACGCGACAAATATAAGCGTTATGATAAAATTGAACGCTAAATTTTTCCAAATTAGCTAAATAGCTTTTATAAATTTTGCTGTTACATATGTTTTTATATATTTGTTATGTCTCAATCTAAACCAATATTTATAATGAATGCCAGATTTTTGTTATTGGTATTTTTCTTATTGTTTTTTTCAAAACAGGAAGCTTACAGTCAATTTGGATTTTCTCATGAACTCGGTGTAATTATTGGACCTGTTTCGCTTTATTCCGATTTTGGACAACGAAACAATTTTGAGACCAACGCAAAAAATACTGGCTTTGGTATTGGTTTAATTCACTATATAAATTTTTCATACCGCGCAGATTGTAATTGTTATACACGCGATCGCTATTTCAATGACCATTTTAAAATCCGTAATGAAATTGACTACCACAAAACTAATTTGGAGTTTTTTGGGAGATGGGTAGATCCGGACAGAACCTCACTTTTCGCAGATCAATTACGTGCTACCTCAGGTTCTTCACGAATTATAGAAATAGGTTCACAGCTTGAATTCTTTCCGCTTAGTATCCGCGATTTTGCCGCCGGGGGCTATAAAATAGCTCCTTTCATAAGTGCAGGGGTACACTATGTTAATTTTGATCCAGAAATTAATAGCAACATAACGCCTCCCCTAGATACTAGTCCAAAATATATTAATGCCTTTCAACAAGAGGCCGGCTCCACCTTTGCAGTGGTGGGCAGTATTGGAATTCGATATAAATTGACACCGCTGAGCGATCTGATGCTTGATAGCCGGTGGGTATATTATTTTTCTGATTGGGTAGATGGTTTAAACCCTTCTATTGAAAACAATGGCGTACGCCCCGTTCCAGAAAACAAATCCAATGAATGGGTTTATTGGTTGAACGTAGGTTATATCTATTATTTGGATTAAAAAACAGAAAGAATTATTGTTATAAGGGTATAGATTTAAGTAAAATCTATACCCTTATATATTTTATCCCCTTATCCTATTGCCTGTTTCAGATCTTCAATCAAATCATCTATATCTTCAATACCAACACTGAGTCTGATTAAGGAATCCACAATTCCTGTCTTTTCGCGTTCCTCTTTTGGAATGCTGGCATGCGTCATACTAGCCGGATGGCCAGCAAGACTTTCCACACCTCCAAGACTTTCAGCTAGAGTGAAAATTTTCAGGTTTTCTACAATTTTAATGGCATCTTCATAATTGTTTCCCTTGGTTACAAAAGAAATCATTCCACCAAAATCCTTCATTTGTTCCTTTGCAATTGCATGATTGGGATGGCTTTCAAAACCGGGCCAGTACACTTTTTCAATCTTAGAGTGCTTCGCTAAATATTCAGCTATTTTTTTGCCGTTTTCACAGTGGCGCTGCATACGGATATGGAGTGTTTTCAGCCCCCGCAAAACAAGAAAACTATCCTGCGGGCCACAAATAGCCCCGCTTGCATTTTGGATGAAATAAAGTTTATCGGCAAGTTCTTTCTCCTTAACAACCAACGCACCCATCACTACATCGCTGTGTCCGCCAAGGTATTTGGTGGCACTATGCATTACAATGTCTGCGCCCATCTCCAAGGGCTGTTGCAAATATGGGGTTGCAAAGGTGTTATCCACAGCCAGAAGAACTTTGTGCTTTTTAGCAATTGAAGCCGCTTTCTTAATGTCTATTATGTTCATCATTGGGTTTGTTGGTGTTTCCACCCAAATGAGTTTGGTTTTATCATTTATATAAGCTTCAATGTTATCGGCATTTTCCATTCCAATAAAGTGGAATTTGATGCCAAAACCTTCAAAAATCTTTGTAAACAATCGGTAAGTTCCGCCGTAGAGATCGTTGGTTGAGATTACCTCATCGCCAGGTTTTAAAAGCTTCATCACGGCATCAATGGCTGCAAGACCACTGCCAAAGGCCAATCCATACTTCCCATTTTCAATACTGGCAAAGGCGCGTTCCAAAGCAGACCTTGTTGGGTTTCCGCTACGGGAATACTCAAACCCCTTGTGACCGCCCGGGGTGGTTTGCGAATACGTGGATGTTTGATATATAGGCGGCATTACGGCCCCATAAGCTGGATCTACATTATGTTGGCCGCCGTGTATGGTTTTCGTGTTAAATTTCATATCTATTTTTATGATTTAGATTGAAAAATAGCTAATAGTGAGAGATATTTTACTATTTAATATAACTTTCACAATAGCTGATTTTAAAGTTATTACTTTTGAAAAGCAAATGTAATCGTTTCGTTTGTGATAGCTAACCATCTATTCTCTTAACCTATGTATAATAAAATTACCGTCTTGGTGTGTATTGCCTTTATAAGCGTAAGCTGCGACCGAGAAAAAAATATTGAATTCTCTTCTGAAAGTTTTACCGAAAAGGAGCTTCCTATATGCGAAAATGCAAACTGCCCGGAAGTGACCATTAATTATGTTCACGTTTTTGGGGACGAAGAGGTTTCGGAAAAAATCAATAAAAAAATCGACAACTTCATCATTTCCTCGCTATTGTTGGGCGAAGATACCATCCCAACTGCTAAAACCATCCAGGAAGCGGCCACGGGTTTCATTGAAGCATATTGGGCAGATAAAGAGCAATTTCCGGATATGGCGGGAGATTATTTTGCCGAAATTACTGTAACCGAACTTTACACTTCACCCAAGCATATTTGTTTTGAAATGCGCCAATACCTTTTTACCGGTGGTGCGCAAGGCTATGGAACCACTTCGTTTATGAATATTGACCCCCAAACCGGAAAGGAACTTACGGCTGAACAGCTTTTTAAAAACAACAAAGAATTCGCAGAATTCGCAGAAAAAAAATTCCGTATCCAACAAAAAATAGCCAATGAAGAATCTATTAACGATACGGGTTTTTGGTTTGATAATGAAGAGTTCTATTTGCCTGAAAGTGTTGGCTTTACCCAGGACAGTCTCATATTTGTTTATAACCAATACGATATTGCCAGTTATGCAGAAGGTCCCATCGAATTGAAAATCGATATGAAAGAGGCCTCGCCTTTCCTCAATATTCATTAATTTTGACCTTCTTCTTAAAGAAAATTAAAACATGCAAAAAGTTTATTATTTATCTACCTGTGATACATGCAAAAGAGTAATGGATGAAATTGGAATTCCTTCCTCATTCATAAAACAGGACATTAAAGTCCAGGGCATTACGGAGGAAGAACTTGACGAGCTTTCCAACTTGACCGGAAATTATGAATCTCTTTTCAGCCGCAGGGCACAACTTTATAAAGAACGAAATTTAAAGTTAAAGGAGGAGCAACTGTTGGATGACGATTACAAAAACCTGCTTTTGGAACATTATACTTTTTTGAAGCGGCCCGTAATTGTTAACAACGACGAAATATTTATCGGCAGCAGCCCAAAAACAGTAGCAGCAGCCAAAGAATCTATCCACCCACATTGACGCATCAACGCATGTATGCGCTCTTGGCGGCTACAGCCGCTAGCACTATTTATGGTGTAAACCATACTATTGCAAAAGGTTTAATGCCCGCAGTTATCAAGCCTTTCGGGTTTATTTTGTTGCGGGTAACGGGAGCGGCGCTTATTTTTTGGATCATCAGTCTTTTCTTCAAATCTGAAAAAATAGATAGACGAGATTGGATTAGATTTCTTCTCTGCGCCTTTTTCGGAATGGCTTTAAATATGCTCGCTTTTTTTAAGGGATTAAGCCTCTCCACTCCCATTAACAGTTCCGTAATTGTTACGCTTTCGCCCGTTTTATTATTAGTTCTTTCGGCATTTTTTCTAAAGGAACGGATTACATGGATGAAGAGTTTTGGAATTTTTTTGGGCCTCTTGGGAGCTTTGGTTCTTATTCTTTTTGGATTGCAGGAGCAACCAAACGCCCCAAATATACCAGTGGGAAACATGCTCTTTATAATAAATGCATCTTCCTATTCGGTCTATTTGATTTTGATAAAACCCTTAGTTTCAAAATATACTTCCATTACCCTGATGAAGTTTCTTTTTTTATTCGCCGTATTTATAAACCTGCCTATAGGAATCTCAGAATTTACGGAAGTTAATTGGCAGGAACTCCCATTTGACGCCATTTGGAAAATGGGCTTTGTAGTTCTCTGCACAACGGTTATGACCTATCTGTTGAATATTTACGCCCTAAAACAGCTAAGCCCCTCTACCATTGGGGCCTTTATATATTTACAACCTGTTATTGCAGTGCTGTTTGCAGTATTGATTGGAGCGGACAGTTTAACAGCTTTGCGTGTGGGTGCGGCAATTTTAATATTCTTAGGAGTATATTTATCTACAATTAGACGAGCAAAAATAAGGGATACCTAAAGATCTTTAGGGCGCTGGCTATATTTTCGAGTGTTTTCTTTTGTGAGAATTCTGAAGTCATCCGTCTTTTCCAATGCGTTGAATTTTTCATAAAAATCCTTCGGAAGCCCTACGAGTTTGCGTTCTTTCAAATCAATCCATCCACCCATCATTTCACAACGGGCGTAGTTTTTACCGTTTTCATCATAAAAGTTGTGGAGAAATTCAAAATACATTCCGTCTTCCGACAATCCTTTTAATTGCAGCGAAACAGTAACCGGTTTCCCCGGAAAAAATTCCCTGAAATAATACATATGCTCGTAAAAAGCTACGGGACCCAAATCGTACTGGGCCAAATGTTTTTGGTCCAAACTGCTTTCCATCAAAAAGCTCATTCGGGTATGGCTCATATAGTCTATATAAGCACTGTTGCGCAAATGGCGGTTGGCATCCACATCGCTCCAACGTATTTCAAATTCTTTTGTGTACATGTTCAAAGTTTTATACAAATTTAAACTACTTTTGTTATGCAAGCATAGCAAATATGTTTAGCTTGTGTTAAAGTTATCTGCCGAAAATGCCCAATATTAAAAGTACTTACAAACCCATTTTTCCTTTTAAAAACGGCCATTTTTCAACTATCTATTCAGCCAAGTTAAGACCTTCCCCTCCTTTGGTTCAAGAGCGCGAAAGGTTACAATTGCCCGACGGTGATTTTATGGATATTGATTGGTCCTTTGCAAAAAAAACTTCCCGAAAAGTAGCCATTCTACTGCACGGTTTGGAAGGTAATGCACAACGCACCTACATTAAAGGTCAGGCATTAGTTTTAGCAGATTCCGGTTGGGACGTAGCTGCCGTCAACTTCCGTGGTTGCAGTGGGGAGGCCAATGTTTCGTACCAATCTTACAATGCCGGAAAAACGGATGATTTGGAGGCGGTTATAAAATATATTCTGGAAAAAGATCGCCACAGCGAAATTGTACTTATTGGGTTCAGTTTGGGCGGAAATCTATTGTTGAAATATTTAGGCGAAAGGGAATCCTTTCCACATGAAATAAAAAAAGCCGTTGCCATTTCTACCCCGCTAAGTTTGAAAGGTTCGTTGGAATCCTTGAACCATTTTTACAATTGGGTGTACCGCAATTCATTTTTAAAAGATCTTCGGAAAAAATACAAAACCAAGATGAAGGATTTTCCTGAAAAAATGACTTCTTCAGATTATAAGAAAATCAATTCCCTTTTAGAATTCGATAATATTTACACTGCCCCAGCCCACGGTTTTAAAGATGCTTTTGATTACTATGAAAAAAACAGCAGCCTTCAGTTTCTTCCGAATATTTCTATTCCCATCTTTATATTGAATGCTGAAAACGACAGTTTCCTATGCCCTGAATGCTATCCGTTTGAACTTGCTGATACTATGAAGAATCTTCATCTGGAAATTCCAAAATACGGTGGCCATGTGGGTTTTCATCACACAAATCAACTGTATTACAGCGAATCGAAAACATTGGAGTTTTTGAAAGATTAAGTCACAAAAAACAAGATTAAAACCCTCACGCCTCATACCTGTTGCCTATACCTAATTTTCTTACCTTTGCCCTTCAATAAAACAGGAATATGATTCAATCCATGACTGGATACGGCAAAGAAGTTGTTCAATTGCCTTCCAAAACTATTAGCATCGAAATTAAATCGCTTAACAGCAAAGGGCTCGACCTAAATACGCGCGTACCTTCGGCCTACCGCGAAAAGGAACTCGAAATTCGCGATAGGCTTGCCAAATCGTTACAAAGAGGGAAGGTTGATCTTTCGCTTTATATTGAAATAACTGGCGAAGAAGTTACCACCAAGCTTAACGAAACTGTTGTAAAACAGTACATAAAACAGTTGGCAAACGTAGTTAATGGGGATGAAGTTGAACTTTTGAAAATGGCCGTCCGCATGCCTGATGCCCTCAAAACAGAACGGGAAGAAATTGACGAAAAGGAATATGAAATTATCTTAAACGGAATTGATACGGCACTGGAAGCCATCAATAAATATAGAACAGATGAAGGTTTGGTGCTGGAAAATGATTTTCTTGATCGCACAAAAACCATTTCAAGATTGCTCAATGAAGTAATTGCAATGGATTCTGAAAGAATGGACGGGGTAAAGGAACGTTTGCGCAAAGCAGTTTCAGAACTTAAGGAAAAAGTAGACGAAAACCGTTTTGAGCAGGAATTGATCTACTTTTTGGAAAAATACGATATCACTGAGGAAAAAGTGCGATTGAAAAATCACTTGGATTATTTTGAGGAATCTCTAAGTTCGCACGATTCCAACGGAAAAAAATTGGGTTTTATCACCCAGGAAATTGGCCGTGAAATTAACACCATTGGTAGCAAGGCCAATTATGCGCCTATGCAGCAAGTAGTTGTGCAAATGAAGGATGAGCTGGAAAAAATTAAGGAACAAGCCTTAAACGTTTTATAGATGGAAGGAGGAAAATTGATTGTTTTTTCGGCACCTTCCGGCAGCGGCAAAACAACCTTGGTACAGCATTTACTTAAACAGGAAGATCTCAATTTAGAGTTTTCTGTTTCGTGCACTTCGCGCGAGCCTCGTGGCGATGAAAACCACGGTGAGAATTATTACTTCATTTCCTTGAAGGATTTTAAACAGCACATTAAAAACGGGGATTTTTTGGAATGGGAAGAAGTATACCGAGATAATTTTTATGGCACCTTAAAAAGTGAAGTGGAGCGAATCTGGAGCCACGGAAAGAATGTTATTTTTGATATCGACGTGGTAGGCGGACTTCGTATAAAAAAGAAATTTCCGGATAAAACCTTGGCAGTTTTCGTAAAACCACCAAGTATCGATGAACTGAAAATCCGTTTAAAAAAACGCAAAACAGAAAGCGATGAACGTATTAATATGCGTATTGCTAAAGCTTCCATTGAACTTGCTACTGCGCCACAGTTTGACTATATTATCGAAAACCACGATTTACAAACTGCCTTAAATGAAGCGCACGATTTGGTGGAAGGTTTTATAAAAGAGAATAAAGGCTGAAGTGAAATTGCACCTAACGAAATAGATAAACCCATCGAACCAGCAACAAAAAAAATAGGACTCTACTTTGGCACATTCAACCCCATTCACGTGGGACATTTGATTATTGCCAACCACATGGTGGAATTCAGTGATCTGGATGAGGTTTGGTTTGTAGTTACCCCACACAATCCATTAAAGAAGAAAAAAACGCTGCTGGAAGATCATCACAGACTTGCGATGGTACGTATTGCCATTGAAGAATACCCAAAATTACACGCCAATAATGTAGAGTTCGATTTGCCGCAACCCAGTTATACTGTGAATACACTTGCCTATTTGGAAGAGAAATATCCTAAACAGGCATTTTGTTTGATAATGGGGGAGGACAATTTGAAAAATTTTCAAAAGTGGAAAAACCACGAAGTTATATTAAACCGCTATTCCATATATGTTTATCCCAGAATTTCTGAGGGAAATATTCCCACTCAATTTCGGGAACAATCTAATATAATAAAAGTGGATGCGCCCATTATGGAACTTTCATCAACGTTTATTCGAAAAGGAATAAAGGCAGGGAAAAATATCCGGCCACTTTTGCCTGAGAACGTTTGGAAATATTTGGATGAAATGAATTTCTATAAGTAGTTATATTTTTATTCAAAAGAATTGCACAAAAAAACCGCCCCGAACAATTAACACTATCGGAGCGGTTTTAACTAAATAACCAACCAAAATTATCTAATCCTTAATCTATTCTATTTTATTAATGGGGAAATTTATTTAGAAACGGGGGGCTTTGCTGAAACATTGCATCCCTAATCATAATCTATTGTTAAAATTACGTCTTGTGGAATTGCCTTCTATTTTTCATAACTAACTAGAATTGTGAACAGTACATTTTTTAAAATAGATTTTATTCATTAATAAATCTATTATTGATTGAGCAGGAATTGTTTAATTTTGAAACCATATTTTTAACCTCATGTCAAAAAAACCAAAATTTGCAGTTTTTGGTGGCGGAAGCTGGGCCACAGCAATTGTAAAAATGCTTTGCGAAAACCAGGAAGAGGTTTGCTGGTATATGCGAAGCGTATATGCTCTGGAGCACATTAAAAAACAGCAACACAATCCCAATTATTTAAGCTCGGTGGAATTCAACCTTAAGCAATTAAAGTTGAGTAATGATATAAATGAAACCGTTTCCTGCGCAGATTATCTAATATTTGCTATTCCTTCCGCATTTTTACATTCCGAACTTCAAAAATTGACAGTTTCCCTGGAAGATAAAATTGTCTTTTCAGCCATTAAGGGAATTGTCCCGGAAACTAGCCTTATTGTGGGGGAACATTTCAATACCCATTATAAAGTTCCCTTTAATAATATTGGGGTCATCTCGGGGCCTTGCCATGCCGAGGAGGTTGCCTTGGAACGTCTTTCCTATCTTACCATTGCCAGTGCCGATGCCGAGAAAGCAAAAATAGTAGCAGATACTTTAAGTAGTGATTATATAAAATGTACTATCAGTGATGATGTTCTGGGAACGGAATATGCCGCCATGTTGAAAAACATTTATGCCGTAGCTGCAGGAATCGCACATGGCTTGGGCTATGGAGATAATTTTCAGAGCGTGTTGATGAGCAACGCGATACGTGAAATGAAAAAGTATGTGAAAAAAGTTCACAAAATGAAGCGCGACATTAATGATTCTGCTTATTTGGGCGATCTCTTGGTAACTGGTTATTCCGTTTTCAGTAGGAATAGATTGTTCGGAACCATGATAGGGAAGGGCTATACCGTAAAAAGTGCTCAGTTGGAAATGAGTATGGTTGCGGAAGGATATTACGCAACAAAAAGCGCGTATTTATTAAACCAGCAAAAACTTAAAAAAAAAGCAAAAACACCTATTATAAATGCCGTTTATGAAATACTCTACGAAAACAAAGATCCAAAAAAAGTGTTTGGCGCCTTAACCGAAAAATTAGATTAAATTTATTTTATCGTATAAAAAAAGCTCCACAGAATCTGTGGAGCTTTTTTATTTAGTTTTTTACTCCTTCGTTAATCTTTTCGGGAAGTACTTTATAGCCCATATTATATAATGTAAAGCCAAAAATATCCGCATACTGTTCAATGGTCTTGCTCACAGGCGTACCAGCGCCGTGGCCAGCATCGGTTTCAATCCTGATTAAAACTGGATTATCACCAGCTTGCTTTGCCTGAAGCTCAGCAGCAAATTTAAAGCTATGGGCTGGTACCACACGGTCATCGTGATCGGCAGTGGTTATAAAGGTAGCCGGATACTGTACACCTTCTTTCACATTGTGCAAGGGCGAGTAACCTTTTAAGTATTCAAACATTTCCTTGCTGTCTTCTGATGTTCCATAATCATACGCCCACCCAGCCCCGGCAGTAAAGGTATGGTAGCGGAGCATGTCCAATACGCCTACTGCAGGTAATGCAACCTTCATTAAATCTGGTCTTTGGGTCATAGTGGCCCCAACCAGCAAGCCCCCATTGGATCCGCCCCGAATGGCAAGATAATCACTGGAAGTGTATTTATTTTTGATTAAATATTCCGCGGCAGCAATAAAATCGTCAAAAACATTTTGCTTTTTCATTTTAATTCCGGCATCATGCCATTTGCCGCCGTACTCCCCACCTCCGCGAAGATTGGGAACTGCATATATTCCACCCTGTTCCATCCATACGGCATTGGTGATACTGAAACTGGGTGTAAGGCTTATATTAAACCCTCCGTATCCATAAAGTATAGTTGGATTTTTTCCATCCAATTTTATCCCTTTTTTATAGGTAATAATCATCGGGATTTTTGTTCCATCTTTTGAAATATAGAAAACCTGTTTGCTTTCGTAATTTTCAGGGTTGAAATCAATTTTGGGTTTTACGTATAATTCGGAATTTCCAGTGGCAATATCATATTTATAAATGCTCCCGGGAGTAACGTAATTGGTAAATGAATAATAAAGTTCCTTTTCTTCTTTCTTCGTTCCAAACCCATTGGCAGAGCCAATTCCGGGAAGCGCTACTTCTCTTATAAGTTTTCCATCATAATCATATTGCATAACTTTGGAGACTGCATCTGCCATATAATTCGCAAAAATATAGCCTCCGCCAGTACTTGCAGAAAGCACATTTTCCGTTTCGGGAAGAAAAGGATTCCAATTATTAGGCGTTGGATTTGAAGCGTCTACAGTTACTATTCTTTTATTTGGAGCGTCCAGCGTAGTAACGATATAGAGCTTGGTGCCAACATTTTCCAAAATGAAAGAATCTGTATCGGTATTATCCAATATGGTCACAAATTTTGAATTGGGCTGGGTAAGGTCTTTTATAAATAATTTGTTCCCGGTAGTTGAAACACTTGCTGTAACCATCAGGTAATGATTATCTTCAGTAACCCTTCCGCCCACATAACGATGTTTTTCTTGTTCACTGCCGCCAAAAACAATTTGATCTTCGCTCTGTGCGGTTCCCATTTTGTGGTAATACAGTTTATGCTGGTCGGTTTTTGCTGAAAGTTGACTGCCTTTAGGCTTGTCATAACTGGAATAATAAAACCCGTCTTCACCTTTCCAGGATAGACCACTGAATTTTATATCCTTTAAAGTATCGCCTTGCAATTCTTTGGTTTCAGCGTTCATAATAAGCACTTTTCTCCAATCGCTACCGCCCTCCGATATGCTATAGGCAAGTTTGCTGCCGTCCTTTGAAAAACTTACTTCGCCCAAAGAAATGGTGCCGTCATCCTTAAAAATATTTGGATCTAGAAAAATCTCAGCGCTCTCGGGATCCTCTCCGGTTTTATAACGGTTAATAACATATTGATTTTGCAGGCCGTCATTTTTATAAAAATAAGTGTAATCTCCTTCTTTAAAGGGTGCCCCTACTTTTTCATAATTCCACAGATTGGAAAGACGATTTTTCAATTCATCCCGAAATGGAATTTTATCCAAGTACCCATAAGTAATTTCGTTTTCTTCCTTAACCCACGCTGCGGTTTCTTGGCTGCTGTCATCTTCGAGCCAACGGTAAGGATCTTTTACCTCGACGCCAAAATAGGTGTCAACGGTATCAACTTTTTTAGTCTGGGGATAGGTCACGGAATCAGATTGTTTTTTAGGTTGCTCCTGGCATGCCATAAGGACGGTTGCAAGCACTGCATTTATAATTAAAAACTTCATATGAATAAATCTTTCATGAGCTGTAAATGTAGTATTTTATGTTGAAAAGAAATGCTTCCAATTAAAAAGGCTCCCTTCAGGAAGCCTTGAAAATATTTTCAGTGAAACAAAGGTTTGTAGACTTTCCAGTGTTTATATATCAAAATTACATTTAGAAGAAATACTATAAGAGCCACAATAATGTCGGGAGAATCCAAAAATATATGAAAGAGTAGAATGTTAACCGTAATCGGCGCAAGTAGCAACAAAGCAAACGAAACCCATTTATTGAAAAGTAATAACAGGCCTATTAAAATCTCAAATAAGCCGAGTACGGTAAGTAAATAACCCGTATTGATAAGGGATTTCATAAAATCTGCAGCCTCTTCGGGAAAATTTGTCTGCATAAACCCGAAACTAATGAACTTATTTAAGCCAAAGAGGATTAATCCTAAACCCAAAACAATTCGTAGAATTTTAGTAAAATTTGAGTTCATATGCCTGATTTTTAGAGTTATCCTTCTAAAGATAGTGAAAAATAAAAAACGTGCCTCTATTAAAAAGCACGTTTTTTAACATTTCTTTAATAAAATGTAAACTAACTTCTAAACTAATGAATTTTCAACCAAATATTCAGCTATTTGGATAGCATTTGTAGCAGCCCCCTTACGCAGATTATCACTCACAATCCACATATTTAGTGAATTGGGTTGCGTTTCATCCCGTCTAATTCTACCCACAAAAACCTCATCTTTCCCGTGGGCATAAAAAGGCATTGGATAGGTATTGGTCTGCGGATTATCCTGAACAGTTATTCCTGGCGTTTCATGAAGTATTCGTCTCACGTCATTAAGGTCAAAATCATTTTCAAAAGCAACATTTACTGCTTCGCTATGACCTCCTGCGGTTGGGATTCGAACTGCAGTAGCAGTAACCGAAAAAGTGCGGTCATCAAGAATTTTTTGGGGTTCGCGGGCCAATTTCATTTCTTCTTTGGTATAGCCGTTTTCTTCAAAAACATCGCAATGTGGGATTGCATTTTTATGAATTGGATATGGATAGGCCATTTCGCCCTTAATACCCGCCATTTCGTTTTCCATTTGCTGTACGGCCTTTACGCCTGTACCGGAAACCGATTGATATGTTGAAACCACCACGCGCTTCATTTTATATTTTTTATGAAGCGGTGCCAAGGCCATTACCAGCTGTATCGTGGAACAGTTGGGGTTGGCTATTATTTTGTCATCTTTGGTCAATACGGTTGCATTGATTTCGGGTACAATTAATTTTTTGTCCGCTTCCATTCGCCATGCGGATGAATTATCAATAACAGTTGTGCCAACTTCAGCAAACTTTGGTGCCCATTCCAACGAAATAGTTCCTCCGGCCGAGAATATAGCAATATTTGGTTTTGAGGCAACGGCTTCTTCCAGGCCTATAATCTTATAGGATTTGCCTTTAAACTGCAACTCCCTTCCCACTGATTTTTCAGAAGCAACCAAAAGCAATTCGTCCATTGGAAAATTTCTTTCTTCCAGTACTTTCAACATTTCTGTGCCAACCATTCCGGTAGCACCAACCAAGGCTAATTTCATCGACTATTAATTTTCAGCAAAAGTAAGGGTTAGAAAATTATTCTTTCAAAATAAAAAGCAAAAAAACCCTTCCAGCCTAGTATGGAAGGGTTTAGGTTAGAATAGGTAATGTAGCGGTGCTCGCTATTTATCATTTTTTTCTAAGCTCATCACGGATTTCAATAAGAATATCCTTTTCTGAAGGGCCAGGAGGTGGTGCCGCAGCCTCTACTTTCTTTGCTTTTACTTTAGCATACATTTTTACAATGATGAACAAAACAAAACCAACAATAACTAGATTGATAAGTGTATTTATCCAACGCCCATACATTACAGCGTTTTCAGGTGTTGTAACAGTACCGTCCGGAGCTACTACTGCAGGATCGAGCACGTATTTAATATCGGAAAAATCCACGCCGCCCGTAAAATGCCCTACTATTGGCATAATCATATCATTTGTAAATCCTGTAACAACAAGCCCTACAGCTCCCGCAAGGATAACAGCAACGGCCAGATCGACCACGTTGCCGGTCATAATAAAATTCCTGAATTCTTTTAACATGTTGATTGGTTTAGAAGTTAATAGATACGAATATATTAAAAAGTGTTCATTTATATTGCAAAATATTCATTTACAACATAATCCATAAATTTATTATTGAAACAAACGTTTCACTATATTTACTTAATAAAACATCTATATGTCTAGGAGCGAAGTTTTTGATGCCGAAAAAGTACTGGATAAAGCATTACATACATTTTGGCAGAAAGGCTACCATAACACCTCCATGCAGGATTTGGTAGATGCCACCAAACTGAACAGAAGCAGTATCTATAATTCCTTTGGAAGTAAGATGTCCTTGTACCAATTGGCGCTTCGAAAATACCAAAAGCAGCGAAGTTCACTGCTTCAAAGCGCTCTAATAAAGGCGGCGAACCCCAGGGAAGCCCTACAGCTTATTTTTAAAGACATAATTTATCAAATACTTGAAAATAAAAACACTCCCAGCTGTTTTGAAGTCAATTGTAAGTTAGAAATGGGAACCAAAAATAAGGAGGTAGAACAATTGCTGCGGCAATCTCAAGAACATCAAATTCATTTTTTTGAGCATCTCATAAAAGATGGGCAAACTAGAGGATTGATCAATGAAAAGCAAACCGCCACAGAATATGGGCATTTTATTTTCAATGCGTATTGTGGGCTGCAGGTGACTGGAGTATTTGAAAAAAATAAAGAAACCTTAAAAAGTATTGTTGTTAATACGCTCCGGGTGCTATTGTAGAAAAATCAATTTTGAAACAATCGTTTTAAAATTATACCACTAAAAAAATCTTCCCTAAAAATTATTTTCTAACAACCACTCGTTTTACACGCTGTGAAACTGCCGTAATCAGTTCATATGAAATAGAATTGATTGCGGCGGATAATTCTTCAGCAGTAGCTTGCGGGCCAAAAACAATTACTTCGTCTCCTTCTTCACATTCAATGGCGCTAACGTCAACCATAATCATATCCATACAAACATTTCCAAGGATATGCGCCTTTTTTCCATTAATGGTAACCCAGCCTTTACCCTTTCCGTAGGATCGTGGAATACCATCGGCGTGGCCAATGGGAAGTGTAGCAGTACGCGTAGGTGTTTTAGCTATATAACCCCGATTATAGCCAACACTTTGCCCCACCTCTATGGCATGGATTTGTGAAATGACCGTTTTCAAAGTGCCTACCGGTTTTAGTTGTTTGTTCTCTTGTGGATCATTTCCAAAGCCATAAAGTCCAATTCCCGTCCGAACCATGTCTAAATGCGCTTCGGGATAATTGATAATTCCCGAGGTATTTACCGTGTGCAACATGGGTTTATATCCCAATTTCGAAATCATTTTTGCCGAAATATTTTTAAATGCTTCAATTTGCCCAACAGTAAATTCCTTTTCATCCAGATCCTCGCTAGCGGCAAGGTGCGAAAATGCCGATTTAACTCTTACACTTTCGGTTTTTGAAATTGTTTCAGCAATAAAAGATAGATCACTTTCAACGAAACCCAAACGGTTTAAACCCGTGTTGAACTTTAGATGAATTGGATAATTGCGCTGTTTTTTTTCTTCCGCGAAAGCAATAAATACTTCCAACATTTTCCGGGAATAGATGCTCGGTTCCAAACAACGATCTACAATTATTTCAAAATTTACGGGCAATGGGTGCAGCACTAGAATTGGAGTTTCTATTCCGGCATTTCTAAGTGTTTCGCCTTCATGGGCATAAGCAACTCCAAAATAATCGACCCCCAAGCTTTCCAACTCTTTGGCAATGACTACAGAATCACTTCCATAGGCAAAAGCCTTTACCACGGCCAATACTTTTGTACCTGGTTTTATTTTTGAAGTTAGATAACGGTAATTGTGGTCGAGGGCGTTTAGGTCAATTTCAAGAATAGTTTCGACTGTTTTGAGCATATTAGGCTGGCTTTTTAGGAGAAATTTCATCGGCATCTTTTACATCCAACTTTACCACCTTTTCCCGAAGCATTGCTTTAAAATAAGCTGCGCGGCTCAGCGGCTCATACTCTTCTGTCTCGCCCAACAGAACCAAGGCCTCACTTTTTGCCTTTCGGTAACTGTAGTGGGCCAAGTTTCCCGTGCGGGTGCAGATTGCATGAACCTTGGTAACATATTCTGCCGTTGCCATCAAAGCCGGCATCGGGCCAAAGGGGTTTCCTTTATAATCCATATCCAATCCGGCAACAATTACCCGCACTCCACGGTTTGCAAGATCGTTACAAACTTTTACTATTTCGTCATCAAAAAATTGGGCCTCATCAATGCCTACTACATCGCAGTTGTCTGCAAGTATTGGAATATTCGCCGCAGCGGGAACAGGCGTGGAACGGATTTCGTTGCTATCGTGGGACATCACTTTATCTTCCCCATAACGTGTATCGATGGAAGGCGTAAAAATCTCCACTTTTTGACGGGCAAACTGGGCACGCTTAAGCCTCCGGATAAGCTCTTCCGTTTTTCCTGAAAACATGGAACCGCAGATTACTTCTATCCAGCCAAATTGTTCTTTCTGATTAACGGTATTTTCAAGAAACATAGATTAAATTTACACGACAATTTGAAAATTAATAATATATCCTTTTATGGAAATGGTTTATGTGAAGAATACTTGTGGCCATTAAAAAAATGATCTGAACACAAGAAAACAAAAATACTTGACGTTTACATAAAGGATGCGTAAATTTATAAAAACAAAATAGAAATTCAGATTAATTTAAAAAGATATGAAGAAGAAGCTCCGCGAGCAGGTAAAAGCGCTGGCCCAAAAAATAATTGAAGAAGAAAGCACCTTTAAAACCGGCACAATAAAATCCTTAGTGGGCGAACTTTACGAAAAAATAACCGTTTTGGAGTTCTTGGAAAATCAAATAGAAGAAGCTCCAGAAAAATCTACGGAAGAATCGCTCGATTCAAAAAGCTTTAGAGAAGAAAATTGGTTTACCGAACCCGAGCCTCTGCCCCAACCCGAAAACACCGAAGATCTTATTGAACCCTTGATGGAAAAAATAAAAGATATTGTGGCGCAAATGCCAGAAGAATCTGAACGTGTTGACAAAATGCTTGAAGAAGTAATGCCCAAAACGAAATTCATTAAAAACGAATTGGAAGAATTTGCCTCAAACTATCAGCAAACACCAACCTTTGAACGGAAAAATACTGAAAGTTTTCCTAAATCTGTAGAATTCAAGGAAGCCAGTAAAGTTTTGACGGAGTCGCGGTCAAAATCATTGAACGATAGCGTAAATAAAGGATTAAACATAGGATTGAATGATCGCTTAGCATTTATAAAACATTTATTTGACGGACAGATAGAAGATTATGCCCGGGTTCTTTCACAGATAAATACAATGAGAAATTTCGATGAAGCTGAAAGTTTCATAAAAGGAAAAATAAAACCTGATTATAACTACTGGCTTAATAAAGACGAGTATTCAGAACGTTTTATGGGCATTATAGAAAAGAGCTTTAAATAGTTAGCCCTCCATGAAAATCAATAAAATAATTTACTGGACGGCCACAGTCATTTTTTGTATTATAATGGTTTTTTCTGTCGGGATGTATTTTATGCAAACTGACACCATCAAAAACATTTTTGAGGATCTGGATTATCCTTCCTATTTGGTAATTCCTTTAGCAGTAGCTAAACTCTTGGGAGTATTTATGATTCTTTGGAGAAAAAATAATTGGCTTACCCATTGGGCTTATGCAGGATTCTTTTTCGATTTAACGCTCGCTGCTATGGCCCATTACCATGCGGAAGAAAATTTTGTATTTCCACTTAGTGCAATGGTATTTTTATTAATTTCCTATTTCTTCGGAAAAACCGTGAGACCCTAAATTTATGGGAAAACTATACTTAGTGCCTACGCCCATCGGCAATTTAAAAGATATGACTTTTAGGGCTGTTGAAGTGCTCAAGGAAGTAGATTTAATTCTAGCCGAAGACACACGAAATAGCGGAAAACTGCTAAAGCATTTTGAAATTGGAACCCAAATGCACAGTCACCACATGCACAACGAGCATAAAACAGTGGAAGGAATTGTGAAAAGAATCCAAAGTGGGGAAAACATAGCACTCATCAGCGATGCCGGCACCCCTGCCATCAGCGATCCCGGTTTTTTATTGACCCGCGCCTGCGTGGAAGCAGGAATTGAAGTTGATTGTCTACCCGGCGCAACAGCCTTTGTTCCAGCCTTAGTTAACAGTGGTTTCCCGAACGATAAATTTGTTTTTGAAGGATTTCTTCCCGTAAAAAAAGGACGACAAACCCGTCTTGAAATTTTAGCCGAAGAAAGGCGGACCGTTATTTTTTATGAATCGCCGCACAAACTCTTGAAAACACTTGCCCAATTTGTGGAATTTTTTGGTGCCGAACGGCAGATTTCCGTTTCGCGGGAATTGACAAAAATGCACGAAGAAACAATCCGTGGAACTGCAGAAGAAGTTTTAAAACATTTTGAAAATAAACCGCCGAAAGGGGAAATTGTAATTGTGGTTGCGGGGAAGAGGTAATCAGTGTTTAAAATAAACAATTCTAAAATCATAAATCGGAAATCTAAAATCAAACGTGCTTCCCTTTGTTCCAACCGTGCTTTCCAAGATATTGCTCGCCGCTTTCAACAGCGCCTTCTTCAATGGAAGTACCCATGGAATCGTTCCAACGGTTTAAGTAGCCAAAAAGAGAAATGACGCCCAACATTTCCACAATTTCGCCTTCGTTCCAGTATTTGTACAAGCGTTTTTTTATTTCTTCATCAACAGCGTTTGGCACTTGACTGGCGGCCAATGAAAAATCCAAAGCAGCACGTTCGGCTTCTGAAAAAGCGGGATGGGTTCGGTATTCCCAAATATTATCCAACTGCTCCTGTTCAGCACCATACCGTTCCGCAGCACGAATGGCGTGTGCTTGGCAATAACGGCAACCCGTGGCATTGCTGCTAACCCAGGCAATCATTCTTTTTAAGGCTGAAGTTACCCTGCCTTCATTGGCCATTACAGCTTTATTCAAATTAATAAACGCTTTGCTAATTGCTGGCCGGTGCTGCATAGTGAGTACGCTATTTGGACAAAAACCGAGGGTTTCGTTGAAAAATTCCGCCAACTGTTTGGTTTCGGAATCGTGGTCTGCGGAAAGTGGGGTTACTAATGCCATTAAGTATGTTTTTAATTTTTAAGTAATCGAAATACTCTATTTGTGGTTTTCAAAAAATAAATTCCACTTTGCAGTGAAGAAAGATCGATTTGAGTTTGGGTTCCACCCAAAATTCCAGTGAATAAAATTTTTCCAGTTATATCCGTTATACGGAAAGAATTATCGGTTTCAGAAAGAAAATTATTTTCCAATATAAAAATACCGTCCGATGGATTGGGGTAAACGTTTATTTGCTGTTTTTCAAATTCTGGGACGCTAAGCGGACTGTTATTTAACCGAGCCAATACGATATCCGCACCTACTATACTTTCTTCACCTACCGCTAAGATTTTATTGTCACTTTGTAGGGCAATATCTTTACATATAAATACATATGATCCTGCAGTCCCCTGATAACCAAATGATAGATCTATCGATCCATTTGAATTAAAACGCGACATTCTAAAAAATTCCTCAAAATTAAGAAAATTTCCCCCGACTAAAATCTTACCATCGGATTGTAACAACAGCTTAACGGCACTATTATTAACTACTTCTATACTACCATCAACTCCAAAGGAGGTATCTACTTCTCCATTCGTTAAAAATTGAGTAATTATAGGAGGAAAATATTTCTCCGGCCTTATGGACATTAAAAATTTTCCATCTGCCTTTACCACAAGGGTTGCGTATCGGGGTACTCTTATAAAGTTTACCGATAAAACACCCCCATTTCCAAAGCCGGCATCCAACTCCCCATTTTCCAAATATCTAATTATTTCAACCTGAGGGTCAGAATTTTCATCCCTGATATAGGGTACAAGAATTTTACCATCACTTTGTGCTTTTAGCCCGAAAACATTAAGTGTTGCATTATTAACAAAAGTTGTAACGATTCCATTGGTTCCAAAGGAATTGTCCAATGCTCCATTGGGCAAGTATTTTGTAAGCAAAATGCTGTTTTCGGTTCCCGCTACCACCGTTTTGCCGCCTGCCAAAAACTTACCGTCCGGAAGCATGACTGTGGCTGCCAGATTATCATTGGCATAATTGGAAATAACATTCCCGTTGTTGCCAAATGTAGGGTCCACATCCCCATTGGGCATATACCGAGTCAATAAAAAGTCGCCCTCAGTATTATATAAAGGACAGGAAGTCACAATTTTTTGATCAACCTGAATGTGTAATGAAGTGAAGTTATAAAATTGATTGTCAAAAAAGGTGGTCACTTTACCGTCTACCCCAAATGACGGATCCAAGCTTCCGTCTGGCATATAGCGTACAAGAGCATGGAAACCATAAGGATTACCATTATCCCCAGCAAATCCGAAAACCACAATTTTTCCATCATCCTGTATCCCAACACTAGTCCCTTTGTCACTGTATCCATACAAGTCGGTTATGGCCAAGCCATCAACATCAAAGGTATTGTCAAAGGTTCCATCTTGGGCAAAAATTCCGAAGCAAATTATTCCAACAATAAAAAGTATAAGTTTTTTCATAGTCTTGTGAATTGTTTAAAGGAAAGATAACTAATTACAATATAATGAAAAAATTCTCTTAAAAACGTTATCAAACGCTCCATTAAAAAAACGGCTGTAAGAAAACATTTAAGCTTCCCTACAGCCGTTTTGTTGGCTAAAACAAACAGTGTTATTTACAGAACAATACCCTATCCCAAATTCCCTGATGTTGGGTTTCTCCGTTGGTGAGCTTGAGTTCTGCGGTCAGCCTAACTTCGTATGAACAATTAGGCAGATTGATCACATCATTAGGATCGACGGTATTGTTGGCGCCGGTATATTTTGAAGCGCCGAATGCTTCCTCGCCAGGACTTGGGAAAGCAACTGCCTCAAAATTATGTGGCCCTCCGGGTCCGTACATATTAATGGCTACAGCACCAAGATTTGGATTTGCGGCAGTGTAGTTTACGGTAAGGGTAGTGGTAATTTTACTGCAACCACCGCCAACTTTAAGTTCTTCCAAATCTACACTTGCAATACCCAATTCATTACTGGTGCTTGGCAGCCAAGAACCACCTTGGGGTACGTTCTGATAAGTGGTATTAAAAATGGCCAGCGGACGGGAAAATCCGGCCATTACTTTGCTGGCATCATTACCCTGCTCCCGTTTCCACATACGTAAAGCGAAATAACGGTTTTTCTGTAAGGGTGCCGAAGTGGTTCCCTGTACCAAACCAGCTTTATTAACACTGCCATTGGCAAGGTTGCTTGATATCAACTGAATTAGCGACCCATTAAAGGCAATGTCGAAAATACCGGAATCCTGTGGCACCTGTATCCAGTTACCACTGAAATGTACCTCTACTTCATTTCCATAAGGGGTGACAGCATCCGTTCCGTGAATTTGATACGAGTTGTATTTTATTATAGGAAAGAAAGAAGTTATCCGCGTTCCTATTTCACTTTTGGCGATATCATTGGGCTGAACATCAACCCAGCTTCCAGCAGGAATACTGGAAACATCTATGGAAGGATTGGCAACCTCAGCATACTGAAATTTGTATTCCACGGGTTGCCCATTGAACTTTTTCGACAAAGATCCGCGTAAATCCAAAGTGGCATAAAATGCCTGCCCGTTCCAACTGGCCTCAACTTTGCCTATAGTTCTACCTGTTGCGGGATCAATATTAAGCACTGGGTGGTATTTGCGGGCATAACCTATTTGGTAAAATGCGGCAGGCACATCCCCTGGTACATTGGGCGATTCTTTTAGACAAAGCTTTACGCATAAACAATGGCCCACATTTTTTCTACTGGGCTTTTGTGCTTCGGAAGAGCTTTCTGCAAAAAATTCGGTACCGCCCACGGCAAATTTGAAATAGATATCCGGTCCATTGTCAAAACTAAAAATGGGCGTGGTTTCAATATTGATAAAAGGCGAAAGAAACGTTTTCTTAAAATCTTTGGAGCGATAGTAAATACAGAATTTACCATTGGCGTCCGTTACTTGGCTGCCCAAAAGATCGTCCGTAATTATATCGTCATCCATCGCAATTACCTCAATTCCGTAAAGTGGGGCCTGACTTTCGCAATTGGTTAGTGTTCCGCAGATCACCCAAATATCAAGTCTTTGAAGAATATAGCACCAAATTCTTTTCAAAATGGAATAGTTCCAAATGGCGATAAGTTCTTTATCGGTTTCGCGCCATTTGGGCTGTATGATGTCCAATAGGACTTCAAATGGTTTAAAATGTTTGGGAAGCTTAGTATCTTTCTGTCCATAATCCGGAAGCTCCTCATAATACAAAACTACAGCCACGGCACCACCATCGTACTTAGCTTTGTTTCCATCGATATTGAATTCATAATTTCCTGAAGCATCGGTTGTAGTTTCAGCCAAAAGTTGTTTTCTCCTGTTTTTGATTTCCTTTTCATCAAAAACCTGCGAAACTTCCTTACTCTGTGCAGATGTAAAAGCCGTTGCTGCATTTATCTTTTCATTTAAGCTATAAATGCGCACTTTTGTGTGCATGATAGCAAATTCGTGCCCATCGCAAATAGCAGATTGCAATTTGCCTTTAATTGTGTATCTCATAATACTTTTTTTTGGTTAATAATTTGTCCTAATTACAAGTTGCTAAATTATGAATATCTTTTAAATTTATAATAGTTATAGAACTGATTTTAAGTAAGTTAATGCCCTTATTTGTATACATGGGAAAAAATGTTTGCATTAGGAAAAATCCTTTAATTGTTATAGGAAAAACCCTAATGCTGAAGTGCCCCCAAAAACTTATATTGTACTTTTGTTTCTAGAATTTTTGAAAAATGCGCTGGACCTTAAAACCAAAACCCCAACCCGAAAAAGTAAAAATGCTTTCCAAAATCTTGAAAGTGGATGCAAATATTGCCTCCCTTCTTTTGCAGCGCGGCGTGGAAACCTTTGAGGAAGCCGAAAAATTTTTCCGCCCAAGCTTGGAAGATCTTCATGATCCTTTTTTGATGAAAGACATGGAAAAGGCTGTTTCACGAATTGAAAAAGCAATTGAAAACCAAGAAAATATTTTGGTCTTCGGCGATTACGATGTGGATGGAACCACTAGTGTTTCCTTGCTTTCTTCCTATTTAAAAACATATTATCCAAACGTGGCTACCTATATTCCGGATAGATATGATGAAGGATATGGAGTTTCATATAAAGGAATTGATTTTGCGCAGGACAACGATTTTTCATTGATCATTGCGCTGGACTGCGGAATAAAAGCCATCGAAAAAGTTGCATACGCTTCCGAAAAAAATATCGCTTTTATAATTTGCGACCACCATCGGCCCGGAAAAGAAATTCCAAATGCCATTGCGGTATTGGATCCAAAAAGAGAGGACTGCAAATATCCGTATAAGGAATTATGCGGTTGTGGGGTGGGGTTTAAACTAATTCAAGCCCTTTCAGAAAAAAGGGGTTTAAAGATTGATGACCTATTACTTTATCTGGACTTGGTCGCTACTGCCATCGCTGCGGATATTGTCCCTATTACGGGCGAAAACCGCATCCTCGCCCATTACGGTTTAAAAGTGATAAACAGCAATCCCAGAACGGGCATTAAAGCTATTCTGAAACAGGTAAAAAAGGAAACTTTGACCATAACAGACGTTGTCTTTATCATCGCCCCCAGAATAAATGCTGCTGGCAGGATGAAACACGGAAACCATGCCGTGGCACTGCTCACCGAAACCGATTTCGACAAAGCAGCTGAATTTGCTTCTGAAATTGAAAATTTCAATTCCGAAAGAAAAGATGCCGATAAACAAATAACCGAAGAAGCGCTTCAGCAAATAGTTAAAAATAAAGAAGAAGAGCGAATGACCACCGTAGTCTATCAAAAAGATTGGCACAAGGGTGTAATTGGTATTGTGGCTTCCCGATTGACGGAAACCTATTATCGCCCAACCTTGGTTTTTACAAAAAGCGGTGAAAGGTTGGCGGCTTCGGCACGTTCCGTAAAGGGATTTGACGTTTATAATGCTTTGGAAGGTTGTGCCGAACATATTGAACAATTTGGTGGCCACATGTATGCTGCAGGTCTGACTTTGTTTGAAAAGGATTTTGAAAATTTTAAAGCCGAATTTGAAAAGGTAGTTTCAGAAACCATAGACCCCAGTCTGCTAACGCCCGAAATTAAAATTGATGCCGAGATTGATTTAGCTGAGATAACCCCTAAATTTTTTAGAATTTTAAAACAGTTCGCCCCTTTTGGGCCCGGAAATATGACCCCAGTTTTTATGACACAAAATCTAAAAGATACGGGTTGGGGGAAATGTGTAGGTGAAGACAAAACCCATCTGCGCGTAGTTGTGAAGCAGGGAAATTCAAATCAATTTACGGGAATTGGTTTTGGACTGGCCGAGAAACAGGAAATCGCCTGCGGCGGAAAACCATTTAAAGCTGCTTACTGTATTGACGAAAACGATTGGCAGGGGAATGTGAGTTTGCAACTTCGGTTGAAGGATATTAGGGAGTGAGATTTACCAACCTACAAGCTTTTCCATTCTTCCTGCAAGGTTTTCAAAACCTTGTAGGTTTATTAGAAATCTCGGTTAAAACCTTCAAGGTCTTTGAGACCTTGCAGGATAGCATCGACTATCTATCTGTCTTCAAAAGTTTTCATCTCAAACTTTTCGCTATCAAAAACCCCATAAGTATAATGGTTTATCCAATCGCCCAAGTTGTAGTAGGTGGAGTTTTCGCCCACTTTTATTTCCATCGGTAAATGGCGGTGCCCGAAAACAAAGTAATCAAAATGTTTGCTTTCCAGTTTCCGTTTTGAATATTGTGCCAGCCATTCACTCTCATCACCTAAAAATTCCCTGTCCTCATCACCTGAAATCAACTTATTTTTAACTGAAAGATGCTGCGCTAACCGTACGCCAATATCTGGGTGCAACCATCTAAAAAGCCATTTTGAAAAAGGATTGGTAAACACTTTCTTCATCCTTTTGTAGCCTTTATCACCTGGACCTTTTCCGTCGCCATGACCTATAAAAAAATGTTTGTTATTGAAAACAAATTCTTTTGGATCGTGATAAACGGGAATATTTAATTCTTTTTCAAAATAATCGTGCATCCACAGATCGTGGTTTCCAACAAAAAAATGTATCTGAATTCCACTATCGCGAAGTTCTGCCAGTTTTCCCAAAACCCTTACAAAGCCTTTTGGAACAACGGTTTTATATTCAAACCAAAAATCGAAAAGATCCCCGAGAAGGAATATTACTTCGGCATCGTCTTTTATACTGTCCAGCCATTTCACAAAAATGATTTCGCGCGGCTTACTTTCAGCCTGTGTGGGCGCGCCCAAATGGTTGTCACTGGAAAAGTAGATTTTTTTGCCTTGTGGGATTTGCATACTCAAAGATAGGAAAGTGATT
>JBBQQN010000028.1:0-31148 GCA_038215845.1 Flavobacteriales bacterium | reverse complement strand
GGAATTTACTGGAACAACCACCACCATATGATGCATGCCGTACAAAAAGTAAACGGTGGAATTCTTTGGGCCAATCTTCATTTATTGTTTTGGCTTTCCTTAATTCCTTTTGTTACGGGTTGGGTTGGGGAAAATCATTTTAGTAATTTACCGGTAGCTTTTTACGGTTTCGTACTATTGATGGCTGCAATTTCTTATTTTATTTTGCAGAGGAGTATTCTTAAGGTTCAGGGAAAGGATTCAATTTTGGCGAAAGCTTTAGGAAAGGATTTAAAAGGGAAAGCCTCTCCAATATTTTATATTACGGGTATAATAGCTTCATTTTATAACCCGTGGATTGCTGGGGCTCTTTATATTTTGGTAGCATTGATGTGGCTAGTACCCGATAAAAGAATAGAGATTATTTTGAGGGAAAAGGAATAATTACCAAGTTTGACCCTTTAGTGCCAAAGCTGCCTTCAGCACATCGCGTTGACTTATCTGCCCAGCCAATTTTCCATTTTCAATAATTGGAAACCTGCGGTGTTTGGATTCCAAAAACTTACTGGCGGCATCCAGCACGTTCATCTCTCCATCTATGGTATCCACATTTTTAATCATATGCTGTTCCACTTTTACGTCTTCCATAGGGTGGTTATGGTAACGGCAATCGCTGAGCTGTTTCATACAATCTCCTTCAGAGATAATTCCCACCAATTCATTTTTTTCATTTACCACAGGGCCACCTGAGATTCTTTTCTTTAGAAGTATTTCTATTACTTCCAGCACAGACTGTTCCGGTCTAAAAGTGGTGAGGTTACGAGTCATATAATCGGAAACCTTTACTTTTTCCGAAGAACCTTTCAAGGGCTTGGCCCTTCTACCTATAAAACTTTTAATTCCCATAATATGAAGTTTTTGCGAACTTCTAATATAATCAATTTTATTTTAGGGAAATAGCCCATAATTTCAAAAGGGAAATTCTTCAATTAAAATTGTATTTTTAACCAAGCAAACTCTCCATAAAATGAAGAAATTTAGTGCGTTTTTATCACTTCTGCTCATTCTTGCATTTACCTTTTACAGTTTTTACGGCTTAATGCCCCATTACAGTGAAAAAGAAACCGTTTCCAAAACGGATTTTTCGGTTAAAAGAGCTTTGGTACCCTTAAGGCAAATTTCAGAAAAACCTCATTATTTGGGTTCCAATGGGCACGAAACCGTTCGGAACTATTTGATTTCGGAATTGAATAAAATGGGATTGGAAACCCAAGTTCAGGAAGGATTTAGTTTAAATTCGGAATCCAAAACCCTCGACAAACCCAAAAACATCCTTGCTCGGATTAAAGGATCTGGAAACGGAAAGGCCTTGCTGTTGCTTTCACATTACGATAGCGCACTTGTCCCGTCCTTTGGAGCAAGCGATGCCGGTAGCGGCTTGGTTACTATTTTGGAAAGTGTACGCGCCTATTTGGCGAAGGGTGAAAAACCAAAAAATGATATTATTATACTTTTTTCGGATGGGGAAGAAATAGGTTTGGATGGCGCAAAGCTTTTTGTAAATCAGTATCCCTGGGCAAAAAATATTGGGCTGGTGCTCAACTTTGAGGCACGCGGTAGTAGCGGTCCCAGTAATATGATTTTGGAAACCAGCGGCGGAAATGCCAATCTAATAAAGGAATTCATCAATGCAAATCCAGATTTTCCGGTAGCATCTTCTTTAATGTACAGTGTTTATAAAATGCTGCCCAATGACACGGATTCCACAGTTTTTAGGGAAGATGGTGATATTGACAGCTTTTTCTTCGCTTTTATTGACAGCCATTTCAACTATCACACAGCCAACGATACTTTTGAAAATCTCGATCGGAATTCCTTGGCGCACCAAGGCAGTTATTTATTGCCGCTGCTTCAATATTTCGCAAATGCCGACCTATCAAATTTGAAGGCAGAAACGGATAATGTGTATGTTAATTTGCCTTTGGTAAAAATGATAAGCTATCCATTTTCGTGGATTCTGCCTATGTTTATTTTAGCGGTGCTATTGTTTATTGTGTTGATTTTATACGGACTTTACAAAAGAAAATTAAATGGGAATTCAATGGCGAGGGGCTTTGTGCCTTTACTTATCTCGTTGCTTAGCTGCGGAATTGTCGGATTTTTTGGATGGAAATTACTTTTGATCATCTACCCACAGTATACCGAAATACTACAAGGCTTCACTTATAATGGCCATTGGTATATTGCTTTTTTTGTATTTCTCTCCTTGGCAATTACCCTGGCAATCTATCAGCGCTTCACCAAAAAAATTCAAGGGCCTTCTCAATATGTAGCGCCACTAATTTTGTGGCTGTTAATAAATTTTGCTGTTTTTATAATTTTAAAAGGAGCAGCATTTTTTATAATTCCCGTATTTTTTGGACTGCTGTCTTTTTTTATTCTGCTCCGGCAGAGAAAGCCCAATTTACTATTAATGGCACTTTTAGCGGCTCCGGCAATTTTTATTTTCGCGCCCTTAATTCAATTTTTTCCCGTTGGGCTTGGATTAAAGATGTTAGTGATTAGCTGTGTGTTTACGGTGTTGCTTTTCACATTATTACTTCCGGTTTTTGGGTTTTATAATAAGAAATATCTACTTTCCTCAATCTGCTTTTTGTTGGCGGTATTCTTTTTTGTAAAAGCACATTCAAAAAGCGATTTTTCCGAAGAGCAAAAAAAACCAAATAGCCTACTTTACTATAAGGACGCAGATAACGGAAAGAATTATTGGGTAACCTACGATAGGAAAATTGATGAATGGACAAAGCAATATTTAGGAGAAAACCCAGAAGATGCTTCCAACATTTTGGGCGATGCTTCGTACAGTAAATACGGCACTAATTTCAGCTATGCAGCAGCAGCTCCTAAAATGGAAATTCCCAATTTTGAAGTTGTTTTAAAAGAAGATACATTGATAAATACTATGCGGGAGGTGAGGTTTATAATCGTTCCGAAAAGGAAAGTGAATAAAATTGAACTGTACACCACAGAAGATGTCTCCTTCAATTTTTTAGAATTCAATGGCCTAAAAGCTTCCGTTTCAGATTCTTCAAAAATTTATCGCGGTTCAAAAAATGCAGCCCTTATTAATTATTATGTTTCAGATAATGATTCCCTGGAAGTGCACTATTCTATTTCAAAAGATAATCCCATTTCATTTAAAGTGATGGAATATTCGTTTGATTTAATGACTAACCCAGAATTTAAAATTAACAAAAGACCTAAATACACTATGCCGAAACCTTTTGTAATTACTGATGCTGTCGCGGTTAAACGAATTTTTTCGGTAGCTTCGTTAAAAATAAAAGTTTCCGATACCACTACAACTAACTCTAAAATTTCTTTAAAGAATGAATAAAACTATCGCCATAGCCGGTATGGGATGGCTGGGCCAGCATTTTGCACAGCGTCTGGCTACTTTGGGCTTTACAGTGAAAGGATCGGTAACCTCCTTTGAAAAAGCCACAATGCTTCAAACATATGGTTTTGACACCTATCCCGTTGAAATTTCCGAAGATGGCATTACAGGGGAAATAGAAGCGTTGTTAACCAAGGTCGATATTTTGGCAATAATGATTCCTCCCGGATTGAGAAAAAATACTGGCGTCGACCATGTTTTAAAAATGATGCATTTTCTCGAACAAATTAAAGACTCAGAGATTAAAAAAGTTATTCTAATAAGTAGTACATCTGTATATGATGATGCGCAAGGGAAAGTGACGGAAAAGGATGAGCCAAAACCACAGACCATTTCAGGCAAGCAACTGCTTGCGGTGGAAGAATTATTTTTAAATGAAGAAAGTCTGCAAACTACAGTGGTGCGTTTTGGGGGGTTGTTCGGCGGAAGCAGGACACCTGTAAAATATTTGGCAGGAAGAAAAGATTTAAACGATGGCAATGCACCCGTAAATCTAATTAATCGAACGGATTGTATTTCCATCTTGGAAGCGATAATTAATCAAGAAGCCTTTGGATTTACATTTAATGCTGTAAACCCAGATCACCCCAAAAAAGCTGACTATTACATTCAAAAGGCGAAGGATCTTGGCTTGGAACCTCCAACTTTTATGGAAGCAGATTCAAATGAAATTTTTAAACAAGTAGATTCTGAAAATTTGAAAAGGATTTTGGGATATGAGTTCAAGAGTGAACTCTAGGAATTATTTATTTTTATTATTGTGTAAAGTGACTATCAAAACGCCCTTCTCTTATTTTTACTGTTTCCCCGGTTGTAGGATGTTTTATTTCAAACCAGAATGTACCTGAAACTATATTGTTTATAAAATCTAGTTTTGTAATCGTTAATTCCCCTGTATAATCTGCGTTGGTTGTTGAAGTTTCTAAAATATTCTGAAAAAATAGAGCTGCACTTGCATTACCATCCGACTCTTCAAGTAGTAAATAGATTTGCCCTTCTTTAATCGTTTTTTTTATAGTTCCAATGTCAATGCCGCCTGGAATCATATTAAAATTGGTGCCTGATATGTGAAAATAATATTCTCCACTCACCAGTTGATAAAAACAATTAAAAGAGCCACTGTTGTCTATAAATGGTTCTCCATTAACCAAACAGCCAAAAGTACCTGCGCCGGTTTGGGTAGCAGGCGGCAGTTGGTCTATTGGAGCAACGCGGTCGTCATCTTTGTTGCAGGAAGACAATATAATAATTGTAAGGATAAGTAGGTATTTTGATATTCTCATTTTATAGATTTGAGCAAAACAAAACTAGCAGATTTCAATTTCATTTTGAATAAAAAAAGGAGCCAATTGGGCTCCTTTTTTTAATTATATATTTTTAAGAAATTACCAAATACGAACTCGGTTTTCGGGAGCTACGTACATTGGGTCGCCTTCCTTAATATCGAACGCTTCATAAAAAGCATCCACATTTTGTAAAGGTTGTGTTGCACGGTAACGTCCTGGGGAATGTGGATCCGTCTTTACTTGATTGCGCAAGGCTTCCTCACGAACTTTAGTGCGCCAAACAGTAGCCCAACTCATAAAGAAACGTTGTTCTGGCGTAAAGCCATCAATGTTATCTGGCTTTCCGTTTTCTTTGTAGAAACGTTGTAAACCATCATAAGCGGCAAGTACACCACCTAAATCACCGATGTTTTCACCTAAGGTGAATTTTCCATTGATGTAAACACTATCCAAAACAGCAACTCCGCTATATTGATCGGCAAGCTTGTTTCCACGTTCCGTAAAGTTTTTCAAATCGGTATCTGACCACCAGTTCACCAAATTTCCATTGGCATCAAAACGGGCACCGCTATCATCAAATGCATGTGATATTTCGTGACCTATTACTGCGCCCATTCCTCCGTAATTTACGGCTTCGTCAGCTTTATAATCATAAAAAGGAGGTTGAAGGATTGCTGCAGGGAATACTATTTCATTGTTAAAAGGATTGAAATAAGCATTTACCGTTTGGGGAGACATGCCCCATTCTGTACGGTCCACTGGTTCATCTATTTTATCAAGATTGTCTTTTTGATTCCAAGCTTGTACTGCAACCATATTGTTATAATAGGTGTTATTTGGTTTTACATCCATTGTGGAGTAATCCTTCCATTTATCTGGATATCCTATTTTTACCCTGAACTTATCCAATTTTTCAATGGCCTTGGTTTTAGTGCTATCGCTCATCCAAGTCAATGCTGTAATACGGTCTTTATAAGCAGCAATTACATTGGCGATCATTTTTTCTGCTTTCGCTTTTGCTTCCGGTGGGAACATTTCGTCCACGTACAGTTTTCCAAGGGCTTCCCCTACACTTCCGTTAACGGTTTCAAGCGCACGCTCGTCTGCAGGTTTTTGTTGTTTTGCACCATTTAAGGTTCCGCTGTAAAAATCCCAATTTGCTTTTGCAATTTCTGGGGTTAATATGCCTGCAGAGGAGTTTAATGTTGACCAACGCATTACTGTTTTAAAGGTTTCAATATCTGGTTTTGAAAATGTTTGCTTCAACATTTCCATGTATTTGGGCTGCATTACAATTACGGTGTCCAATTTTTTGGAAACGCCCATATCTTTAAATGCTTCTTCCCACTTAATTTCAGGAACCATTTTTTCAACTTCCGCCATAGATTTTGGATTGTTGAAATTTCTAAAGTCGCGACTTGCTACTTTATCCAATCTTGGGGTGGCAAGTTTGGTTTCAAAAGCAAGTATTGTTTCGGCCTGCGCCTTTGCAGATTCTTCCGTATCGCCCAAAAATTGAAGCATACGGGTAATGTGCTCTACATATTGTTGACGTATTTTAACTGAAGCAGGATCTGTATTGGTATAAAAATCCCTATCTGGCAAGCCCAAACCTCCTGGTGCAATATATGCCGAATTCATGGCACTATTACTTGGATTGGATGTAGCAAATACCGCAAAGAAAGGTTGTGAAATTTCAACATTGGTAGCGGCTACTTTTTGTAGATCAGCCATGGTTTTGATACTGGCAATTTTTTCCAAAGCTGGCTTTAGAGGATCAATTCCTGCTTTGGTACGGGCTACCGTATCGAGCTCAGTTTCGTAAATCATAAGAGCCTTAGCCTGATCGGTATCAGCGGCGTATTTATCACTTTCTTTAGCTTTGGCCAAAATGTCCAAAACATCTGCAGCAGTTTTTTTTCGCAAAATGGTGAACCCTCCCCAACTTGTTTGGTCATCGGGAATTTCGTTGTTTTTCATCCAGTTACCGTTTACATAGCTGTAGAAATCTACTTTTGGACTAACGGTAGTGTCCATGTTGGCAAGGATAATTCCGTGTGGCTCGTTGTCTGTTTGTGCAACTTCGGTTTTTTGCTTACAGGCTGTAATAGAAATTGCAACAATTGCTATGGCCATAGCGGGTTTTAAAATATTTTTTTTCATTGAGTGAATTTAAATAAGTATTGAAGTGTATATTAACATGTATTGGTAGCTTTTTTTAAAAAAAGTTACACTGATTTATTTTTTTTGTCCTGAAGTTCAATTTTATAAACCGAATCTGTAAAGCGTTTCTGCTTTTTCAATTCGCTATCCTCGTTTTCCTTTCTTTGGAAATCAATAAAGTCCTTTTGAAATTTTTCATTCAATTGAATGATGAAGTTTTTTACGGAAACATTCAGTTCATTAATGGAGTTTTCAATTTTTGTTGAGTCGATGCGGGATTGGTGGGAAACCTGCCGCAAAAGTCCCGTTCGGGTTTTTATGACCATCAACCTGCTGTAGATTGATTTAGTGTTTAAGGTGTCCGGAATTTTTTTGAAAAGTGAATCCGTGTATTCATCGAGTCTTTCGGAGCGGTCGCGCAGTGCCTCAAAATTACTTCCATTCACGTTTTTTGCTTCGTATAGAAAATCTTCCAAAATACCCCAGCGCACTGCTTGTTCTTTTGCGGGAGAAGAAAGCTCCGGAAGCCTATATTCCTTGTTTCCAAACAATATGGAAGAATCATTGAATGAATCGGCCACTTTAGGCTCTTCTGAATTTCCACAGGAAAACAAGAGGCCAACGAGAAAGGAAAACGCAATTATAAACTTCATATAACGAATAAGGAGCACAAATATACTTGATATTAAACGAATGGCACATAACTTTTATGGGAGAAAAGATAGTAGAATACCTATATTTACACCTCAATTTTTTAATGAAATACATGAGAAAGAGAATCCTTATTATCGGAGCCTGCGGCCAAATAGGAACGGAGCTGACGGCATATTTAAGAAATATATACGGACAACATAAAGTTATAGCTAGCGATATACGCGAAGGGAATGCAGAAATGATGAAGGCGGGACCTTTTGAAATTATGGATGCCATGGATTATGACGCTGTGGAAGAAGTGGTTATCCGCCATGAAATTACCGATGTTTATCTAATGGCAGCCATGCTTTCAGCAACCGCAGAAAAATTTCCGATGAAAGGTTGGAATCTTAATATGAATTCACTTTTTCATGTACTGAATTTGGCAAAAGAGAAAAAGGTAGAAAAAATATTCTGGCCATCCAGTATTGCTGTTTTTGGACCAAATACTCCTAAAACAGATACGCCCCAACATACCGTAATGGAGCCTTCAACCGTTTACGGAATAAGCAAACAAACCGGGGAGCGTTGGTGCCAATATTATTTTAACCGCTATGGAGTGGATGTGCGAAGCATCCGTTATCCTGGCCTGATAAGCTATAAAACAATGCCCGGTGGTGGAACTACAGATTATGCCGTGGATATTTACCACAAGGCCCTAAAACACAAAAAATACATTTGCTTTCTGAATGCTGAAACCACCTTGCCAATGATGTTTATGGACGACGCCATTAAAGCTACAGTAAGTATTATGGACGCTCCCAGTGAAAAGATAAAAATAAGAAGCTCCTATAATTTAGCGGCAATGAGCTTTAACCCCGAGGAGATTACGGCAAGCATTCAAAAATATATTCCTGATTTTAAAATAAGTTATGAGCCAGATTTTCGTCAAGCTATAGCAGACAGTTGGCCACAAAGTATAAATGATGAAAAAGCCCAAGAAGACTGGGGCTGGAAGAGCGAAGTTTCCTTGGATGAAATGACTGAGATTATGCTGGATAATTTGAAGGGATCTTATTAAGCTTAACCTTTTTCCTTAAATTCTACCTCAAGTATATTGGCCGTTCCATTTTTACCTTCGTTGGAGATGTAAAGGGCTCCTTCCGGAGAAAAGGTAAGTCCTTCGGGCTGTGGGAAGGCCTCCTCGTGAAAATAATGCATTACTTTGGGTTTTCCCAATGAGTCCATAATCAACAATTTTGGAGGGTTGCTTTCCAAAATATAAAAATCGCCATTGGTTGGGTTTACCCCAATATCCGAAGGGTAAAAGGTTGGGGTTTTGTCATCGTCATCATCCGCATCCTTTATTTTGAATATAGCATCGTCCAATGGAATTTTAGTAACAGGGATTTCTTCTATCTTTTTTGTTTCTAGATTAAAAGCGTAAATCCCTTTGTATTTGGAACTCTTGGGATCCTTATTTTTTACTGTAATCAAAAGGCGTTGATTTTTTGTATCTGCCGTTAGGGATTCTATATTGTTTTTACCGTTGAAGGGGGTTTTATAACTTTCCACGCTAAAATTGTCGCTTAAATAATTTTTAATCTCAAACAATTCTCCGTCGCTTCGCATTACATAAGCGGTACTATCTATAACGGCAATCCCTTCATAATCGCCAGCTTTTCCAAAATTAGTTTTATGTTCTACTGCTGAAGAAGAAAGGTTATAAATAAATATAATTCCTTCCTCATCCTGAACACATGCTATTTTATACTCCGCAATCCAGGAAATGCCTGAAATTTCATCCAATTCAATGGGCATATCCCATTTTCGAATAATGGTGTAAGTTACTTCTTCTAAACGAGGGTTTAGGGCAGGATTTTCAAATGCGTACCACAAAATTCCTACAAAAGCAAGAACCCCTAAAATTATCCCAAAAGCAATTTTATTCTCTCTCATGTTATTTTTTATTGCAAGCAATAAATTAAAGGAAAATATCTGCTTGTTTACTTAAAATTATTATAAAATCCTCAAGGAAGGCAATTATTAAAAACAAAAACAGTCTGAAAGGAATGACGGTTCTTGGTTCGTAACGTCCCCCATCCCGAAGTATCGGGAGAACTCGGATCTTCTGTAGCCTCATCAATCCCGAAGTATCGGGAGAACTTGATTGTTCTGTAGCCTCACCAATCCCGAGGTTTCGTGAGAACTCAGATCTTCTGTAGCCTCACCAATCCCGAGGTTTCGGGAGAACTCAGATCTTCTGTAGCCTCACCAAGAATCGAACTTGGATCTAAAGTTTAGGAAACTTCTATTCTATCCATTGAACTATGAGGCCGATTTATTTAAATAAAAAAAAGCCCAACAGTCCGTTGGGCTTTTTTGCTCCTCCTCTTGGGCTCGAACCAAGGACCCTCTGATTAACAGTCAGATGCTCTAACCAACTGAGCTAAGGAGGAATTTGCTTTAGCGGATGCAAATATACCTATTTTTTAATTCCATCAAAATAAAAACCTAAACTTTCTGTTTTTTTTCCAAACGTCAATCTCAAGGGAGAGAATCAGTCCAATTTTTCCACTTGTTCCCGCAGTTCCGAATTCTTTGGGGAAGTACTGTTGGCAAGGGTTTGTTTGGCTTCCAAAATTTTCCCTTCTTTTATTTGTGATAAGGCAAGGTAGTATTGTGCCTCTTCGTAAAATATGCTTTTTGGCTGTTCACTGGCCTTATACAGATATTTTTCGGCTTTTAGGGCCTCACCATTTGCCAAATGCGCTACGCCCATAAAATAATTAAGTGTGTCACTTTCGTTATTTTTTGAATATAAGGATTGCCAAAGCACAAGGGCTTTTTGATATTTTTTTCGTTTGTAGCTTACCATTCCTTCATAAAAATCATAATTGGAAGAAGTGCCCATAGTGGTGGGAAGGCCGGGATCTGGCTCGAAATTTTTCGCAAAAACTTTTTCAGCAGAGTTAGTATTAAAGAATAGGGCCCAACTGGTTAAACCTATAATAATGGCTAAGAAAGCGGCAACGGCAATCCAGCTATATTGTGTTTTTTTGGAATTTTCCTGTTTAATTGCAGAGTGAAGAACATTTAAGGATTGGCGTAGATTGTATTCTTCCACACTTTCCAATAGTAATTTTTGTTCCTGAACAGCTTTTTTAAACATGGGGTCGAGTTCCATTTTCTTTTGAAATTCGGCCAGTTCATCAGCATTGAGGGTTCCTAAAAGGTAACCGTCAATCTGCTGTTGGGTTTCTTGGCTGTAATATTTTTCTTTATTTAGGTCCATTGGGGATAGATTGGGTCATTTTTCTTAATTGCTCCAGGCAACGGTATTTTGCATTACGGGCGGAAGCTTCATCCATTTGGGTTAATTTGGCTATCTTTTTGAAGGATTGTCGTTTAAAGTAAAACAGCTTCAACAAAAGTTGGCACCGCTCGCCCAGCTTGGATATGGATTCCAAGATTATTTTTAACTGTTGGTTTTTAAATTCATCTTCCTCATTTTCAGTTTCAAAATATTCCATTTCACGGTTTATAAAAGTGGTGTTTTTGTACGATGCCGACCGCAAATGGTCCAGCCATTTGTGTTTTGCTATTTGAAAAACATACCCGTTGAGGGCGGTTTCGCTGTTGGCTACAAATTTATCATTCTTTATATTCCGCCACATAGCCACAAATGCCTCTTGGTAAATATCCTTTGCCTCAGCTGCGCTCCCGTTGTTTTGCAGCACATAGTTTTTAACTTTTCTAAAATTTGATTTATATAGTTTTTTAATGGTAGCGCTGTCATTTATTTTGATGAGCGCTACGGTTTTATTTAAAGGCAAATCTATTATTTGTGAAGGCTGGCTTTTCTGCATATTTGTTGAAACAATACAGAAAGATACAATTTATCACCAATCCCTATAAATTTTTTGACATAACTATCCCTTTTTTCGTTGAAATGAAGTAATTCCTAATTTGTTTCATTTTCAGTTTAAAGGATGTAGCTAAAATTAACCTTCTTTATACATATCGGGGAAGGTGGATAAATGTCATCATTTTCCATAAAAAAAATACCCCGGAAGATCCGAGGCATTTTATTGAATGATTATTTTTTTAGCTTTTATTTGAAAAGCCAGCGGTAAATGTCGTTTCCATTGGCAAAAAGTACCAATGCTATTAAAATGAAAAAGCCTACCATTTGCGCGTATTCCATAAATTTATCATTTGGCTTACGTCCGGTAACAATTTCATATAAAAGGAACATAACATGCCCACCATCCAAAGCGGGGATGGGAAGTATATTCATAAAGGCCAGTATAATGGATATTAAGGCCGTTGTTTCCCAAAAGCTCAGCCAGTCCCATGCATCCGGGAAAAGATTGCCAATGGCTCCGAAACCGCCCACTTGTGTAGCGCCTTTTTCGGTGAAAACATATTTAAATTGTTTTACGTAATCTTTCAGGACATTTGAGCCATATTTTATTCCTCCTACAACACTTTCACCCAGCGAATATTTAAGTTTTGTGGTTCCTAAATTACCTTGAAAATTGTATACACCAAGTACTCCTTCCTCATTTGGAGTTACCTGTAGGGTATCTAATTGACTGTTTCTTGAAACAACTATAGTATTTAAACTGTCTTTTTTGATAAGCGGTGTTAGCTGATGATAATATTCTATAGGAGCACCATTGACGGAAACCACTTTGTCACCTTTTTGAAACCCTGCCTTTGAAGCTGGGTAATCGAGAACAATTGAATCGAGTGAGGGTGCGCGGATAGGCTCAAATGGGTGGAGAATATCCTTTTTAAACATTTCCTGGCCCACATTTTCCGGCACGGACAATTTTTCAACGGTGCCGTCATTGTGTTCTACTTCAATAGTTTTCACGTCGCGGAGGAAAAGATATTTGTTTACATCCAAAACGTTTGTCAGTTCTTCGCCATTTACGGTCAGTATATGGTCGCCATCACGGAAACCGTATTCCTTAAACTGTTCAGCCACCGCAAAACCTTGTGGAATGTCATTATTTGTGGTTACATCCCTTCCGTAGAAATAGAGAATTCCCATATAAATTACAAAGCCAACAATGATGTTCACCGTTACCCCGCCCAGCATAATTATTAATCGTTGCCACGCTGGTTTACTTCGGAATTCCCACGGTTGTGGTGGCTGCGCCATTTGTTCCTTGTCCATGCTTTCATCAATCATTCCGGAAATTTTCACATAACCGCCCAAAGGCAACCAGCCAATACCGTAAACGGTGTCGCCAATTTTCTTTTTGAATAATGAAAACTTGACATCAAAGAAAAGGTAGAATTTTTCAACCCTCGTTTTAAAAAGTTTTGCAGGAATAAAATGCCCCAATTCGTGAAGCACAATCAATATGGATAAGCTTAAAATAAGCTGAATAGCCTTAACAGCAAATGGACTCATAGGTTTTATTATAAATTATTTTTTCAGTAGGCTCCTTCAAAATTTTATTTACCAAAAGCAAGCCTAAAAAAATTATCCGCCGAAGGTTTAATTATTGGCGGAAAAAAATTAACGCACAAAAGTAATCTTTTAGCACGTGCAAAAAAAATATGCGGGGAGTATCCCGCATATTTATAATTTGTTTTGGAATTTTTAGATTTCCCGTATTCGTCTTATTCTTTTATAATTCTTTTATTTATAATGCCTTGCGTTGTTTCCAATTGAAAGAAAAGAATGCCTGAAGGAAAGTTGGCAACATCAATTTTTTCGGAATAACCATCAGCATATAACAACTGCCCCAGGATATTGTAAATACGGATTTGCAAAACTTTTAGGGAAGTTGGTTTTTGAAGATAAACCAGATTTTTGGCCGGACTTGGGGACAGGACAATTTGCTGTTCCAGATTTAAATCATCTGTTCCAAGAATTACGTTATTGTTGGCAGAAATTAAATCGTGCTCAGGATCGAATAAAACATTCTGCACGGTAAAATCCACGGCCGGCTGAAAATATTCGTTGTTCTGTGTATTGTCCAGCACTATATCCATCACTTCGCCTTGAGTTCCCAAAAGCCGCAAAGGCACGGGTGCTTCAAAAAAGGAAACTGAAGAATTGCTTTGCGTTTGCGATATATTCACATTAATAATTTCGCTTGTGCCTTGGTTCCATCTAATTGTATATAGTGGATAACCTTGATTGTAGATCCAATCGCTAAAAAATTCTGAAAGGTTCTGCCCGCTTGCAGATTCCAAATGCTGAATTAAATCTTCGGTCTTGGCATAACCATAAGACAGATTGGGATCGTCCAAATATTCTCGAAGGGCCTGAAAAAAAGTAGCATCCCCCAATTTTTTGCGAAGCATGTGCAATACCATAGAACCTTTATTATAAGTCAACCGGCCGTTGAAAATTCTATTTACCGAAGTAGTATCTTGGGCAGGAATATAAACGGAACCATCGGTTTCAGAAGTAATCGATGAAACTTGGCCTTCTTTCCAATTCCTAAACGCAGCCTCTCCGTCAAAGTTTTCAATTACCATTCCTGCTAGGTAAGTTGCAAAACCTTCATTTAGCCAAATATCTTGCCAACTTCCACAGGTAACCTTATCGCCAAACCATTGATGGCCCAACTCGTGGGCAATCAATCCACGTTCCAAACCTCCCATAAATGAAACGGTGGTGTGCTCCATCCCGCCACCCCAGCCAAATTCGCAATGCCCATATTTTTCATCGGCATAAGGGTAAGGTTCAAAAAGATCCGCATAAAGATTTATAAGGTCCACTGTTACAGGAGTACGTTCCTGTGCATATGAAAGATCTTCCAGATAAATATAATTTACAACTTCAAAAGGATTTCCATTATTGGCAACGGTGTGCGTATAAACTGTGTAATTGGTTACGGCAATGGCAATCAAATAGGCGGGAATCGGGTGCTGATGCCTGTAATGGGTTGTTTTATTGTTTCCTTGAATAGTTTGCCCTATTTCTAGTCCGTTAGAAACGGCTACATATTCCTCATTGGAAGGATTGAATTGAGGAGTAGTAATGTAAACATCTATAGAATCTATTTTGTCATTCAGATCCTGCTTACAGGGCCACCAAGCTTTTGCGCCGAAAGGCTCGGAAAGTGTCCACAAAACGGGGTCTCCTTGATGGGTGCTGGCTTCAAACGAACCAAAGCCGGAGCTTACTGGATTGCCTGAATAACTTATGGAAAGCGAATCCAAGACTCCTTGATTTTGCATCTGTGGCAGGGTAATTACCACTTCATCATTACTGTTCTGTGTAAAAGATAGCGGCGCTCCTCTTTGGGTAACTTGGGAAACCGTCATATTATTTACAAGTTCAAAAGTAATGGCATTCATGTTTTCCTTTGCCACAAAATAGGAAGTTACCTTTCCGCTAATAAAAGCCTGTGCTGGGTCTACGGTGAATTCAAGTCGATGATATTTAAGATCATAATTTCCCGTGTTCATATTCCTGTTCGTCGTAAAAAGGCCAGTGGCGGCTTTTGCCTCGGCTTCACTTATTTCTTGGGTATCAAAATTTTGGGAGTAAAAAGAAAGTGAAATAAAGAAAATATTGAAAAATAAAAGTGTTTTCATGTGAAAGAAAATTAAGGATGTTAAATGTATCGAAATTGTAAGTATTAGGTTTTATTTTTGAGCTGAATTACAATTCATCTGTCTAAAATTTAACACAATGCTTACTTTTTTTAAGAAATATAAATTCTTCGGAATTTTCTTCCTCATTCTTTCAATTATTATTATTTCCATTATTTACAGTGTGATGAAACCAAAAAAAGTTTTGGCTGTATATCAACCTGCAGATGTTTCAACTGAATTGGTAGATACTACCATTCAGTATGTGAAAAAATACCACACTATTGCCGATTTTTCATTGACCAACCAAAACGGCAAAACCATTACCCAGGAGGATTATAAAGACAAGATTTATGTGGCCAATTTCTTTTTTACCACATGCCTAAGTATCTGCCCCATCATGACGGATAATATGGTGAAAATTCAAGATAAGATAAAAAATGATGATGAAATAATGTTACTCTCACATTCCGTTACGCCCGAAATTGATACCGTAGCCCAGCTTAAAAGGTATGCACTGGAAAAAGGGGTGAATGACAGTAAATGGAATTTGGTAACCGGTGACAAAAAAGAAATTTACGATCTCGCTCGAAAATCTTACCTAGCAGCCAAAGATGTTCCCTATCAAGAATTTGACCTTGTACATACTGAAAACTTTGTACTTGTAGACAAAAAGAAACGTATCAGAGGCTTTTATGATGGCACCGACCCTGATGCCATTACCCAACTTTTGGAGGATATAAAAATTCTGAAAAAAGAGGATTGAATTTTTGAATGAAGTTGTCTTCCAAAAAAAGGGCAAAGGTCTTTTTCCACGTGCTTTTTTTAAGTTACTTTTGCCTTGTTTAAAATCAATCTAAATAAAAGCACATGCTAACTATAGCATCTTTAAAAAAAGGCCAGCGCGGCATCATTAAGGAATTCTCTGTGGATGTAGTCCCTCTAAAGCTTTTGGAAATGGGGTGTCTACCTGGCAATGAAGTGTTTTTGGTACAGACCGCTCCCTTCAAGGATCCGTTATATATAAATATTAACGGAAGCCATTTGGCCATACGGCTGGAAACCGCCTCGAAGATTGAAATTGAATTGATTTAGTTAGAATGGCAAAACACATAAACGTTGCTCTTGTTGGAAATCCAAACACCGGAAAAACTTCTGTCTTTAACCGGCTTACAGGCCTGAACCAAAAAGTCGGAAATTATCCGGGGATTACAGTTGAGAAAAAGCAAGGAACCAGCAAATTCGGCCGTGGCGTAAAAGTACATGTCCTCGATTTACCGGGCACCTATAGCCTTAATGCATCTTCAGTAGATGAAAATGTTGTCATTGAACTTCTTCTAAATAAAAACGACAAGGATTTTCCCGATGTGGCTGTAGTTGTGGCAGATATAGAAAACCTAAAACGAAATCTACTTCTTTTTACACAAATTAAAGACCTCGGCATCCCCGCTATACTTGTAATCAACATGGCGGACCGGATGAAGCGGAAAGCCATTTCGTTGGATATTCCTTTGCTTGAAGAAAAATTGAATACTAAGATTGCATTAATCAGTTCACGTAAAAATTTAGGGTTTGATTATTTAAAGGAATTAATAGAAAACTATCATCTTTTATCTACCAAGCCTTGTCTGAATGCTTCAGCTATTGCCCCTGAATATTTCGACAGATTGCGAAAAGCTTTTCCCGCCCAAGAATTATATAAGCTTTGGTTGGTTATCACCCAGGATGTGAATTTCGGAAAATTGGATAGAAGTGAATTAAAAGGCGTGGCATCCTTTCAAACTGAATCGGCCAGTAATTTGAAACGGCTCCAGCAAAAGGAAACTGTTATTCGATATCAGTTTATAAATGCAACCCTAAAGGAAACCCTTCACATAGATACTGCAAATGCGAAAGATTTAAGAAGTCGCCTAGACCGTATTTTAACCCATAAAGTATGGGGTTACGTTATTTTCTTTGGAATTTTATTATTGATTTTTCAAGCCATTTTCGATTGGAGTAGTTACCCAATGGACTTTATCGATAGCACATTTGCTTCGTTGAGTGAATGGTCCAAAAATACTTTGCCAGCAGGAGATTTTACCGATTTAATTTCTGAAGGCATTATTCCGGGACTTGGGGGAATTGTCATTTTTATTCCGCAGATTGCATTTTTGTTTCTTTTCATTTCAATTTTGGAAGAAACGGGGTATATGAGTCGGGTAGTTTTTTTAATGGACCGTATTATGCGCCGTTTCGGGCTAAGTGGAAAAAGCGTGGTGCCTTTGGTAGCGGGAACAGCCTGCGCCATTCCAGCAATTATGGCCACAAGGAATATTGAAAATTGGAAAGAGCGCCTAATTACTATTTTGGTTACCCCTTTTACTACTTGTTCTGCCCGTTTGCCTGTTTATTTAATCATTATTGCATTGGTCATTCCCGATGATCGGGTACTTGGAATTTTCAGTTTACAAGGTCTTACCCTAATGTTTATGTATGTTTTGGGCTTTGGGGCAGCAATATTTTCGGCTTATTTGTTGGATAAGATTTTAAAAATTCGCTCTAAAAGTTTTTTCGTGGTTGAGATGCCCAATTACAAACTGCCTCTTCCTAAAAATGTGCTGATTACGGTAATTGAAAAAACCAAGGCTTTTGTTTTGGGAGCGGGAAAAATAATACTTGCCATTTCAATAATTCTTTGGGTTTTGGCTTCCTATGGACCTTCTGATTTCAATAATGCGGAAGCGATCATTCAAAAAGAGTATGCATCCCAAAACCTTTCAGAAGAAGAAATTGCACTGCATGTTGACTCCTATAAATTGGAAAATTCATATATAGGCCATATTGGGCATGCCATTGAACCTGCAGTAAGACCGCTTGGTTTCGATTGGAAAATTGGGATTGCAATTGTAAGTTCCTTTGCAGCGCGTGAAGTATTTGTGGGAACACTCGCCACAATCTATAGCGTTGGTAGTGAGGAAGAAGAAACTATTAAAAACAGAATGGCTGCAGAGATAAACCCAATCTTGGGCGGTCCGCTATTTAATTTTGCAAGTGGGGTGTCGTTGCTGTTATTTTATGCTTTTGCAATGCAATGTATGAGTACACTAGCCGTAGTTAAAAGAGAAACAAATAGCTGGAAATGGCCTATGTGGCAATTGTTTGTAATGTCTGGTATTGCGTATGTTGTGGCCTTGGCCGCCTATCAACTTTTAAAATAATATTCTTAAATGATACAATCTTTTCTTGTTTTAATAATATTTATACTCGCCGTGGGTTTTGTAATTAAGAAGTTCATTTGGAATCCTTTTGAAACGAATAAAAAATTCGCCGGCAAGAAGCACGGTAAACATTCAGATTGCGATAGTTGTGGGTTTCATTAATTCCTTATTTGTGCCTTGATCGAGTTTTAATTATCTTTGCTGAATGCAAACAATATTAGTATTAGTAACATTTTCACTCGCTGCGGGCTTTTTGCTTAAAAAGTTTGTCTGGAACCCTATTTTTGAAGCCCGTCAAAGTTCAGGTGGAACTCTTGATGGAGGTAAAACAAAATGTGGAAAAAAGGACTGCGGCTGTCACTAATTATTTGTTTTTTTCTTCACAAACCAACAAAACATAACCACTATTTTTTCCAGTAATTTCCATTGTTGGATAAGGATTTAGTGCCAAGGCATTAATGGCAAACTCGGTGGAACTATATAGATTGGTGTTTTTTTCTTCTCCGGAGCGTACTTGCCCGAAGGTGACTGTTTTTTCTTCTTTTTTCCCATTGGAAGTTACTTCCACTTTAACTATTGCACGACCCGCCCATATACAGGTAACGTCTGTAGGGCAACGGGAATCTTCCAGTACTTCCACAAATTTTAAGGAAACGCCCTTCAAAACAACTGTTTCGCCTTTTTGAATCTTTACAGCTATTTTAGGAGTTTCTGCGGAATCGTTTTGTCCGAAGGTGAAGGTTGATAAAAGAATGATTAGGACGAATAGGGTATTTTTCATTTTTTTTGAGTTTTTCAATCCTAAAGATACTATAAAAAATAGGGACAAAAAATCCCTAAAAGGGATCATATTATTTGTCACTTTAAATCTGATATAGATTTTTAAACAATAAATACGGGAATTTTTACCCTATGGCGAACGCTATCCACTGTGGTTCCAAATATTAAATCCTTGAACATTTTATGGCCATGGCCACCCAATACAAGCAAATCAAAATCCCCATCATTTACAATCTTAGGAATCGCTTTTTTAGGTGATCCAAACCCAAGTTCGACCGAAACTTCAAAACCTTTTTCTTGCAATTTTTCCTTGTATGTATTTAAAAAAGCTTCATCACTTTCGGTTTCATAGTCGTCTATTTCGTCACCGTAAATCATAGCTCCCGGCGTTTCTACTATATGAATGAGGGTATATTCAGCTTTTTTTCCACCCAATTGCAGGGCTGCGGAAATGCTTTTTTCATCAGAAGTAGAAAAATCCACCGGAATCGCAATTTTTTTATACGAAAGCGGTTTGGCCAGTTCGTCCACTTTGGCATCGAGTATATGTGGAACCATTTTTCGCTTTTCCGATTTTATATCTTTTATAGTGGTTTTGAAGGTTATATAAATTAGCAATACTGCTGCGCCTATCGCCACAGGAATAACAAAAACCCATATATAGATTGGGTTTTCAGAAGTTATAAGCCAACCTGAAATTTCATCGTAGACCAATTTTGCATTAAGACTAACAATTATTATAGTGATGAGCCACGAAGCAATCCGAAGAGGCCATTTTATATGAAATCCGTTCATCAACTTTTTACTGCTCACAAAATGAATTAAAGGAATTATTGCAAAACCAAGTTGAAGGCTTAATACTACTTGACTCAATACCAGCAGTCTTCCGGTGCCACTGTCGCCAAAATAAATGACTGTAAAAAGAGCGGGAATAATGGCTAGCATACGGGTAATTAATCTTCTAACCCACGGCTGGATACGCAAATTTAAGTGGCCCTCCATCACTATTTGTCCCGCAAGTGTGCCGGTGAGGGTGCTGCTTTGTCCAGCAGCAATCAGGGCTATTGCAAAAAAGGTTGGTGCTATGCTTGAGCCTAAAAGTGGTTCCAATAGCGCATGTGCATCCTGTATTTCCGCAATTTCAAACATTCCGTTTTTGTGAAAAACAGCTGCTGCAAGTATCAAAATAGCCGCGTTCACAAAAAAGGCCAAATTAAGTGCAATTGCCGAATCTATAAAATTGAATTTTAATGCTTGTTTAATCCCCTTCTTTGTCCGTTCTATTTTTCGGGATTGCACTAGTGATGAATGTAGGTAAAGATTGTGCGGCATTACAGTAGCTCCGATTATACCAATAGCAATATACAATGCAGTGCTATTGGGAAGCGAGGGAATAAAACCGGCCATAAGATCACCTATGTCTGGTTTTGCAAAAAACATTTCAATCACAAATGATCCCCCAATAATAAAAATCAATCCAATAATAAAAACCTCCATTTTCCGCATTCCCTTGTTCAAAAGAAAAAGTAGCAAAAACGTATCCAACGCAGTAATTGAAACACCCCAAACCATTGGTAAGCCAAAAAGCAAATTCAGACCAATTGCCATCCCAATAACTTCAGCCAAGTCGCAGGCCACAATGGCTATTTCGGCTAAGATGTACAGTACGAAATTCACGAATGGATTGTAAGCTTCCCTCGAAGCTTGGGCCAAATCTCTTCCGCGAACAACTCCCAAACGCGCGCAAAGGCTCTGTAGCAGTAGCGCCATAATATTACTCATCAATAAAACCCAGATAAGTTTATAGCCGAACTGACTTCCCCCCGCAATATCAGTCGCCCAGTTTCCCGGATCCATATAGCCAACACTCACCAAATATGCTGGACCCAAAAAGGCCAGCAATTTTTTCCAACCAGATTTTTTGCCGGCGGTTTCGATGGTTCCGTGAACTTCTTCCAGGGATTTATGGCTTCTTCTGTCCATCTTATTCTTGGGTTTGAACGTATAAATTTTCTGCTATTTTAATTGAAATAAAAAATTGTTCTTCCCCCACTTGAATGACCATGGATCCATCAAAGAACTCTTTGCCCAAAACAAGTATTTTGGTTCCTATACTGATTTTCTTTTTGTCCAAATACTGTAGAAATTCCGGGCTGGATTCTTTTACGCCTACGCAAACTCCCTTTTGATTTTTTTCAACCTCAGAGAGTAATTTTTTTTCAGTGCGTTTTAAGTTTCCGTGTTTATCGGGAATGGGATCTCCGTGTGGATCAAAATCGGGGCTTCCTAAAAATTTATCCAAACGGATAATAAGTTCCTCCGATTGAATATGTTCCAATTGTTCGGCAATTTCGTGGACTTGGTCCCAATGGAAATTTAGTTTTTCCACCAGAAACACTTCCCATAACCTATGTTTCCTAATTACATAGGCCGCAACTTTTTTTCCTTCAGCTGTAAGTTGTGCCCCTTTGTATCGTTTATAGACAACCATTTTCTTCTCAGCCAATTTTTGGACCATGTCCGTTACGGAAGAGGGCTTGGTTTCCATACTCTCGGCAATGGCATTGGTACTTACTCCACCTTGGATTTCGTGCTCCAAGTGAAAGATGGCTTTAAGATAATTTTCTTCGGCTAATGTAAACATGGGGCCAAAGGTAAAAATATTTTTCTATTTATTTAAAGTTTATTTTTAGATGAGACTAAAAATAATAAAAAAATGCAGATAAAAGCACTATGGATAAGTGTTCTGAAAAAAATTATTTTTTAAATTTATGGGAAGTGAAACTTAAAACCCTCGTTCTTTTTGAAGCTGCTCATAAGCTTCCTGTACTTTCTGGAATTTTTCTATCCCACCTTTTTGATAGGCTTCATCCATATGCTGCAGCTTATCCGGGTGGTATTTTTTAACCATGGTGCGGTAGGCCGACTTAATTTCGGAATCGGTGGCACTTCGGTCAATTTCCAAAATTTTATATGCACTATCCGGGTTTTTGAAAAACATGGCTTTTATGCTTTCAAAATCGCGTGCAAATACACCTAAATAACCTGCAATACGGTTGATTTCGTCTACCTCAGATGTTGAAACACTGCCATCTGCATTGGCAATGCTGAATAAAAAGTGGAGAATCTGTAGCCGGCTTTCGTAGCGGGTACGCTGTTTTAAAAGAGTGCCAATATTTTGGGCCGAAATTTCCCTGTTTTTTATTACTTCATTAAAAACTTTAAAGGTTGCGTTGGCCCGCTCCCTTCCGTAAGCCTGAACAAAATATTGCCGCACATAATCCAGTTCACTTTGGCTTACGCTGCCGTCAGCTTTTATTACCAAAGAAGCCAAGGAAAGTAAGTTCAATTCAAAATCTGCTGGAGTTACCTGCTGCCCGCCAGTATTGAATGATGTTTGAAATGTTTTGCCCTTAAAAGCATAATTATCCAGAAGACTTCCTATTAAAAACCCCGCAATGGCACCGGGAAATCTGAAAAATGCATAACCGAGAACGGCCAATATCCAACGAAGCATATAAAATGTAATTTTATCTTAATTATAGCGTCCAAAGGTAACCAATAAAAACCACCAAAGCCCAAGGACAAAAACAATGGTTGGTAAAACCCCACAATTAGATATCATTTTTATGATTTCTTTGGTATTTGGAATAGGGTTTTGGGAAATCGGTCTCTATTTAAATTCTTATCTTTGTGCAAATTATAAATACATCTAAAAAATAAATAATATGTATCCACCAGAATTAGTAAAACCAATGCGTGAAGACCTCACAAACGTAGGCTTCACCGAACTATATACCGCAAGCGATGTTGAGCAAGCATTAAAAAAAGAAGGAACAACTTTAGTGGTTGTTAATTCAGTCTGTGGCTGTGCAGCAGCTAATGCCCGTCCAGGTGCAAGAATGGCACTTCAGAATGCAAAAACGCCGGATCATTTGGTAACTGTATTTGCAGGTGTTGACCGCGAAGCTGTTGATGCCGCACGTGCAAGTATGGTTCCTTTTCCTCCAAGTTCGCCTTCCATGGCATTGTTCAAAAATGGGGAATTGGTACATATGTTGGAACGCCACCACATTGAAGGACGTCCTGCCGATATGATTGCCGAAAACCTTAAAGGTGCTTTTAACGAATACTGTTAATCCATAGATATCTGGCGTTATGAAAATGACTAAGCCATTTACTATTGTTATCGGAATATTGGCGCTTGGCGCCTTGATTTTCAATATTTATCAAAATCCGAAGGTTTCACATTTATTCGGAAAAGAGATTAACGATTGGCTTTACAGAGCATTTTGGTTGTTGATTGTGTGTCTTTGTGTATACAACTATATCTACATTGACCGAAACACTTTGAAAAATAAGTCGAAATCAAAACGTTGAAATTCAACTATAAAAAATAGAAATAAGCAAACTGGAAGACCGCCTTTTTTAAGGCGGTTTTCTTACTTTTGAAAAGTAATGAATACACTCTCAAAAATTATAAGCTATCCTTTTTCGGTATTGTTTTACCTACTATTTGGTATTATTATTGTTTTTTTTCATCCCCTTCAATGGATTTGTTTTAATGTTTTCGGATATCAAGCACATAAAAAATGTGTAGATATTTTTAATTGGTCCCTTTTGCGATGTTTAAATGTTTTGGGAACAACTTTTCACGTAGATATTCACAGCAGTCTCCCCAATAATGTTCCAATAATTATAGTTTCGAACCATCAAAGCATGTGGGAAATCGCTGCGCTCAGTTGGTATCTGCGGAAATACCATCCCAAATTTATTTCGAAAGTAGAACTGGGGAAAGGGATTCCTTCCATTTCATATAATCTCAATCATGGCGGTTCTATTTTGATTGATAGAAAAAATCCACGACAGGCGATTGTTGAGTTGGTAAAATTTTCAAAATACCTTCAGAAATTCAAGAGAAGCGGCGTTATTTTCCCCGAAGGAACCCGCAGTAAAACAGGTGAGCCAAAATCTTTCCACAGAAGCGGCCTGCAGACCCTCTTTAAAAAAGTGCCAGATGGGTATATACTTCCAGTTACCATCAATAATTCGTGGAAATTGCAGCGCAATGGAATGTTTCCGATTCAATTGGGAGTGCGTTTTGAAATGACCGTGCATCCTTCGCTTAAGGTTTCAGATTTTGAAACCGAGATGTTAATCGATAAAGTAGAGGAAATTATTATAGCTAAAATCCACAAATAATGATTTCAACAACTAACGAAGAAATCATTGAAAACACAATAGTTTTCGTGAAAGCTGAATTGAAAAATGCCGAAGGTGGCCACGATTGGTTTCACATTGAACGCGTTTATAACAACGCACTTTTGATTTCCGAAACGGAAGAAGTGGATAAAACCGTAGTAAAACTTGGAGCTTTGCTGCACGATATTGCCGATTCAAAATTTCACAATGGCGATGAAACCCTCGGGCCAAAAAAAGCGAGGAATTTTTTGGAAACCCAAAATCTTTCCGAAGAAATAATCGGGCACGTTATAAAAATAATTGAAAATATTTCCTTTAAAGGCGGTAATAAAAACCAAGAATTTCATTCAAAGGAATTGGATGTCGTCCAGGATGCCGATAGACTGGATGCGTTGGGAGCCATAGGAATTGCTCGAACTTTCAATTACGGAGGTTATAAAAATCGAAAACTTTACGACCCCGAAATTAAACCGAATTTAAATATGACGCCTTCGGAATATAAAGCTTCCCATGCGCCGACTATCAACCATTTTTACGAAAAATTACTGCTTTTAAAAGATAAAATGAATACCGAAACGGGACGGCAAATAGCAGCAGCAAGGCATTCTTTTATGAAGGAATTTCTAAAAGAGTTTTTTGCGGAGTGGTATGGTAAAAGATAATTTACCTCAGTCAATTTTTCTTACTTCCAGCATAAAATTTCAGTGCTAGTATCTCAAGTGTCGCCACAAATCACTAGTTTGAAATGAGTTAAAAAAATTTTTTGAAGTCTATTCCCGATTAATTTCTTAAATTTAACCTTCAATCACATATTTCAAAAAAGTAATACCCTCACTATTACATTTTTAATTCTCCCTTTTTTGGAGACTAACTACAATTAAAAACAAGTTTGGATATTATGGCAGATACTTCACTAAAAAAAGTTCAGATCTTCACATCTTATGCTCATAAAGATGAGGAACTCAAAAACGAAATGGACAAATATTTAAAAGTGCTTAAGCGTTCCGGAAAAATTGATACTTGGAACGATAGGGCTCTTATAGCTGGTCAGGAATGGGATGATTCCATTATGGACGAATTGCGGAAGGCAAATGTAATTTTACTCTTAATCAGTGTTGATTTTAACGCTTCAGATTTTATTTGGGACAAAGAATTGGCAGAAGCCATGCGCCGCCATGAAGAGGGCAGTGCTTATGTAGTCCCCATTATTCTTAGAAACTGTAGATGGACCTCCTTGCCCTACGCCAAACTACAGGCTTTACCGCGAAATGCAAAACCAATTATGGAATATGCCGATAGGGATGCGGCTTTTACAGAAGTGGCAGACGGTATTGAAAGGCTGGTTGACCATATTTTAGCAAAATAATTTGCTGGCCAAGCCAAGTTATAAACTTGAATTTCTAGAAATTATCTATTTACTAACCATTAAAGATATTCAAAATGCCAACCAATCAATCAGAAGTATCAACAGACACAATAAACATCTATTTTTTAGCGGCACCAGAGGATGAGCAGCAATGTATTGCAGTAAAAAAATACCTCGCTCCGGTTATAAGAAATTCAAAAAGACCTATTGAAATTGAAAGCGATTTTGAAATTCCACCAGGTCAGGATGTAAAACAATACAAAGAAAGATTGTATCAAGCAGAAATTGTCCTTGCTTTTATAAGCTCCGATTTTATTAATGATGATGAAACGTATCTGCGCACCCAAAAAGTGATAGAAAGATATAATAGAAATGAAACCGTAATGCTTCCCATTTTGGTGCGTAACTGTATGTGGAAATCGACTCCGTTTGTAAACCTGCCACTCTTGCCAAAAAATATTCAACCGCTAAATAATAAACAATTTTGGAATAGTGAAGACGATGCTTTAACGGCAGTAGTAACAGATATCTATGAGTCAATCGAAAATTTCAGCTATGAAAATGCGGCGGAAGCTGAGCTCGTTGACGAAAAAGTTTCTGAACTCTTGGCGGATACCCATATAGAAAAAACACCACCAGTAAATGAAACGGTTGAACCAGTAACTGATAAAGAAGTTCCTACTGTTGAAAAAGCACCAGAAAAAGAAGAACCCAAAAAAGTTGAGCAGGAAACACCAAAGGCGAAACCCAAAAATATTAATAATGTTGCCATGGACGTTGAATGGCGAAAAGCCTATTATAAAAATGTCCTAGGGAAACGTGCTGTGGCTTTTATTCTTGACAATATAATTACCGCAATTCCTTCAATATTTATAGCGGTTGTATTATGGTCAATTGTGTCGGTAATAATAACCGACACAGAAGATGTATCGGATACTGAGTTAACCTTTGTGATTATATTCAGTCTTTTTTTCTATTTTATTATTTGCGCCATTTTCGAGTCCTCAAAATATCGGGGCACTTTTGGCAAACAGATTATGAAACTGGAGATTACCGATAGAAATGGACAGCGGGTCTCTTTTTTTAAAGCCTTTTGGAGAAATATTCTCCGTTTGGTTATGGCCTATTCCTATCTTTTAATAATTCCTTTTATCATACAAATTTTCACATTTATTAAAACCAAAAAATTATTTCACGATCAGATTTCGTATACAGTAGTAGGTGAAAGGATGAAGCGCTAAATGCTTACTGGAATGGGTAAGAAATAATTTTTCAGAACAATTTCATCTGCGGATTTTTAAGTTGAAGAAAATGTGAAGCATCCATTGGCGGAATAATTCTATCTTTTAAATATTTATTTTTGGCAATGGACATTGTATTCTTCACCTGTTCGCTAATGGTTCCTTCGCCTTTCATGCGTCTGCCCCAATTGCTATCGTTGAGGTTTCCGCCGTGGCATTCCGCTATTTGGTTTAAAATCCGTTCGGCTCTTTCCGGAATCGTTTTGTACGCCCAATCTTTAAAGATTTCAGCAATTTGGCCATTCAATCTCACAATAGTATAACCCACATCATGTGCGCCAAGCTCCGCTACTTTTTTTACCAAAGGAAGGATTTCATGACTGTTTAGTGAAGGAATAATGGGCGCCATCATTACCCTAACGGGAATTTCATTTGCTGAAAGCGTTTCAACAGTTTTCAAGCGTTGTTTTATTGTTGCCGTGCGTGGTTCCAGTAATCGTCGGGTATCTTCCGAAAGTGAAGTGATTGAAATATTGGTTGAAATAATATTCAGTTTTGCCATTTCCTTTAAAATATCGAGATCACGAAGTATCAATGAATTTTTGGTTATAATGCCGGTTGGATGCTTCCATTTCAACATTATTTCAAGGCATTTTCTCGTGATTTCAAGTTTGCGTTCCAGCGGTTGGTAACAATCTGTATTTCCAGAAAAAACAATAGTATTTCCCTCCCAGTTTTTTGAAGTTATTTTTTCCTCCAAAAGCTGAGGCGCATTTTTTTTGAATAGAATATTTCGCTCAAAATCCAGTCCCGCACCATAGCCCCAATATTCGTGACTGTTTCGGGCGTAGCAATACACGCAACCGTGTTCACAACCTTGGTATGGATTCGCAGAAAAGCCCATCCCCACGTCTGGGCTGTCCACTTTATTTACAAATGATTTTGGAAAGATTTCAGTGTATTTGGTCTTGTTTTTGTCGGCCTCTTCGCCTTCAGCTTCACAGAAATTAAGAAACTCGTCCAGCACTTCGTGTTGGTTTTCGAAGAAACGGTTGTGCACATTTTTTTGTGCACCACGACCTTTAATTACATTTTCAGACATAAAAAACTTTAAGAAAATTGAGTTTCCCAAAGTTAATTACTATTTGGAATATTTCCTAAGTAATTAGGAATAAATCCTATTTTAAATTATTTTCCCGGAAAATCAGCTTTCCTTTTTTGAAGAAACGCCTGTGTCCCTTCTTCAAAATCCTCTGTTCCAAAACAGTTGCCAAACTCTTCAATTTCTACTTCAAATCCGTTTTCACCATCTTCAAAGTTTGCATTGATTGCCCGAATGGCTGAGGCAATTGCAACCGAAGAGTTTTTCATAATTTTCCCAGCAATCTTTTCGGCAAATTCAATTAATTCTTCCTGAGTTGTAACGTGGTTAACCAAACCGTATTCAAGCGCTTGGTTTGCGTCGATCATTCCGGCGGTCATAATCATTTCCATTGCGCGGCCTTTGCCAACCAATTGTGGCAAACGCTGTGTTCCGCCATAGCCGGGAATTACGCCCAATGAAACTTCGGGTAAACCCATTTTTGCATTATCGGAAGCAACGCGGAAATGTGCCGCCATAGCAAGTTCCAATCCACCGCCCAAGGCAAAACCATTTACGGCTGCAATTACAGGCTTGGAAAAATTCGCAACAAAATCAAACAATAATTCCTGTCCTTTTGCTGCCAGTTTCCCCCCTTCTTCCACTGAAAAATCAGCAAATTCGGCGATGTCTGCGCCTGCAACAAAGGCTTTTTCGCCGCTTCCAGTAATAATTACCACTTTTGTTTTTGTTGAGTCTTCGGCTTCTTCAAAAGCATCGTGCAATTCCTGGATTGTTTCTCGGTTCAGCGCATTTAACTTTGAAGGTCGATTTATGGTAATTGTTGTGATGCCATTTTTGGTTTCGGAAAGTATGTTATCGTATTTCATAGAAATTATTTTTTTAATGATTTTTGTCCCGAATCCACGAATTAAATATCTGGTCGAGCGCAGTCGTGACCTAATAAACTTCAAAGAATAAAAAAATATTCGTGAATTCTTGGCTACTCTACAAAGCTACTAAAAAGCTTAAAGGATTGCCGGAAAGCTGACTTTAAAAGTTGTTTTTTCTTCGGAAGAATCAAGCGTAATGGTTCCGCCATAAGTTTCCACAATATTTTTAACCATTCCCAACCCGAGTCCCATTCCACTGGTTTTAGTGGTAAATTGAGGTTCGAAAATGCAGTCGATATTTTTTGGGGCAACCCCAATGCCGTTATCCGTAACAAGAATGTTCACCGAAGTTGTTTCGGTAGTTACATGCACTTCAATCCTGGGCTCTGCAGGATTTTTTTGTTCAATGGATTGAATACTGTTTTTTACCAAATTCGTAATTACCCGAATGAGTTGTGTGCGATCAAATCTGGCACGAACCACATCTTTTTCCGAAAAGAAATAAATAAAATCTTCATTGAAAATATCAAGCGCCAGCTTCGTCATTTTCACCACATTTAAGGTTTCATCCTGTTGTGCAGGCATTTTGGCATAGGTTGAAAAAGCAGAAGAAATGGAACTTAGTGTATCAATTTGTTGTAGCAGGGTATTTGTGTATTCCGTTACTTTTTTATCAACTTCGGGGTCGTTGCAGTCAAACTTGCGCTGAAAACTTTGCACGGTAAGTCGCATGGGCGTCAAGGGGTTTTTAATTTCATGCGCTACCTGTTTTGCCATTTCGCGCCAAGCGGCTTCCCTTTCGCTGGCGGCAAGCTGTGCGGCACTATTATCTAGTTCGTCGATCATTCCGTTATAGGAATTTACCAATGCCGAAATTTCCTGCGGAGTATCTTTGATGTGGATTTTTTTATTGCGGGTATCGAACCGTGTTTTTGAAAGTTTTTCGCTTATTTCCTTTAGGGAACGGGTTATGTATTTTGAAAGAAAATAAGCTAGGGCTATGGCCACAAGCAACATAAAAAAGTAAGCCACTCCCAGTCTATAAAAATATTCGGTTAGTTCTTTAGTAATAAAGCCATCATCCTCAATGTAAGGCAAATTCAAAATAGCCAAGGGTTTGAAATAGCTGTCCGTAATGTATGTATATGAAGATTGGTACTTTTGCCCGTTTTCCTCAAATTCCTTTATATAATTTTTAGTAGGCGATTTTTGGAGTTCTTCCAAAGCAAACTGGGGCATTTTGGATAAAGTGGTATCCTTGAAAAAAGAGGGTTTCGAGGATTTTAGAAGATTTCCGTGAAGGTCATACAGGAAAATCTCCAAACTGTGGATATCCTTTATTTCATAGATCTTATCCTTAAAAATCAAGGGAATCTGGTTGGTTTCAACCGGATAAGTAGTGGTCTTTAATATATAATTTATGTTTTCGCGAATAGCTATTTCCTTTCTTAAAAGCCTGTCACGATGATAGTCCTGTGCTTCTTCTTTATATTGGTAAACGGTAACAATGGCAATGAGAATGGAGGCGCCTATTACCAAAAAAATCATGGAAAGGAAGATGCGGGTTCGGAGCGATTTTTTGTAAAAGTACATTTACATTCTTTTGTGAAAGAAAGATAGCAATAATTAAACCAACATTTTCGGCTTCGCTCAATGCATGATGGCTGAGCGGAACAGAATCTAAGTTACTTCTCCCTAATTCTTTTATAAATTTTATAACCCATCATCAACAAAATGGCAAAAACTATAACTCCCACCGTGCCGTAAATCCAGTTGACGCCATCTTTTAAAATAACAAGGAATACCACCGAAAATAGAATGATGGTGGGCGCTTCGTTAAAAAGGCGCATAAAGTTGGAGGAATGTTTTACCAACCCGTTTTGGAGCTGTTTAAAAATTTGATGGCATTTAAAATGATAAATTATCAATAAAACAACGAATCCCAATTTTACCTGCATCCAAGGTTGGGAAAGCCATGCCGGCATAATTAAAATAAGAGCGATCCCGAAGATAAGCGCTAAAATCATGGAAGGCCAAGTGATAATATTCCAAAGGCGGGCGGCCATTATTTTTAGCTGTTTCCCCAAAATTTCCTTTTCGGGGGAAGGTTTTTGCGAAGCTTCAATTTGGTAAACAAATAAGCGAACAATATAAAAAAGCCCGGCAAACCAGGTAATAATAAAGATGAGGTGGAGAGATTTTAGGTAGGGGTAATAAAGTTCCATTAATGGTTTCGGTTTATTAAAAACTTTGCCGTAAAGATACCCAATTAATCAAACAAAGAGAATGGACACCCAT
>JBBQQN010000027.1:0-31657 GCA_038215845.1 Flavobacteriales bacterium | reverse complement strand
TCAATGGTAATTGTAGTTGCTTCTACCCCGAAGACTGCGCTTCCATAAACTTTTGTAAGCATGGTTCCTTAAATTCAAAACTGGGGAGAATGAATTATGAAGATAGTAATTTATTTAAAATATTATGTTGAAAAGTAGGAGGGTTTACTTTTCAGAATCAAAAATATGCTGAATCAGGTTTTTGGTGGATTGGTTTTTCAAATCTGAGTTTTTGCCTTTTTCAAGTGCAGATAAGGTTTCTGTAGCTACTTTCTTTCCAAGTTCTACGCCCCATTGGTCATAGCTGAAGATATTCCAGATAATTCCCTGTACATAAATTTTATGTTCGTACATGGCAATCAGGCTTCCCAAAGTGGATGGGGAAAGTTTTTTTATAAGAATGGTATTGGTAGGTTTATTTCCGTTGAATACCTTAAAGTTATTGTCGGTCTTGCTACCAAAAGTTCCTTCTAATAGCGCTTCTGTTTGGGCAAAACAGTTTGCCAATAATTTATTTTGATGGTCCTGATTTTCATAAAGCGATTCTGCGAAGACGATAAAATCGGCAGGAATCAATTTGGTTCCTTGATGGATCAATTGAAAAAATGCGTGTTGGGCATTGGTGCCCGTGCTGCCCCAAATTATGTTTCCGGTTTCGTAATCTACGGTTTCCCCATTTCGGTCCACACTTTTTCCATTACTTTCCATAACTGCTTGTTGCAGGTAGGAAACCAATTTGGTCAAGTATTGCGAATATGGAATCACAGCTTCGCTCTCAGCTTTAAAAAAATTATTGTACCAAACTGACAATAAAGCAAGTAATACAGGAATATTATTTTTAAATTCTGAATCTTTAAAATGAGAATCCATTTTATGTGCTCCTTTTAAAAGCGCTTCAAAATTTGAATATCCAATGGCGCAACAGGTAGAAAGTCCCACCGCGCTCCACAATGAAAATCGGCCGCCGACCCAATCCCACATTGGGAAAATATTTTCAGAAGAAATCCCAAACTCTTCCACCGCTTTTAAATTGGTTGAAACTGCCACGAAGTGTTTTGAAATATCTTTTTCCTTTCCCTTTTTCAAAAACCATTTTCTCACGGTTGTTGCATTTGTAAGGGTTTCCTGTGTGGTAAACGTTTTGGAAACGATGATAAAAAGCGTTGTTTCCCTATCTACTTTTTTTAATATTTCCTGTACATGATCCCCATCGACATTTGAAATATAATGGGTTTTTAGACGGTTTTTGTAATACTGAAGCGCTTCGGTAACCATATCGGGTCCCAAATCGCTTCCTCCAATTCCAATGTTTACAACATCTGTAATTCTCTTTCCAGTAAAGCCTTTTCGGTTTTCATTGATAAGATCTTCGGAAAAAGATTTCATTTTTTGAAGTGTTTCCTTTACTTCGGGTTTCATGTTCCCCAAATCACGCAAAGCGGTATGAAGTACTTCCCTATTTTCAGTTTCGTTTATTTTTTCGCCTTCAAACTGCGCATTTATCGCTTGTTTCAAATTTACTTCCTCTGCGAGTTGTAGTAAAAGTGAAATTGTTTTTTCAGAAATTCTGTTTTTGGAATAATCCAAATAAAAATCTTGCCATTCAATCTTAAAACTCTTTGCTCGTGCGAGGTCATCTGCAAAAAGATGTTGCATTTTTACGTCTTCAATTTCCTTAAAATGTTCCTCAAGAGCTTTCCAGGCTTTAGTTTTTGTAGGATTTATTGCTGGTAAAGACATTTTTATTGTTGATTTAGGAATGGGAAATTTTGTTCTTATAATATTCAATTAATCCATCGATAGGGCGTTGCACGATATTGCCAAGTTTCAGATTGTGTTCCTTAAAACATTCTTTGATGATATCTTCGGAAAAATGTGCAATCGAACCTATAAAATGAACGGGGACCTCGTGGGCTTGCTTGTAACAAAGTATTCTACATTTAATAAACGTTGAGACACCTTCTTTTATTAGGCTGTAAAAATAGGGGTTTATTTCATTTTTACTCGAACTTTGGGAGGGGTGAGTAAAAATAAATCCAGCAAAAGAAGCCAAATATGCATTTGGATTCGGTTTTTTGTAAAGGTTCATTTTTATTTCATCAGCTTCAAGATTGAAACTTTCTTGAAATTCGGAAGCAATTTCCGAAGGCATTCTGTTGTAGTAAAAATCACGAACCAGTCTTTTCCCAAAGTAATTGCCACTGGCCTCGTCCATTAAAATATAGCCTAAGGCCGGAATTGGCGTATGAATATTTTTTCCGTCAAAATAGCAACTGTTACTGCCCGTACCCAAAATACAAACTATTCCAGGCTCGGTAGTAGCGGCATAAACCGCAGCAGCCAGATCTTCCTGTACGTTAACAACTGCATTTGGAAACAATTGGATAAGTACATCTTTTAAGATATTTCGGGGTGTAACGGTGCCGCAACCCGCACCATAAAAGTCCAGACTTCCTACTTTGTCAAAGAAATTTTTTAGATCAGAATTTTCTGAAATTCGTTTGGCCAATTCCTCTTTATCTACAACCGTAGGATTCAGGCCAAGGGTACGTGTTTTTAGGAGTACATTTCCTGAAGCCTCCAGCAATACCCAATCGCATTTTGTTGAACCGCCATCGGCTATGAGTATCATAAATTACAGTGTTGCGACGTGAGCGGCCAGGTCAATCAATTTTGAAGAATAACCGTACTCATTGTCATACCAAGCCACTAACTTAAAGAAATTATCGTTAAGGGCAATACCTGCACCTGCATCAAAAGTACAAGTGTGAGGGTCAGAAACGAAGTCCTGAGAAACTACATTGTCTTCAGTGTAATTTACAATGCCTTTATAATCGCCTTTTGAAGCTTCTTTGAAAAGTTTTTTGATATCCTCATAAGTTGCGCCTTTTTCAGTACGAACCGTTAAATCCACTACTGAAACATCGGTCGTGGGAACCCGGAAGGCCATTCCCGTTAATTTCCCTTTCAACTCCGGGATTACTTTAGTTACTGCAACGGCAGCACCAGTGGTTGTTGGAATAATATTGCTTAAAGCGCTTCTCCCCATACGATAATTCTTTTTTGAAGGCTGGTCCACTGTTGATTGCGAAGCCGTCACGGAGTGTACCGTCGTCATCAAGGCTTCCACAATCCCGTATTTGTCATTTATAATTTTCGCCATGGGCGCAAGACAGTTTGTAGTACAGGAGGCGTTGGAAACTACTGTGTCTTTCGGTTTTATTTTATCTTGATTTACACCCATAACAAACATGGGGACGGTTTTTGAGGGGGCTGAAATAACTACCTTTTTGGCGCCAGCTTTTAAGTGTGCCGAAGCAGAATCCATTTCTTTAAAGATACCGGTGCAGTCAATTACGATGGTAGCTCCAACTTCGTCCCATTTTAAATTTTCGGGATTTTTTTCGGCAGTGACCCTTATTTTCTTTCCATTCACCATCAAATTTCCTTCACTTACTTCAACAGTTCCGTCAAATTTTCCATGTACCGAGTCATATTTCAACAAATATGCTAGATGTTCTACATCTAGCAAATCGTTGATACCAACTATTTCTATATTTTCTCTTTGTGAGGCAATTCTAAAAGCGATTCTTCCAATGCGGCCGAAACCGTTGATCCCTATTTTTATCATTTTCAATTAATTTCTTTATTATATGGAAATAATATCCGCCACGCGAATTAGTTCCAAATCTATTTTATGTTTTGTTTTTACCGTATCCTTAAACAATACCGAAGTTATTTTGTTATGGATAATTCCAATCATAACATCACTTTCGCCCCTCAATAAGGCATCCACCGCTCCTACACCCATTCTACTAGCCAAAACCCGATCGAAACAACTGGGCGAGCCACCACGCTGAATGTGGCCAAGAACGGTAACGCGGACTTCATAACCATAAAGGTTTTCTTCAATGTATTTTGCGAGTCCAAAAATATTTTTCCCAATCTGATCCCCTTCTGAAACAACGATAATACTTGAAGATTTTCCGGACAGTTTACTTCTTTTAAGTGATTCGACCAAACGGTCTTTTCCCATATTTTCCTCGGGAATTAAAATTTCCTCCGCTCCTGCCCCAATACCTGCATTTAATGCTATATCGCCGGCATCTCGCCCCATAACCTCAACCAAAAAAAGTCGATTGTGAGAGTTTGCGGTATCACGGATTTTATCAATTGCTTCTACTACCGTATTCAGTGCGGTATCATAGCCAATAGAAAAATCTGTACCGTTTATATCGTTATCAATGGTTCCAGGAATACCGACAATAGGGAAGTTGAATTCTTCATTAAAAACTGAAGCTCCCGCGAAGCTTCCATCCCCACCAATTACTACCAGAGCATCAATGTTTGCCTTCTTTAAATTATGAAAAGCTTTTTCTCTACCTTCATTGGTACGGAATTCCTTGGAACGCGCAGATTTCAAGAAAGTGCCTCCGCGGTTTATTATGTTTTTCACCGAACGTGCATCGAGAGATTCGAAATCTCCTTCTATCAAACCCTCGTAGCCCCGATAAACACCTACACACTCCAGATTTTGATAAGCGCAGGATCTCACCACGGCCCTAATGGCCGCATTCATTCCAGGAGCGTCTCCTCCACTTGTTAATACTCCTATTTTTTTTATAATTTTATTCATTAAAGTAAATCTAACATATTATTATTTCACCACCAATTAATAAAATTACTATACTCTTTGGGGTTTATAAATATCAATAAAAACTACCACAAAAATTATTTTAAAAATACGTGTATGTACGTATGGTGCAAAGAAAAGAACCGCCTTATATTTGAATCATAGAATTAGTGGATAATGTATAAAGTAAATTTTTTGTGGGGATAGAAAATTTTCTTTTTACAATTTAAAGTTTACTAAGTTAGGTTTGTTATAGTTTCCCGGCCAATGGTCGGGAAACTTGTTTTTATACCTAGCCCAAATTTTCCATCATTGCTGTAAAATAGTAAATTCTATGGCAGAATCATTAAACACACTATGTGTTTGTTTTTTGAAATCTTCTTCTTTCGCTTCAAAAATATTTGGCACAAACGTCTGCGGATTTAGATCTATAAGAGGAAACCAAGTGCTCTGAACCTGCACTTGAATTTTATGTCCTTTCTTAAATGTATGATGAACATCCTGAAGTTTTATATTTACTGTCGTTTTTTGTTTTGGCACAAAAGGCTCGGGATTACTGAAACTGTTTCTGAAACGTCCGCGCATTACTTCACTTCTAACCATCATAAAATAATTTCCCATTTTTAAATATTCCTGCGTTTCGGGATAATCTTCGGCATCCGGCGGAAATACATCTATCACCTTTACAATCCAATCTGCGTCTGTTCCTGTTGTTGCAACTTTCAACATAGCATTTATAGGCCCTGCCATAGTTACGTCATCCGTAAGCACTTCGGTTTCATAAACAAGCACATCAGGTCTGCGTGCTGCAAAACGCTGGTCATCTGTCATATATTTTCTCGGTGTAAAAACCATTTTTATGTCTTCGGAATACGGAACGGGTTTTTTGGGATCGCTGATGAATTCTTCAAAAGTGTAGCTTTTCTCAGCTTTGTCATTCAAGCCTTGGTTACTTTGAAGATAATAAGTTTTCTTTTCGGTATTTTTTGGGGGCCATTGGGCATAAGATTTCCATTCGTGGGTTCCGGTATCGAACATATAGGCTTCAGGAAGGGCAATTTCCTTCTTGCCATTATTTTTTAAGAAATGGTTGAAAAATTTAGTCTCCACATTTTTTTGGTAATTATACGAAATGCTATCTCCAAAATAAATATTACCAATGGCCTGTCGTTCTGTTGTACGTGCCCAATCTCCGTGGCTCCATGGGCCATATACAAGCGTATTGTAATTGTCGCTGTTTTTTTCGATAGCTTGGTAACTGTTAAAGGGGCCGTATAAATCCTCAGCATCAAAAAGCCCACCCACAAACATTACGGCCGGTTTTATATTTTTTAAATGCTGGATAATCCCTCGGGATTGCCAAAACTCGTCATAACTGGAATGCTCTTTTAACTGTTGCCAAAAAACATTGTCTTCCTTATAATATTTATCGAGATTGGTCAAAGGTCCGGCATCCAGAAAAAACTGATATTGGTCCTCACTTCCCAATTTTGGAAAGCTATACCACGGTTCTTTTACAGGTTTTGTTTTTTCATATCCAAAAAGCGCGGTTGCATTCCAATAACTTAACAAATAGGCTCCGTTATGGTGAAAATCATCAAAAAAGAAATCGCTGATTGAAGCTTGTGGCGAAACGGCCTTAAGTGCCGGATGTGCATCCAAAAGTGAATATGTGGCATAAAACCCGGGATAGCTTATTCCCCAAACTCCAACATTTCCGTTGTTATTGGCCACATTTTTTACCAACCAATCTATGCTATCATAGGTGTCGCTGGCTTCGTCTACCTGTTTACCCTTTTTATTGGGAATGTAAGCTCGCATGTTGTCGTAAACACCTTCGCTCATCCAGCGGCCGCGAACATCTTGATAAACAATAATATTCCCTTCTTTCATCAAAAATTCATTCGGACCAATTTTCGATTTAAATTGATCTTCTCCATAGGGTTGGCAACTATAAGGCGTTCGCTGAAAAAGAATGGGGTATTTTTTTGAAGTGTCCTTTGGGGAATAAATTACCGTGTACAATTTTTTACCATCGCGCATAGTAATTTGCTTTTCGGTCTTGTTGTAATTTTCCTTTACGTAATTCTCATCCTGTGAAAATGAATAGTTGAAGAAAAAAAGAAAAACAAGAAGGACCTTTAAATGTTTCATTACTAAAAGATTTATGGATTATAAATTATTTTCAATATAATTTTTGATGCTTCGGAAACTTTAAAACGTTCGTCAAGCCGGAAACCGATTACCCAGATTATTTGTTCCCCGCTCAAAAGTACCCAAGTTTTTTCCTTAATGGTCATCGGTACTTTTTCATCTTTAAAAAATTTGCTCAATTTCTTTTTTCCTTTCATTCCAAACGGTTGAAAGCTATCACCTTCCTTCCATTTTCTAAGTTTTAGGGGAAATTTCAATTTTTCGGAATCTACATAGACCAAATTCTTTTCAGTTTCTCCTATATATTTTGAAGTTTCAAACCTTAAAGATATGGGTTGGGAAATTTCCTTTTCATTTTTTTGAATGAAAAATTCCTCATTATTTTCTTCGGAATTAATTTCGGTCAAAATAAGTGAATCCCGGTTTTTAAGAAGTCGGTGTGTTTTTGAAAAAACCTGCTTTCCCGTTTGTGCCTTCAATAAATGCGAAATATCTTCCCAAGAAGTAAACCCAAAACCCGAAAGAAGTTCGTAAAGCAATGCATCGGTATGCGGTAATTCTTGTATTTTCTCAATATTAATGCTGTATCCATCCTCAATTTCGGAAACGGCTAGGTTATACACAAGGGCCATATAATCTTCAATCAGATTTTGGGATGCCTGTAAATTTTGAATTGTTTTTTGAAAGTTTTTTAAAACGGAATCATTTACATTTTTAAATTCGGGCAATACCTCCAAACGCAATTTATTCCGGAGATAGTCTGTTTTCAAGTTACTGCTGTCCTCGCGCCATTTCAGATTGTTCGCTTCAGCATAAGTAAGGATTTCCTCTCTTGAAAAACCCAACAATGGTCGAATCAGTTTTTCATTGATTTCTGGAATTCCAGTGAGCCCTTTTAAACCTGTTCCGCGGGAAAGATTGATAAAAAATGTTTCCAAATCGTCATCCAAATGATGGCCGGTAAGTAAAAAATCAAATTTAAAATCTTTCAAAATTTCATTGAACCAAGTGTAGCGGAGATCCCGCGCCGCCATTTGCGTTGAAATTTTCTGCTCGTGGGAATATTTTTTTGTGTCAAAGGTTTCAGCGAACACTGCAAGGTTCATTTTTTTGGCCATGCCAATAACAAACATTTCGTCCCCATCGCTTTCCTTTCCCCGCAGTGAAAAATTGCAGTGTGCGAGCGAAATATCAAATTCCAGCGCGTGCATTAAATGCGTTAAAACCACGCTGTCCAATCCCCCGCTGCAAGCAATGAGCAATTTTTTTTCCTTTAAAAAAGGAAGGTTAATTTCAATATATTCTTTTAATTGGGAAAGCAAGATTTACAACTGTTTAAAATAAATTAATGATGATTCCGGCAATTACGGCAATCCCAAAACTGAGCATGGTGCCTATTAGCACGTATTCGGTTTTTAGGGTTTCATCGTTTCGGTAGCGCAAAATTGATTTTGCTGCAATAAGAAATCCCACGGCTTGATACTGAAAAACCAGAATGAAAGTAAGGGTAAGGATTCTTTCCAAAACCCCTATCACCTTTCCGGCATTGGGCATTTCGTTATCGCTTGAAACTTGAATATCGGTCACCCGAAATACTTCTTTTATAAAAATATTGGCGGGCTTTAAGCACACCAAATATCCTGTAATAATAAGTAAATATTTAAAGTTTATTGCAACATCCACGGACGGTTCAATTCCGTGCCATTTATCAAAAAGAAGGACAACTATTGTTAGGATTATTAAATGAATTGCTTGGTCTATAAAAAAAGCATAGCGTCCAAAAAGCCTGTTATTGTATAAGTTCTTTTTAAAACCGTCCAACAAAAAATGCGTGAGTGCAATAATTAATGCTCCCACCACAAAACTGAACTGTAACGAAAAAAGCCAAGATAGCGCAAAGCACGCTAAAGCATGCCAATACAAAAACCCGCTTTTAAAGCCAATGGTGTTTTTTTGTTTTGCCAATTTATTTGTCTGGAAAAAATAATCCAAACACAAATGGGCAACAAACTGAAGAAGCAAAAAGGTTTTTAAATCCATATCAATTGGCTTTTGAAATCACTTCGTTAAAATAATTTACCGCTTCTTCAATGGCATTCCAACCCACACTGGTAGAATGTTGGTTCACTGCGGATTGCCCTATTCCCAGTTGCTGCGCAATTTCCTCTTCCTGATGATCCATGAGTTTTAGATAGAGCACTTCACATTGCCGTGAAGTTGCTTTGCTTATCAATACATCCAACAAGGCTAGCAAAGGTTGAAAATTTCTATTCAACGCTTCATCTTTTGAGGTGAAAAATAGCGTGTTTTTTATAACAATACGTTCTTTATTGTAAGTGGAGGTGCCGCTTATTTCCCTTCCCGAAAAATAAATTGCCTCACCATCAATGATCCCTTCTTCAGGTTTATAACGACTCAACTCGCCATAGCCAATAGCAAGACGAATACCGTGGGTTTTAAATTGTCGGGCTCTTTTTTTATCTCCTTTATAGTTTTTTATTTCAACAGGTATTGCTTTTACGTAGCTTTTAATGGCCAAAGCAATTCGCAAACCCTCTTCGGGTTTTGAAACTACACATTCCAAATAATCTCCTTTTATGAGCCTGGCATACACATTGAATTCACTCTTAAGATCCTTTAATAAATCCTTTAGTTTTTCTTCCACAAATTTGCGGTCCTCGCTGTTTAAGCTGGTTGAGGAAACTATATCTCCGGAAATAACGGAATATTTCATTATTAAACTTTTTTCAAATTTAATTATTTATAAGCATATAAACTAATAAAATGTGTTTATTAGTGTTTAAACTAATAAAATATATTTATAAGCCTTATAGCTAATAAGTGTTGTTTATAAGATTTCAAACTAATATCAAAATCAAACCAACTTCAATTTATAGTGAAGCGCTCAGAACCTGCTTCATCGCCTTCGCTTTCAGCAAACATTCCTCAAACTCATTCTCAGGAATGGAGTTTATGGTAATGGCGCTACCAACCGAAAAACTAACGTATTTTTTAATTGAATTATACAAAATACTGCGGATTACAACATTAAAATCAAAATCGCCAGAAGGCATAAAATAGCCGACCGCCCCACTGTATATGCCACGTTTTGCATCTTCTAGGGATTCAATTATTCGCATGGCGGAAATTTTGGGAGCACCCGTCATACTTCCCATGGGAAAGGTATTCCGCAAAATTTCAACACTGGAAAGCTCGGCAGGTACCGTACAGGAAATGGTAGAAATCATTTGATGTACCTGTTCAAAAGTGTAGATTTCACAGAGTTCGTCAACGTGCACACTTCCTTTTTCAGCAATACGGGAAAGATCGTTGCGTACCAAATCGGCAATCATTATATTTTCGCTTCGCTCCTTGGAATCCTTTGCTAGTTGAAGGGCAATGTCTTTGTCCTCGCTTTCCAAAGAAGAACGTCGGGCGGTGCCTTTTATGGGTTGAGAAATAACGCTGTTGCCAGTTCTTTTAAGATAGCGCTCCGGGGAAGCGCAAAGGGCAAAGAGTTCATCCAATTTCAGAAATACGGAAAATGGCGGTTTTGAAATTTCATTGAGATGAAAAAAAGCGTTTAAAGGATCAATGAGGGCAGTTTCAGAAAAAAATTCCTGACAAAGATTAGCTTCATAAATATCACCCCGCATAATATGCCCAAGTACTTGGTTCACCTTTTCAATGTATTGATTTTTGGAAGTACGAGCGTGTATGTTTAAAGGGGCAGCGTTTTCTTCAAGATTTTCTGAAATATCGAAAGCCAAAATAGATTGCCAATCTGCCTCCATTTCATCGGAAACCATATTTAAATATTGAATTTCAACTTGTTCCGAAGAAAACAAAAATATTTTTTTTGGCTGAAAAAAATACATTTCCGGGAAATGAAGTCCATCAAAATTATTGGAATGAAGTTTTTCAACATCATTTTTAAGGTCGTACGAAAGATAGCCAAACAACCAATCTGCTGAAATTGCTTGGTATTCCTTTAGCTTATCAAATGCTCCGTATTCATCTGTTTTTAGGGCCGTAAAAGCATCTACCGCGAGGACGGCTTGAAAGGTTTCCTGTTTTTGCGGGTAGTTGTTGCTATCCAGCCAAATTACTTCATTGAACTGCTGCGCCCAACCCAGAATCTTTTTTTTTGAGGTTTCGCTTAAGGAAAAAGAGTATTTTTTCGATGTGCGCATTATTGCTCAATTTGATGCGCGAAATTTTGGAGAACATCAGTAAACCCTAGTAATAGTAATTCGTTTGAAATGGATTGGGTTTCCTCTGAAAAATTATCGGAAAAGGAAGGAAAGCTAAAACTTTCCACCACTTGCCCCCCAAATCTGGGAAGAATATTTTTTGTGTATTCCAAAGAAGAAGCTGCGCCACGTCTGCCATTGGATGTGCTCATTAATAATATTTTTTTGCCATCCAGAAAATTTTTATCCAAGCGGGAAAGCCAATCGAGGGTGTTTTTGAAAAAGGCCGAAACCGTACCGTTATGTTCATTCACGGATAATACAAGCGCATCGGCCTCCTTTATTTTGTTCATCAACATTTTAAGGTTTACGGAATATCCTTTTTCGCGTTCAATATCTTCACCAAACAAAGGCAGTTCATAATCGGTAAGTTTAATCATTTCCAATTGGTGTCCGGTAATTTGTGAGACCGCAAAATTCAAAAGTTTTTGATTGATGGATCTACTACTATTGCTACCCGCAAAGGCTACTATTTTTTTCATCCTTCAAAGTTATTGAAATACCCCATTAAAAAAAATCCGCTCCGCACTTTGCAATAATATTTGCCCAACTAAAATGTCGCTATTTTCTATATGAATATTTTACTACATTTACAATACAAAAAAAACTATGGAACAACCCAACCAGCTAATCCTGGAAATGCAGCAGGGCAATGAAAAGGCATTTTCAAGATTATATTCTATGTACAGTGAGGCTGTCCATGGAATAATCTACAGTATTGTATTGGACGAGAACATTGCAGAAGAAGTATTACAGGACGTATTTATAAAAATATGGAACAATTCCTCCACTTATTCAGTGCACAAAGGACGCTTCTTTACTTGGATCCTCAATATTGCCAGAAATACTGCCATTGATGAAACCCGATCAAAATCATTTAAAAACGCAAAGAAAAACCTTAGTACTACAAACTTCGTAGATATAATATCCTCCTCGGACAGTTTGAACAAAAAGACAAACGCGATAGGGATAAAAAAGTTTGTCGACGCTTTAAAGCCAGCCTGTATAAAAATTATTGACCTTTTATATTTCAAAGGGTTTACACAGGCAGAAGCTTCAAAAACTTTGGACATACCTTTAGGAACATTAAAAACAAGAAACCGTGCCTGTATAAACGATTTACGAGTAATGGTATTAGGATAAAAAATTATGACAGCTGAAGAATTAATAGCATCTGGAAAACTTGAATTGTACGTCTGCGGAGCTTTGGCCGAGGATGAAATTGATGAGGTTGAACGGGCCATTTCAGAATTTCCAGAAGTAAAAAAAGAAACCGAACTCATTGAAGATTCACTTATCAATCTTGCGGAGACGGTGGCACCACCACTTCCGGCAATGGTGTGGACCTATATATTAAATTCCATAAGAAAGGTACGGGAATTAAAAGAACCCAAAGTAAGAGCCATCAACTGGCCGGCCATTACAGGGTGGGCCGCGGCCATACTATTTATGGGTGGAATTATGTGGATGCTGAAACAAAACAATGAACTAAACAACGATATTCAAATAACCAATATTGAAAACACCTTATTAAAGGAAGAAAAGAACAAGTTTGAAAGCCAACTTGCCGATAACAATGAAATTCTTGAAATTTTAAGATCCAAGGATTACCAAACCTATACTTTACCCGGAAACCAAGCAGTTGCGCCAGAAGCCTTTGCAAAAGTATATTTAAACAAAAATGAAGTTGTAGCGTATATAGATGTAAAAGGTTTACCCTCAGCCCCACGTGGAAAAGTTTACCAAGTTTGGTCTCTTAAAATGGAGCCGCTTACACCAAGTAGTATGGGGTTAATTGAAGCTCCAAACGAAGTGGGCAATGGTATTTATAAATTTAGTGACTTCCCAGTTGCCGAAGCATTTGGGATAACATTGGAACCTGAAGGAGGAAGTAAAACCCCTACCCTGACTCAATTATATATTTTAGGGACCGTAAATATTTAATCAACCTTAAATATAAAATAGAACCTGCACTTTTCGGTGCAGGTTTTTTTATGGATTATACTAAAATGGAATTTACTTTTTGATATAAGTGATAAGGTCAGAGCAATAAAAAAGCGCCCACCATTGGTGGACGCCTTCAACTAACAAAAAAACTCTGATAAACCGGATTGACCGGCTTAAACATCTATCAAGATAGATAGATAACCAACCTCATCATTACTTACGTAAAAATTTAAATGTTGGTTTTGTATTATTAAAAATTTTTAATTTTTTTTGCCTTTAGCGGTCCCAACTCGTAATAAGCTGTTTTAAGCTCAGTTTTAATAGCGGCTACCTTTTCATCCAAACCATTTGCTTTATAGATCAAAGCGGCATGATAGAGGGCTTTTGGTTCAGAGGTTTTTCCTTCCACGTAATTTATAATAGTCTTTAATGCTCCCTCTTTATCGCCAGATTTTAATTGTGCGTATGCCAGTAACTGATAAGTTTCAGGGGTGGCTCGATTTTGAATTTCCTTTTCTGCCAAAGCCAATGCCTTGGAAGGTTCGGTTTCTGAGTATAAATCAATTAGGTAAGTTTTGTACATACCGCCATATTCTGGCCGGTCTACCAATTTTACAAATTCTTCCCTTTGTGCCTTTGCCTCTGCTTCATTACCGTTATATTCTGCCATATCGGCTTTTAAAAGATGATAGTCAGGGGCTTTATGGGTTATCATTACTGAATCTAAAATTCTGTTGGCTTCAGCTGTATTTTTTTCATAGGAATAAAGTATCCAGGCCAATTGCTTTTTCACATAATGATTGTCGGGCTCAAGTTGGAGGGTTTTCAAATAACTATTATACGAATCCTTTATTCTTCCAGTATGGCCGTAAAAGTCACCAATATTGCTATATATCCAAATTTTTAGACCTTTATTGTTACGGGCTTCCGCAATTTGCTGCGCCTGTTCCATATATTTTATGGCCGCATCAAGGTTTCCTTGGTGGTCACTCCATTTGGCCAAGCGGATTAAATAATTAAAATCCTTTGGATCTTTTATTTTTCCCAATAATGTATCGGCCCTTTCATATTCGCCTAATTCCATAGCCACATCAAAAAGCATATATTCATTAAGGCGCTTATCGTCTGGAGAAATATAGGCGCTGTCCAAAAGTATTTGTGCCTCCTTAAAACGATGCTGTGAAATATAATTATGGGCAATGGACCTTAAATAGGATTCTTTATTCCTTGCTGCCACCTCGTGGGATTTTTTCAATAATATTTCGGAAGTTTTCAATTCAGAAATATCGCCAGTTATGCCAAAAAGCGAGCTGTGGATTCCGGCTACCCTGCTCATTTCCATTAAATGGGTGGAATCATTATTGAATCTGGTCTGCCAGAATTTTAACGCTTCCAGACTTTGATCTTTTGAAGGGTTTATACTTGTAGAAAGATAACGGCCGTAATCTTTTTTGTTTGTGATTTTTTCAACGTTATCTTGATCTTGGCAACCAAATAGTAAAATCAAAACCAAAATGCTCACTATTTTTTTCATTTGTGAAATTTTAAGGTTAATTTTTGAAGTGAAATGAAAATTGTTTTAATGCAAAAAAGAGAACAAAAATTGCTCTCTTTTCTACATTGAAATATTATAAATTAAAAAGGACTAGCCAAATAAGGGAAGGATGTTGAAAAAGCAACATCATTTGCGGGCACCCCGTCACTTGTCAATAGTGGTTCGGTTTCAGGGCTATTATCGTTGTCAGTTCCCATTGAGCCTCCAAAAATTAAATATAATGAAATATCAATTACATCATCATTCAAAGCTCTACCTGTTAAAATTTCAGTGCCATTGAAATAACTGGTTACTCCAGTTTGGGCTACCCAAAGTACATCGTTAGATAAAACGGTTGTGAATGTAGTAGCATCAAGACCACCTCCCGGAAGAGCATTGGTAGTATAGGCTGGATTTAGCGCAAGAAGTTTTGCTTCAAAGCTTGCCTGAAAAGCAGCTTGCATTTCAGAAGGAACAGTTACGTTAAAAGCATCCTTAGTTCCCGCTGTTCCTAAAACAGTATTAATACCGGGGCGACCCATTTGATCCTCCTGCATATAAGTTCCTGAAAAATCAAGTCCCGTTGTACAAGGTTCACATTCAGATCCGCCACAATCTATTCCGGTTTCGGTACCATCCATTATTCCGTTACTGCAGTTTCCTTGTTCTATTACGTTTCCATTCTCATCACTATCGGTACATTCCACAAATAATAATGAGGAACAAAGTGCTAGGGAAAGAGTTATATATTTATATGTTTTCATCTTTTTAAATTTTTACGGTTAGGAATTTTTATTGTTTTCTTTTGGTTTCTACCCATACATTATATATAGGCGTATTGGGGGCATAAGGATTTACTCCTGTTTTCCCCTCCCCTAACATAGATTTAGGAATTTCAACCACAACACTTAAAACATTTGTGCCAGCAAAGGTATCTGTGCCAGGATTGTTAAAGCCATCTGTGGCAGACCCATCAATAACCGCATTAAATTGATTAAAATCAAAGAAAAATGGATCTTCCCGTGGGCCAGCAAAAAATTTCATACCGTTATTTTCAGAAGTTTGAACATCTTCTTTCGTTGAGATTTTTACTGTATTTCTGTTTGCAAAAGTTGCGACCGTACTTATTACGCCGGTTTGTGCCGGAACGGCTGGACCAAAAAAGTACATGGAATCTCCTCTTTTTATTGCTTGTAATACAAGATCTTCCTTAAGATCATTATTCTTATCAATATTGATTTCTAGCATTACAGTTTCATCAAATTCTGCTTGCTCGGTTAGCATTCCGGGAGCCAATAGACCTTGAACATTTACTACAAATACTAAATTGCTGGTATTGGAGCCTTGAAAGGCATAAAAGTCCGAAATATCTGCGGAAGTTCCTGCCACCGCTGGAGCATCAATGTGATCTGCAGAGATTAAGAATATTGAAAGAGCGGCAATTCCGAGCCCTCCTAGTGTTGCAAGAATTTTTGATTTTTTCATTTGTTTTTTGTTGGTTTTATTAATTATTTTTACTCGTCGGCATTATTTACGTCTAAAAGTACATTCTTGGTTTTTAACAACATGTTAATCTTTTGTTAACTCAAAAGAAGCGTCATACTACCGACTATAAACAATCACCCTATTATGAACCCTTCATCGCCAGATTGGATTCTCAAATTTCTAAACCGATTTGATAAAAATGCTCTTATCTCTACCTTCAACGGAGACAGACAATTCTATGAAGAACTGCGGCGCAAGGGTTTTATTTTTGGTGTTTCGGTCGCGGCTGTTCCTGCAGAAAGTTTAGGCCATTTAAAACTCACAAAAGAAGAGCTGACCAAAGTTAATCTTTTTCACGCCTTGTACTTTCAATATTTTCAGGCCAATGCCGATGGCAATACCAATTCTGCAATTATAAGTATTCTCTCTTTTTACAAACAGCTTGAAAAAGGAAAGACCGGTTTTTTTCAGAAATTCTCCATATCGCACAGTCCTTCAAACAATTTGGAAACCATTCTTTCCGCTAGATTGCAAGAAGCAAATGCGCTGTTAAAAAAAAATACCATTTCCCTGCTTACCTATGCCCTGCTTTATTTAGATGTTTTGGCTTACAGGCATTGGTTGAAAAATCCAGAAACCGTAAAAAACTACTATAAAGAATTGGAAAGTACCATGCTCAGCAGCTGCTTTTTAACTTTAAAGGCGAAAAGGAAGAAAAACAAATATGACAAACTTTTAATTGAACTCTTTGAATCTTCCTCGGATTATATAATTGAAAGGACTGAAGGTGGAGAAATCACTTTTTTGGAAACTATCAATTATATAAATGAAAATGATGGTTTGGAAAAAAAATACATTTTGGATCTTTGCTGCCTCACCGTTTACGAAGATTTGGAAATGGACGAAACAGAATACCAGTTTCTGCAACAACTTACCTCCGCACTTCAACTTTCGGAAAGTGAAATGGCCGATTGCCTTTCTTCCCTAAAAGTATTTTCGGAAAAACATATTGAAAAAATCTTGGTGTTTGAATATTCAAACCCAATAAAACAATTTTATAGACAATCTGCCTCCACGGTAAAGCTATTGATTATCCGAAACAAAGACCGCCTGGCACGCGAACTGGAAGAAAGTGGGGAACTGGTAGTTTTATTGAGCTATTCAACTATCAGGGAACTTTCTAAAGAAGAAAAGGAAAAAGTAAAGGAACAATTGCTCGACATCTGTAAAAGCATACCTTCCCTAACTATTTTTCTCCTTCCGGGAGGCGGGGTATTACTGCCGTTGCTGGTAAAGTTTATACCCAAATTATTGCCTTCCTCCTTTCAGGACAACAGAATTAAAATAGAGAAGAAGCCGAAGTAAGTACAATTATTCCAGCCAAAGTTTAAAATCTTTTACCCGCTCACGGGCAACAATTACATCTTGGTCCTTGAAAGTAGTAAGTTTTATCTGAAGGCGCGAATTGGTGTATGAGATTATATCTTTTATGGAATTGATATTGATATAAAATTTACGGCTGATCCTAAAAAAAATTGCAGGTGAAAGTTCCTCTTCAAGCTGTTCCAGTGTGGTTTCCAATAGATAATCCCTGCCATCAACTGTGTGGGCGTATGTCCCTTTGTTTTCGGAATAAAAGCATTCAATTTCATCCACCGAAATCATTTTTATGTGTTGCCCTATTTTTGTTGTGAACCGTTTTTTGTATTCGCGCTCCACGGGGTTTACCAGCAACTTTTTTATATCTTCAAAATTGAAATGAAGTCCGTCTGTTTTTGGTTTGAAATTTCGGTATTTTTTTACCGCTGCTTGTAGCTCAACTTCATCTATCGGTTTCAACAAATAATCAATACTGTTCAGCTTGAAAGCTTGCAGCGCGTATTCATCAAAAGCAGTGGTAAAAATTATGGCGCTCTGTACATCAACAGAATCAAATATTTCAAAGGAAAGTCCATCGCTCAATTGTATGTCCAAAAAAATGAGATCGGGATGTGGGTTTTTCTGAAACCACTCGATTGATTCTCCTACGCTGTTTAGCATTTGGCTCACATTCACATCAAGTTTTTCAAGCATCCGCTGTAGATAGCGGGCTGATGGCTTTTCGTCTTCTATAATTAGTACATTCATTTGGTTGGTAAGTTGTCAATTTGTATTCTAACTTCAAATTTAGAATTTATCTTCTTCTAAAAATTCTTTGATTTTCTTTTCTTCCCAGCGCTTTAAAAAATTGTTGTTTACATTCATCACAAAAAAAACGTACAAAGCATGGCTTATCAAGCCTATTCCCCAAAATATAGGAGTTACGTAATTGCCCCAATCATCAAAATCTGCTTTCCCCGGACTGAAGACCCCCGCGGAATATAATATTATACCGGTATTAACCAGAATATAAGCAGTCAAATGGCTATAAAAACCTTTGAGTGTTTCCACTTTTTTCTTTGCCCGTAGGTAAGTGAGACTTTTCTTAGTTTCCATGTTGGATTTATTTTTCGTTAATAAATCTTTTTAACTGTTTTTCTTCCCAGTTTTTTATAAACTTAAATTTATATTGAAATACTTTTACGGCATGAAAGAGTAAGCCAATTCCCCAAAAAATAGGAACAATTAAAATATTCCAATCTACCCATTCCACAAAATTTTTATCTGGCGATTCGTTCTGAAAAAACTCCAGCACATGGGCCCTCACAATAAATAGAACTAGGTTGACAATAATGTAAACAAGCAAATGTTTGTAAAACCCTTTTAGCGTTTCCAACCTTTTTCGGGCTTTTCTCATTTTTATGCTTTCAGAATATTCCATGTTAGTTTCAACGATTTTGATTGCGCTTTTCTTCTTCTTCCATAAATTGTTTCATCTTTCTTTCTTCCCAATCCTTTCCAATAAATGGCGCTAATTTAAACACTTTTAGGGCCTGAAATAAAATTCCGATTCCCCAACCAAAAGCTGCCCATAAAAACCAAGGGTTGCGCAATTCATTAACATAATAGTTCAATCCACCCAGAGCCAGGATAAAGATTATATAAAACATTAAGCTGCTGTAAAACTTTTTGATTTCGGCTACCCGTTGTTTAGCTTTAAAATATTTGCTGTCGTTATTGGATTCCATAATGGTTGTTTTTGAATTATAGGATAAAATTAAGGAAGGTAAAACCAATTAAAAAAGAGAAACTTCCGAACCGTATTTTTTAGAGGATGAAATGTAATTTAATCATCTTCTTCCATCAGTTTTCTAATCTTGCGCTCTTCCCAGTTTTTTCCAAAAAGGGGATTGTAATTAAACGTTTCAGATGCATGTCCCGTAATTCCAATTCCCCAACCTACTATTGGAAATAAAGCCCAAGGAAAACCAGCATTGGATATATAATTTAGGTAAATAAAAACGGGGATAAAAAGTATATAAAACCCAAGATGGACATAAAAACCCTTCAATTTTTCTACCCGCTTTTTGGCAAGCTTGTATCTTTTTTCTGAAATAAAAGTGTCCGGAGTGTTCATAATTTTAATGCTTTCATTTAAAACCGGAATGGCAACGCTGAATTCCTTTCTATTTTCTTGAATTATCACAGGACGTTGGGTCAATAGCGCATACCTATCCCGAATGTTCCGAAGTCCCACCCCCGTACTTTCCCTTAAAACCTGTTTTGGTTGGCTGTTATTGGTTACAATCAGGCTTCCGTTTTCTTCCGTAATAGTTATATGGAGTTTTTTTGAAGGCATTACCTGATTGTGCTTTACTGCATTTTCCAACAAAAGTTGAAGCGATAAGGGAACAACCTTTGCCTGCGGATTTTCCAATTTTGAAGGTGGCGTGAAAACTAAACTGTTCTCAAACCGAACCGCCAAAAGCGACATATATAATTCCGCAAATTTCAATTCTTCTTCCAGTGTCACTAGTTCTTTATTTTTCTGTTCCAAAACATAGCGGTATACTTTGGAAAGTGAAGTGGTGAAACGTGTAGCGGCTTCCGGATTCTCTTCAATCAAACTGGTAAGAACATTCAGACTATTAAAAAGAAAGTGTGGATCTAATTGGTTTTTCAGCGCATCAAATTTTGCTGAAGCTGTACCGGCAATAATTTTTTGTTCGGTTACTTTGGTTTCCTGTTTGTTTCGATAGTAATAAACCACATAAAAAATGGAAGTAACCACCACCGAAATAATAAAGGAGATGTAATAATATTCTATTTTTTCCGAAGCAATAAATTCTGAAAAATCTCTTCCATCAATTATAACTTCAGTAAAAACACGTATTACAAAAAGACTAAGAAGTGTAACTGAAATCCCACCAAATAGACCTTTTAGAAGATTTTTTGTTTTAAAGACCTGATTCGGGAACTGTTTTAACAAAAACCCAAAATAATGGGCGTTCACCATATAAAGCACAACGGAATACAATTGGTTGTATAAAAACGCGATAAGAATTTCACGTCCGTTTTCAAACACAAATCCATTGGCATATTGAATTAGTCCGAGTACGATAAAAACGAGCGTCCCAACAAAAAATGCTTTCCCAAGGTCTTTTAAAATGCGCATTCAATTATTTTTATTAGCCATGAATTCCAAAATATTTTATAAAATTATTGGTGGATTCGTGGCTATAATTTTTATTTACAGCTTTCCGCCTGAATTTGTTTGGCGCGTTCTTCTCCGTATGTTGGATAAAATTCGCCTGCTGGTTTAAAGGTAGCAAAAAGATCTATGGCCCGCTGAAGGTCTTTGCAGTAAGGTTCTAGAGATTGTCCAAAATATTTGGCACCGCCCATATCCCATTCTGCTTTTGCCAAAATCATCCGCGGATTGTTAGGTGCAAGAGCCAAAGCTTTATTATAAAGTTCGGAAGCTTTTGCGGAATAAGTCATTCCGTATTGTTGTCCGTCAAAAACAATCCAAGCGGTGTACAATTGCGCCTGCAATACCAATAAGTCTGGATTGTCCTTTGAAATGGCCGTGGCATCATTTATAAAATCCTGTGCTTTGTCCAATTGCGCTTTTAGTTTTGCCCCATCTTTTTCGGTAAAACTATTGATTACATTAATCTGCGCCACATAATAAGGAGGCAGCCAATTATCAGGTTCGGCAGTTGCTATACGTTCAAAAGTATTTGCCGCATCCCAAGATTTGTCTTCTTGCCAAAGTTGAAATGCCTTCTGCATTCCTTGCTGGTATTGTGTCGGTGTTGTGTCGGTATTGTTAACTGTGGCCGTGTCCTGCGCCTGCATTATCATTACTGAAAAAATTAGGCTGAAATAAGTAAGTACGTTTTGCATGATTTCAATATTAGAGGTTAATTATGGTTTTAATATTTATTCAAATTTCCTTTAAATTCATTGGTTTGAAAAATTCGAAATACCCAACTGTTGAATTTGATAGCTGAATTGTACTTGAAATTCCCATAGTCTAATAAGCCTTTCATTGAGCGGAGCCGTAATGAAAAACGGTTTCGGTTTCGCTCAGCCAACAAAACCCAATTATAGATTATCCAACTGGTTATCTTTCCCATCATCACTAATAGTCCAGAAAAACCCAACAAAAAAGAATTGATCTGCCGCAGGCCGAAGCGCTCTTCGATCAAAATTTCCACTTGCATCCGGCGTATTGGCATATTGGTAACCATTTACATTTTTAGTGGCTAAGGCATTGTTTATGGAAACATACAGGATTTTTTGTTGCGAAATCAAATATGCCCAGTTTAGGCTAAGGCTGTTATAACTTTTTGTCTTCTTTTGAAGAAAACCCGGCTCGTTTAAATCGGTAAAAGGGCGGCCACTGGCGTATTGATAACTAAACCCAATTTGGCTTTTCCAATCACTGATCCAATATTTCCCCACTACTGAAATATTATGGGTGTTAGCAAAAGAAGGTGTGGCTTCAATTGGATAATCTTTGTACTTCCGTTCTGTGTCCAAATAAGAATAGCTTACCCAATAATCTACATTGTTTATGCTTTCATTGTCCCGCCAAAATAGATCGAGACCCTGCGCATATCCTTTTCCGTTGTTTAAAAAAGTACTGTTCACATCCGGAATTTCTTCGTTGTAAGTTACAAGATTGCTGTAATCTTTTCTGTACGCTTCTGCGCGAAAGATTCGGTTGTTGGCAGAATATTGGTAATTCATAATATAATGTTGGGTGTGTTGGGCTTCCAGTTTTTCAGTGAATTTTAAAATGTCATTTTCAGGCTGTTGAAAGAAATCGCCATAGGCCAAGGACAACTGGCTGTGCTTGCCGGTTTTGTACGCCACGGAAATTCGCGGCGAAACCGAAAATTCCTTAAAGAGTTGGCTATACTCACCACGAACTCCCATCTTTAATGCAAACTTGCGGGAGAAAATTATATCGGCCTCCGTAAACGCAGCTGAAATATTATTGTTGAAACCCAGTTTTGCCCCAAAATTGGGTTCGGTATAATCTTCGGTGAAATCGGTTAAAAACTGTTCCGCACCAAAATTCAATTTAAAACGGTTGCTGAAACTTTTTTTCAGCTTCAGTTTAAGATGGGCAGAATTTTCTACATCCTTTATATCGGCTTCATCAATTCCAACTTTTGTATTGCCATAAGTATAACTTCCACCGGCAAAAACCGTCCAATTATTGTTGAGTATTTCGCTGAAACTCGCGTTTGTATAAAAGTTTTTGTTATTCAGCTTAAAGCGAACCCCTTCAGGTTGATTGATATCTTCTTGCGTGAGTTCAAAATTTGAAGAATCAAAAGCACCGTAAATTTTCAAAAGCCCATCTCCTAATTTCTGACGAAAAACTGATTCCCCGGAAGCCGTTTCAAAAGGTTTTTGCCAATCATTTCTATCGGGAAGGATGGCAATATATGGAGCAAGATTTATATAAGAAGCATTCAAACTTAACGAGCTTTTCTCCCACTTTTCAGTATGGCCCAAGCCGCCGCCGACGGTCATAATGGCAATATCGGTCTTTTCCTGTGTGGGTTCATCAATGGTATTTAAAAGTAGAACGGAAGAAAGTGCCTGCCCATATTCCGCAGAATAACCGCCTGTTGAAAAGGTAATTCCATCAAATAGAAATGGACTATACCTACCACGGGTAGGAACATTATTGGTAGTTGGGCTATACGGGGTAAAAACTCGGATTCCGTCAATAAAAATTTGGGTTTCGCCCGCTTCGCCCCCACGTACAAAAAGTCGGCCGTCCTCTGCCACGGTTGTGGTTCCTGGCAGGGTTTGCAGTGCACCCACAAAATCGCCCAAAGCGCTGGCAGTGGTTACAATATCTAAGGGTTTTAAAACTGAAATCTTGCTGTTGTCGCCCGCAGAAAACGAGCCTGCGGAAATGGTTACGGTTTCAAGTGAATTTACATCTTCCCTTAATGAAATCTTGAGATTTTTCATTTTTGAAACATCATCGGTTACTTTGAAAGGCTCAAAGGAAACAAACGAAACAATCAATGTTTGGGTACCAGTTTCCGTGGTTTCAAAAGAAAACTTTCCATTTTCGTCCGAAGAACTTCCATCGTAGGTTTTGTCCAAATAAACATTGGCCCCAATAATGGGAGTGCCATTATTGTCCGCTACAGTTCCGGAAATAATGGTTTGCGCAGAAAGAAATGTGGGAAAAAGGCATGCTAAAAAAATTATTACTGAAATTTTCATGGGTTGGTTGGTTTTGATTTTCAGTTCAAAGGTGAAATTTCGGGATCTCTTTTCAGAAAAAAACATACCCAATTGTAAAAATGGATTGCTCAACTGTAAGATTCTGTTTTCGTATCCAGCAATTTTTTTTTTCATATCCTGCAAGGTCTATTTTGTATCCTGAAATGTCTTTTAATGTGTCCTGAAATGTCTTTTTTTGTATCCTGCAAGGTCTTTTTTGACCTTGTAGGTATGCTTGTATTATAAACCCACAAGGTTTTGAAAACCTTGCAGGAGGTTTAAAAACTTGGTGAAAATTATTATTAGTTTACTGCACAAATTCCAGAATATCACCGGGCTGACATTCCAAGGCTTCGCAAATGGCTTCAAGGGTGCTAAAGCGCACCGCCTTTGCTTTTCCAGTTTTCAGGATGGAAAGGTTGGACAATGTAACCCCTACTTTTTCGGAAAGGTCGTTTAGGGACATCTTTCTTTTGGCCATCATTACATCTAAGTTTACAACTATCGGCATGCTTATATTGTTAGTTCATTTTCATTTTGAATCTCAACCCCTTTTTTGAATACCAAGGCTATTATATAAATGATTCCGCCAAAAAACAGAAATTCCTGTGCGCCCCAATCTATTTGCAGGACGATTCCCTTTTTAAATAAACGCGCTCCATATTGGTCGGCAATTATGGCTACCACCGCTATGCTCAACGCATAGGTACTAATTTTGGAAATGATCGAAGCCGTTTTTTCATTGAACGGATAATTTAAATCGAATTTTAAAAAAAGTTTTACTACCAGATAAGCCAGATATGCCTTCATAGCCGTTAAAGCTATCATGAAGCTGGCAACACCAATATAAGATTCAACATCTATTTTATAAACATCAAAAAGGTCCAAACCAAGATAGAGATTCTGCGCAGCTTCCGGATTAACAAACAAACTAACAAACAGCGAAACCAGTAACGCCCCTGTTTCAATGCACAGACCAATGAACACAATCCAAAATATCACGTTCATAAACTTCAAAATAAAAGTTGTTTTCATATAAATAAGATTTAAATTATTTGACGAATATAGATAATTATTTATTGATAAACAATAAATATATTTATTTTTCGACAAACAAATTATATTCTATTTTAATTTAAAATGTTAATCCAAACAGCAAAGGCGATGAACTTTCAATTTTCAAATTTTATTAAATAAAATTCAACATTGCTTTTTTCTTAAGTAGAAAATGGAAAAATTGTATCTTCGGAAGAAAAGAAGGAAAATGACAGATTCAGAAAAAGTGGATGCCTTTATTGAAAAGCAAACACAGTGGAAAGAGAATTTGAAAAAGCTCCGGGAAGTTTTCAAAAGGACAGATTTAAAGGAAGAAGTGAAATGGGGCAAGCCCACCTATACCCTCAACGGAAAAATGGTTGCGGGAATGGCTGACTTCAAAAACCATATGGCCATTTGGTTTCATCAAGGCGTATATTTAAAAGACCCTCACCATAAGCTTATCAATGCACAGGAAGGCGTTACCAAAGCGCTGCGACAATGGCGTTTTGAAAAAGAAGATAAAATAGATGGGCAACTAGTTTTGGAATATATTAAAGAAGCGATTACGAATGCCAAGGCTGGAAAAGAAATGGAAAAGGCCAAGAAAAAAGAGGTTTCTATCCCAACAATATTTAAAGAAGCCTTAAAAAAAGATTTGGAGCTAAAGAAAAGTTTCGAAAAACTGACACCCGGAAGACAGCGCGAATATGCTGAATACATTGGCGAAGCCAAACGTGAAGCAACCCAGCAAAGCCGATTGGAAAAAACAACCCCCATGATAAAAGAAGGAAAAGGTCTGCACGATAAATATAAAAACTGCTAATGGCCATAAAACCAAACTTTGAAAAATACAGCCGCAGACAACTCTGGTTTTACACACGTCGTGCTTTTTGGATATTGGTGGCCTGGGTCATCATTTCAAACATTATGTTCTTTTATGAATTCATTACACTAAAAAGCAATGGGGTTTTAAGTTCAAGCTATGATTTTTATTCGGCAGTAATAGCAAACTTCATTGTGGCTATTTCCGCGGGAATAATAGGGGGCGTAGTTACCGTAAACCTAATGGAGCGTTGGCTTCGCCGATTGGTTTTCTGGAAAGCGCTTCTTTATTTAATTATAACTTACACCCTTACCGCATTGTTGGTTGGTTCTATTGGGGCATTATATATGGGTAGTGAAAATTTGGACCTTCCATTTTATAATGCGGAAGTACTTCAAGAAATCATTTACTTTTTTGGTTCCTGGCTTTTTATAAAAAACTATATTATTTGGCTTTTTATAGTTCTGGTAACCCTCATTGTTTTAATGGTGAATGACAAATACGGTCCGGGTGTTTTTCCCGATTATTTGATAGGTCGCTATTTTATGCCCAAACACGAACGCCGGATATTTATGTTCGCCGATATTAAAAATGCTACCGGAATCGCAGAAGATTTGGGCGAGGAAAAATATTTTAATTTCCTAAAGGATTTTTTCAGGCATATTGCCCCAGCCATTGTGCAGACACGGGGCGAAGTATACCAATACGTGGGTGATGAAGTGGTGGTTTCATGGAAGATGAAATGGGGATTAAAAAACGGAAACGCCATACAGTGCTATTACAGTATGAAAAAAATGATCAATTACAAAGCTCCAAAATATATAAAAAAATATGGAGTGGCGCCCGAATTTAAAGTGGGCTTTCATTATGGCACTGTGATGGTAGGCGAAATAGGCCAGATAAAACGCGATATTGCTTTTTCAGGCGATGTGCTAAATACCACTTCCCGAATTCAATCCATGTGCAACGAATTGGGAGTAGAAATACTTGCTTCCAAAGAGTTTGCTGATATAGCTTACAAACTTCCACGAAATGTAAACTGGATGGATGTTGGAAAAGAAAAATTACGTGGCAAAAGTAAAAAAATGGAGTTGGTTACTTACGTTAAAAAGTAGGTCAGTGGTCAGTAATTAAAATAAAACTGAAAAACCACAAACTCATTACTCATTACTCATTACTCAATGCTCAATGCTCAATGCTCAATGCTCAATGCTCAATACTCAATACTCAATACTCAAATTATGAAAACAGACAAATACACCAAAACAGTCCTTACCATTATTGCCATTTGCCTAACTATTAATGTAGTAAAAGAATTCGAGATTTTTCCCGCAGCTTATGCGAATGAAACTGAAAAACCTACGGAAATTCCGCTTGGATACAAACTTGTGCCTGCAAATGAAGTTATGGACGTTCGATTGGTTGATATAAATACTTATGATGAATTGAACGTAAATCTTAAAAGCGTTAGTACTTACGATGAAGTAAAAGTTAACCTAAAAAAAATTGAAACTACTGACGAATTAGATGTCAATATTGATGAAATTGGTGGCGGCTGGGTGTCAAACGGCGGACCAATAGCTGTGAAAGTTCAATAAATCTATTTCCCTTTTTTGAACGGGCGTATAATAAGTCGTGCCGCGCGATCATAATTTATATAGCTATAGGTCCAATTAAAAAAAGTAATAACCCGGTTCCTGAAACCCACCAAAAACCACAGATGGACAAACATCCATAAAAACCAAGCAATAGCACCACCAAAGTGCAGTTTCCCAAGATCCACAACAGCCTTGTTTCTTCCAACGGTTGCCATGGTTCCTTTGTCAAAATATTTAAAAGGTTCAGGAGAATTACCCTTTAAAATCTTCCTGAAATTTTTACCCAAATGCTTCCCTTGTTGAATTGCCGGTTGTGCCACTTGTGGATGCCCTTTTGGATAGTCCTTGGTTTCCATTAATGCAATGTCTCCCAAAGCATAAATATTTTGAAAACCCTTTACTTTGTTGAATTCATCCACGTAATACCTATTCACTTTCTCCATTAAAGCTTCACCATCAATACCCTTAATTGGAGCTCCAGTTACACCGGCAGCCCAAATAAAAGTTGCGGTTTCAAATGTTTTTCCGTCTTTGGTGGTTACTGTTTTTCCGTCATAATTACTTATAAAAGTATTAAGGTGAATTTGTACGCCAAGTTGCTCCAAAAACTTTTGGGCTTTTTTGGAAACTATTTCGCTCATCGGCGGTAAAACTCTTTCCAATCCTTCAATAAGATGAACTTGCATTTCATCTTCATCGAGTTCGGGGTAATCGTTTTCAAGAATTCCTTTCCTAAATTCGGCCAAAGCTCCAGCAAGTTCTACACCGGTAGGCCCCGCGCCTGCAATTACAAAATTCAAAAGACTTTTGCGCTCCCTTTCATCTGTAGTAATATCTGCCCTTTCTATATTCTGAAGGATCAGGCTACGAATGTTTAAAGCCTGGGGCACTGTTTTCATCGGCATCGAATTTTCAGCGATGCTCTCATTTCCGAAGAAATTAGTGCGGGTGCCCGTTGCAATTACTAAGTAATCATAAGTAAGGCTCCCAATGGAAGTGGATATACTTTGTGCTTGAGTATCAATATTCTCAACTTCGCCCAATCTAAAATGAAAATCCATATTCTTCCTGAAAATTTTTCGCAGAGGGTAAGCAATGGAATCCGGTTCCAATCCTGCCGTTGACACTTGATAAAGCAAAGGCTGGAATGTATGGTAGTTATGGCGGTCAAAAAGCACAATCTGTACCTTTTCTTTCTGAAGCTTTTTTATAAAGGAAATCCCAGCAAATCCCCCACCTATCACAATAATTCGAGGGAGGCCGGTATCGGGAATATTCATGTTTTTTTATTTAATGTAAAATTACTATTTGTTAAGTGAGTTATCTTATTTTTTATGATTTTTGTAACAAAGGATCCCAATAGCACACTAATCCAAAAGCCAACAACAACCAAATCATTGAACAAGGAACTTGAACATAGTTTTGTAACCCAATTGGAGGAAAACCAAAACATTGTACATAAAATCTGTAGGTTATACACCAATAACAATGACGCTCACAACGACTTGTTTCAGGAAATAACCATACAATTATGGCGTGCTTTCCCTAAATTCAGGGGGGATTCTAAATTCAGTACTTGGATGTACCGGGTAGCGCTTAACACGGCAATTACCCTTTACCGAAAATCAAAACGTACAATTAACACACAGGATTTTGAAGGAGTAAGTTTCAAAATTACTGCAGAGGCTTATGACGACACGGTGGAGCAGCAGTTAAAACTAATGTACAGCGCCGTAAAGGATTTAAATGATATTGACAAAGCGTTGGTTTTTCTGTATTTGGAAGACAAAAATTATAAAGAAATTTCTGAAACCTTAGGTATTACAGAAGTGAATGCAAGAGTAAAAATGAATAGGATAAAAGAAAAATTACGAACTATTTTAAATCCGTAAAAGACTATGGATGAACTAGATTTATTAAAAAAACAATGGCAGTCGCGAGAACAGGATCTTCCGCGATTGACTTATAATGATATTTATAAAATGTTATTGAAAAAATCCTCCTCTATAGTAAAGTGGATTTTTATAATCAGTATTGCCGAATTGATTTTTTGGACAAGCTTAATATTTCTGTTGCCAGATTCCTATAAGCAAATTACCAATGAAATGGGAATAGGAGATCTAATCCTGTACAGTAATATTATTCACTACTGCATTTTTGCAACGTTCATATTTTATTTTTACAAAAATTACCGATCCATAAAAGTTACAGACAATACGCAACAATTAATGCGGAACATCTTGAAAACCCGAAAAACGGTAAAGTATTTTGTGTTCTACAATATTGGGATGTTTATTCTCTTAAGTATTATAATCAACATTATATATTATACCAAGAGCGACCGCCTTTATGAAGTGATGAAATTTGGGGAGCAGGGCGTACCGAAAGAAGATTTTGTATCTGTTTTTCTTATTTCTGAAGCTATAGTAATCGTACTATTTGTGGCGTTGCTTATGCTATTCTATTGGTTGGTATACGGGCTGCTACTGCGAAGATTAAATAAAAACTATAAAGAATTAAAAAAAATAGAGCTTTAGAAAATTTAAGATTTCAGAAGATATTTTTTAGGAGAACGATATTACCCCAGAGCACTGAACATTAAATTAATATCGCCACTGTCTTTCCTTATTCAGCTCTTCTTCTTTTTGAATTTCTGCAGTCGGGATTACTTTTAGGAAAGATGGATGTTGTTCGATGGCATATTCCAATTTTTCCACAATTTGATCCATCGTATCGTTTTCGTAATCGATATCCAGCGGTTGCTTAATTTCCATGGTTTGAAGAATATTACGCTTTTTTATCCGAATTCCTTTTTTATCGAAAGATCTTCTAAACCCATCAATTACAATAGGAACCACAACAGGTCTATTTTTTTTAATAATATGGGCGGTTCCACGGCGGATGGGCTTCCAAGGTTTTGTGGTGCCCTGCGGAAAAGTGATTACCCAACCATCGTTTAATGCCTTGGTAATGTTGTTCACATCACTCATTTTCACCTGTTTGTTTATGTTCTTTCCTTTTTCGCGCCAAGTACGCTCTATACTTATTGAGCCTGCATACGCCAATATTTTTGGCAACAGTCCAGCTTTCATGGTCTCCTTCGCCGCTACGAAATAAATATTCATCTTAGGGTTCCACAGATACCCAATATTTTTGATGCTGTCCTCCCTACCGCTCAAACTTGCGTTGAATACGTGGAACATAGCCACAACATCAGCAAAATAGGTTTGGTGGTTGCTTACAAAAAGCACATTGGTGTCTGGAAGGTTTTTAATTACCTCACTGCCGTGTATCTGCAGTTCATTAAAGCCTTTAAACCGGCGGTGAGTCAATGCCCCAAGTATCCGGATAAGCCAGAGTTTTATAAAAAGTATGTGCCCGAAAGGGTTCTTCTTGAATAGACTCATATTTAATATTCAGTGGTCAGTATTTTTACTTCATCATTCAAACTTAGCCGTTTCGGTTTCGTTAATTCCAGCTGCGTTTTTTCAATTAACAAATATACTAAAATATGCTATTCTAGCACTGTTTTAAGCAGTTCGCGTATTTCATTTAACATCATTGCAGTAGCCCCCCAAACTATATGTCCGTTAAAACTGAAAGCGGGAACCTCGATGTTGACGGCGTAGGAGGTTTTAAGGGTTTGGGTAGTCACGTTTTCATCATCCATAAAATCTTTTAGGGAAACTTCAATCAAGGCCTCTACTTCATCCTCCTGCGGTACAAATTTGGGGGGTTCCATGGTTATTCCCAAAAATGGCTGCACAAAGAAATTGCTGGGCGGAATATAAATTTCGGTGAGCTTTTTAAGAACTGAAATACTTTTACGGGCTATGCCTACTTCTTCTTCTGTTTCGCGCAGCGCCGCATCTTCAATGGTATTGTCTTCGTCCTCCAATTTTCCACCGGGAAATCCCACTTGGGCAGAATGCACCCCTTTATATGTTTTTCGAAGTATAAGAATTAAATATGTTTGTGAATTTTCCGAAGGATAAAATAGCGCCATCACCCCTGCCCTTTTAGCAGTATCTTTTTCACGGGCAATTTTTTTTAACTCTTGGAGCCTTCCGATTGGGGCCATTTTAAATTGGACTGCCTCGCCCGGAAGTTCCATTTTTGTTACTTTTACAATTCGTTTTTCAAAATCGCGAAAATTCATTTTATGAAGCAGTTGTTTATTTATTTATTCGGAATTATTTTTTTCTTCGGAAGCTGTGAAGATAAGAAAAAGGCGCCCGCCGCGGAAATCCAAAATGCAACGAAAATTGAAAAAGATTCCGTTTCCGGAAAAAGTGAGAGTGAGGCAAAACGGGATTCCACCGAAAACAAGTATCCAAAAATAACCAATGAAAATATGGTTTCGTTTTTGACCGAATACGGGAAGAAAAACCCAGAAACACACGTTTTGATTTCCAGCCGTTTTGGTGATATTGAAATCGAGCTTTTTAGGGATACGCCCTTGCACCGCGCCAATTTTATTTATTTGGTGAAACAGCATTATTTTGATGAAACTTTTTTTCATCGAGTGGTTCCAAATTTCATAATACAAGCCGGCAACAGCGATCTTTTGTCAACACAGAAAAAACGCGC
>JBBQQN010000026.1:0-33687 GCA_038215845.1 Flavobacteriales bacterium | reverse complement strand
ACCTGAAGCATATCGTAGCTTCGCATACGGGTAGCCAGCAAGGATTGGTGCGCATCGCGAATGGTTGTGTCTGTATAATGAATCTTTTTTTCATCTTTCAGCCAAGCACAGAATTTTTCCGGTCCCAATTCCGTAAGCATATTTTTTGTGCCCTTTGGAAAAGTTTCCATGGGTTCAAACTTTGGAATTTTTGGGGTTCTGAAAATTTTATTCTTATCAAAGGTTTTCACATCGGGGTTCCCGTTTACAATGGTTTCACCTAGATAATTTACAATTTTTGAAGTCCGGTCCTGCGGAAGTTTAATCTCAAACAGTTCGGGGGTATTACTGATAAAATTGACACTAGCATTTCCCTCCTTGAACGTTTCGTGCTGAATTACATTTTGAAGAAAATCTATGTTGGTCTTTACCCCGCGGATACGGAATTCCTTCAAGGCGCGGACCATTTTCCTAACGGCACCGTCCAAGGTTCTTCCGTGGGCAGAAACCTTTACCAGCATGGAATCGAAGAATGGGCTTACACTGTAAGATTGATAAATACTGCCCGCGTCAAGTCGGATTCCCATCCCGCCGGCACTGCGATAGGTTGTAATGGTGCCATAATCAGGCGTAAAATTGTTTTCAGGATCTTCGGTAGTCAGGCGGCATTGCAATGCGAAACCATAGGTAGCAAGCGTATCCTGATCGTAAATTTTTATCTGTTTGTCCGAAAGTTTGTACCCGCCCGCAACGAAAATCTGTGTTTTTATAAGGTCGATTCCAGTTACCATTTCGGTTACGGTATGTTCTACCTGAATCCTGGGATTTACTTCAATGAAATAAACATGGTCCTCTTTGTCCACTAAAAATTCAACTGTACCTACATTGTTATAGTTAACCTCTTTGGCAAGCGTAATGGCATATTCATAAAGATCTTGTTTTACTTTTTCCGAAACATTGAAGGATGGTGCAATTTCAACAACTTTTTGATGCCTTCTTTGCACGGAGCAGTCGCGCTCGAACAAATGCCGAATATTACCATGATTATCTGCAACTATCTGTACTTCCAAATGCTTTGGATCTTCCACATATTTCTCGAGGAACATGGTGTCATCTCCGAAAGCATTAAGCGATTCGCTGCGTGCGGAATCGAAATTATTTTTTAAATCCTCATCAGTCCTAATAATTCGCATTCCTCTTCCGCCACCACCAGACGCGGCTTTGAGCATTAAAGGGTAACCAATGGTTGCTGCTTCGGAAAGGGCAATTTTTAAGGAAGATAGTTTTTTGGTGTTGCTTTGAATTATGGGGACATTGCATTTTAATGCAATCTTTTTTGCGGTGATTTTATCGCCTAAAGCATCCATAACTTTAGGGTCGGGACCTATAAAAATGATTCCGTTTTTGGCGCAGTTACGTGCAAAATCAGAATTTTCGGATAGGAAACCATAGCCGGGATGAATGGCATCTACATTTTTTGATTTGGCCAAAGCTATAATAGCGTTTCCATCCAAATAAGGTTTTAGGGGCTGGTCATTTTCTCCTATTTGGTAGGATTCATCAGCTTTATAGCGATGTTGCGAATAGCGGTCTTCATAGGTGAAAATGGCTACTGTTTTTATGTTGATTTCGGAACAGGCCCGTAAAACGCGTATTGCAATTTCGCCGCGATTGGCAACCAAAACTTTTTTAATTTCCATAGAACCCCATTTTTAAAGATTATAAATTTTTAACGTAATGCACTAAAGATAAAAAATACTATGCATGCATAACAAGCATTGGGGATTATTTATTTTTTAATTAGGAGATAATATACGGATTTTCATTTTTATAGTTTCTCACAATAAAGTCGAGGGCACTATCCAAAATTTCACCCATATTCCTTGATTTTTTAAAATTTACATCGCCGGTAAGTTTAAAAAGTCCAAGTTTTAATTCCTTGATTTTTTCTGGAGGTGAAATAGAGTCGTTCCGCATGCAAATCATCAATTCTTCCAACCTATTTTTTTCGCTCGTCGCTCTTTTGGCGAGCAGGGAACGCTCTTCGTTCTTGTATTGTTCTACCGAAGCTTCCTGTAAAGATTCCATCGTCATTTTTACCAGTTTGTTGTTTTCTTTTAAAAACTGGGGCAAATACACTTTTGCATTGCCCTCATAACTTTGTTGGTCAAAATCGATAGCGCGTATACGGTATTGGATTCTATCAAAATCGTGGGTGAGCACCATTACGTAATTATAGGAACGCATATCGCCCAAAAGCCTTACAAAGCAACGTTCATTAAACTTTACAAATTCTTTTGCGATTTCCATTTTATCCCTTTCAGAACAATTGTCCAGATTGTTTTCAATAAAATCGTCCCCGGGAATTCCCGAAATATGCTCTTCGATCAGCGTATTTCCGTGGACCAAAAAGTTGATGTGGTTGGGCGAAAGCAAATGTTCCAACTCCAGCCCATAAATTCGGGAGGCATCGGCCTTTTTAATATATAGAAATATGTAATTGTCGTTCAAAATATTCCTGACTTTTATACGGAACGGTTTTGAGTTTCCGAAAGTACAGAAGTCGATTCGGTCAATATTTAAATAGGGCAAGAGCGTATCGTTTCCGTCAGAATGTAGGATGGAATACATGCGTTTAAGGCTGAAGTTTATTTCTTCGGTTTCAAATTCAGAATAATATACACTTACCCAAAGCGTATCGTTGTTGTTTTTGTCAAAAATGGAAACCGAACCTTGAAAGCGCAACAGGTCGTCATAATAAATAGGGATTTTTATATTCCTTCCGTGGCGAGTAAGGTATTGTGAAAGCGCTTCGGTTATTGGGTATGCGGGTTTCTTTTTTGAAATCAGTTTGCTCATATCCTCAGGAAAATAGTTCTTAAAGATATGTATTTCATTAAGATGTAAGACCGCTTCGCTGTAAGATTTAAGACACAAAACTGAAATAATTCAGAATTCTGAATTATTTCTTCACAAACTTTTTCAAAGCCACATTTTTTCCCGAATACAGCTGTACATAATAAACACCTGAAGCCAATCTTGAAACATCCACGGTTGGAGAGACTGTGTCAGTTTCCAATTGCAAAACTTTGCTGCCGGTTATTGTGTAAATATTTACTTGGTTTATGGTTTGGTCTTGGGTGTTGAGTTGTAATGTGTTTTTTGTAGGGTTGGGGAAGAGGGTTATGGTTGTTTCAAAAGGGTTTTCTACTAAGCCTAAAGTTGCTGCGTGTTTTATGATCCAAAAGTCGGAGCTTCCTCGTGAGTTTTCGGTTTTATCTCCTGAGATATTGGAGCGAGAATTACCTACTATAAGATAATTTCCGTCAGATGATTGAATAATTGAATTAATAACATCAGCATCGTCTCCGCCCATGGTATTTTGCCATTCAATTATACCAACACTATTAATTTTTATAAACCAGAAATCTGAAAGACCTTCCCCGTTTTCTGTTTTGTCACCAGAAATGCCCGAGTTTGACGAACCTCCTAAAATATAGCCTCCATCTTCTGTTTGATATATCGAATATGCTCTGTCAAATTCACTTCCGCCAATTGTATTTTGCCATTCTATTGTGCCTAAAGAATTTAATTTGACAACCCAATAATCATTTTTTCCTTGACTATCTTCTGTTTTGTCTCCTGAAATATTAGAACTGGACTCTCCTGCCAACAGAAATCCGCTATCTGAGGTTTGGATTATGGAATATAATTTGTCCCCATCACTTCCTCCTATGGTTTTGTCCCATTCAATATTTCCTGCAACATCCACTTTTACAATCCAATAATCATAGCCACCTTTTGAATTTTCTGTTTTATCGCCCGAAATATTTGAGTTTGAAAATCCGCCAAGAATGCAACCGCCATCGGAAGTTGCAGCCATTGAATATAAAAAATCCGTATTAGCGCCTCCAATCGTGTTTTGCCAAACAATGTTGCCAGATGTGTCTAATTTTAATAGCCAATAATCATCCTCTCCAATTGCATTTTCTGTTTTATCTCCTGATACATTTGAATATGATTCTCCACAAATAAAATAACCATCATTTGTAGTCCGGATTTGTGGAAAACTTTCATAGTCCTCTCCTCCTATAGTTTTATCCCATTCCACATTTCCGGAATTATCAAGTTTCACAATCCAGAAATCGTATATACCTTTAGAATTTTCAGTTTTATCTCCAGAAATATTTGAAAATGATTCCCCGGCAGCAATATAACCACCATCAAGAGTCAATTCAATTGAGTGAAGATCGTCTGACTCACTACCGCCAATAGAATTTTGCCATTCAATTTCACCATCAGCATTTATTTTTATAATCCACATATCTACATCGCCGTTCGATGCATCTGTTTTATCGCCTGATATATCGGATAAAGAAGATCCACCTAAAATATAGCCTCCATCTGGAGTTTGCTTTATAACATCTAATGTCTCATAATCACTCCCCCCAAGAGTCCGCTGCCAAAGAATGTTTGGGTCTTGGGCGTAAATAGCAACTGTAGAAAGCAATAGTACTAAAATGGTAATAGAATTTTTCATAATAAAATTCATTTGGGATTTCGGATTACAATATATATATATAAGCAACTAAAAAATTAAATATACTATTTTGTAATTTGTGATTTGTTTTTTTGGAATTTCTTCCCCCTCCGGGGGTTAGGGGGCTTAATGCGCTTCCAACCAATTCTCCCCAACGCCCAAATCAACATCCAATGGAACGGTAAGCTTGTAAGCGTTTTCCATTTCGTATTTTACCATGGCTTTTAGCTTTTCGAGTTCTGATTTATGGGCGTCAAAAACAAGTTCATCATGCACTTGAAGCAGCATTTTGCTTTGGTAATTTTCTTCTTCCAATTTCTTGTGAATGTTTATCATCGCGATTTTAATAATGTCTGCCGCACTTCCCTGTATTGGTGCGTTCACGGCGTTTCGTTCCGCCGCGCCACGGACCACTTGGTTGCTTCCGTTGATGTCTTTTAAATATCTCCTTCTTCCCAAAACGGTCTGTACATAACCATTTTCGCGCGCAAACTGAATCTGTTCGCTTATGTAATTCCGAAGTTTTGGATAGGTTTTATAATAAGTATCAATCAAATCCTTTGCTTCGCCACGGGAAAGATCGGTTTGATTGCTCAGGCCGAAAGCGGAAACCCCGTAAATAATCCCGAAGTTCACTGTTTTGGCATTGCTTCTTTGCTCACGTGTCACTTCATTTAAAGGGACATTAAAAACTTTTGAAGCAGTAGAGGCGTGAATATCCTCGCCATTTTTAAAGGCTTCAATCATAGTGTCTTCCTCGCTCAGGGCTGCAATAATACGCAATTCAATTTGCGAATAATCCGCCGAAAGCAACAGATAATCCTCATTTCTTGGGATAAAAGCCTTACGAACTTCACGGCCACGTTCGGTACGGATTGGTATATTTTGAAGGTTGGGATTATTACTGCTCAATCTTCCCGTAGCGGCCACGGTCTGCATATAATCTGTGTGCACGCGGCCAGTTGAAGTTTCCACTTGCCCCGGAAGTGCATCCACATAAGTACTTTTCAGCTTTGCAAGTCCTCGATATTCCAATACATCACGAATTATTTTGTGGTCCTTTGCTAAATACGAAAGCACATCTTCTGCGGTGGAATATTGCCCGGTCTTGGTTTTTTTAGGTTTTTCAATAAGGTTCAGTTTTCCGAAAAGAATATCACCCAATTGCTTCGGCGAAGCTATATTGAAATTCTCTCCAGCTTCCTCATAAATATGCTGTTCCAGTTTTAAAATATCGGTATCCAATTCTTGGGAAAGCTTTTTTAGAAAATCCTCGTCCAGATTGATGCCTTCCATTTCCATATCGGCCAAAACGCGAAGTAATGGAACTTCAATTTCGTCAAAAAGTTTTTGGGTATTGGCCTCGCCCAATTCGTTTTCAAAATGTTCTTTTAATTGAAGTGTAACATCGGCATCTTCCACGGCATATTCTGTTTGTTTTTCAACAGGAATATCCCGCATATTTAATTGATTTTTGCCTTTTTTCCCAATCAATTCTGAAATGGAAACCGGCGTATAGTTGAGGTAGGTTTCGCTCAGTACGTCCATATTATGCCGCATATCTGGGTTGATTAAGTAGTGCGCCAGCATGGTATCGAAAAGTTTTCCCTTTACATTTATATCGTATTTAATAAGGACTTTAATATCGTATTTCAGGTTTTGGCCAATCTTTTGAATGTTTTCGGCCTCAAAAAATGGGCGCAACGATTCAATAAGCGCCTGCGCGCCCAATTTGTCTTCGGGAAAAGGCACATAAAACCCTTTTCCTTTTTCCCATGAAAAAGCGATGCCAACCAATTCGGCCTCCAGTGGATTTAGGCTGGTAGTTTCCGTGTCAAAACACACACTTTCCTGTTTCATTAAATTCTGAAGAAACAGTTTGGCACCCATTCCAGGTTGCACGGTTTGGTAAAAATGCTCGTAGTTTTCAATAGTGTTTCTCGAATTGTAATTTACAATTTCAGCTGAAGTTTCTGCATCTCCGCCAAAGAGTGAAAACTGTCCGCTGCCGGCATCCGCTTTAGTGTTTTTTTGTGCAGATTCGGAATTTGAAATCTGCGTAACTTTTTGCAAAGCACCTTCTTCAGAAAACAATTTCAGGAATTGATCTTTCAATCTTCTGAATTCCAGATCTTCAAAAATTTGCTGCACTTTTTCGCCGTCGGGCATGGAGAGTTCGTAATCTTTTTCGTGGAAAAGGACATCGCAGGTTGTGCAGATAGTAGCGAGTTTTTTGGAAAGCATTCCCAATTCAGCGTTGGCTTCCACTTTTGTTTTCATGGCGCCTTTAAGCTTGTCTGTATTGGCCAATAAGTTTTCCATGGTGCCAAATTCAGCAATGAATTTTTTTGCTGTTTTTTCACCAACACCAGGCAGACCAGGAATGTTATCGCTGGCATCGCCCATCATTCCCAAATAGTCAATTACCTGTTCGGGACGTTCCACGCCAAAACGTTTCTGTACTTCGGGAATTCCCCAAATTTCAATGGCGTTTCCCATTCGCGCGGGGCGGTACATAAAAATATTTTCTGAAACCAATTGCCCAAAATCCTTATCGGGCGTTACCATAAAAACCTGATAGCCCTCTTTTTCGGCCTGTTGCGCAAGCGTGCCGATAATATCGTCAGCTTCCAACCCGGAAAGTTCAACGCATGGAATGTGCATGGCCTTAATTATTTCCTGAATAATGGGAATAGATTGTTTTATAACATCTGGCGTGGCATCGCGATTTCCTTTATAATCAGGGTAAAGTTCGGTCCGCTCGGCGCTTCCATCTTTGTCAAAACATACGGCAAGATGGTCCGGGCGCTCGCGGCGGATCACGTCGAAAAGGGAATTCATAAATCCCAAGACGGCAGAAGTATCCTGCCCTTTACTGTTTATGGTTGGGTTTTTTATAAGCGCGTAATACCCACGGAAAATTAGGGCGTAAGCATCAAGAAGAAAAAGACGTTTTTGGGTGGGCATAGGCTTTGTTTTATTCTGAATGGTTCCTCGAGTGCTTCGGCTGCGCTCAGCATAAACTACATCGAGGGGTTATTGAAGCAGACATATTAAAAATGAAGTTCTCGACTGCGCTCGAACGGACACTGCTCTTGTTTTCAAAAATAAAAAGAACACTTCAGAAATGAACGGTTTTCTGTGAAAAAGAAATAACAGATTTAGGCCTAACAGGTTTTGAAAACCTGTTAGGCCTTTTCACATAATTATTTAAAACCAAAGTGTACTTTTGTCACAATAAATAATTTAGAAAAAATGAATAAATTTTCAATGGTAATCCACGGTGGTGCTGGAACTTTGGTGAAAGGTTTGATGACGCCGGAAAAGGAGGAAATGTACAAAACTGCTTTGGATGAAGCGCTTGAAAAGGGCTACGCCATTTTGGAAAAGGAAGGCACTTCGCTCGATGCAGTGCAGACTGCCGTTAATCATTTGGAAGATTCGCCACTTTTTAATGCGGGCAAAGGAAGCGTTTTTACAAATGATGGCACACATGAAATGGACGCTGCTATTATGGAAGGAAAAAATTTACAAGCTGGCGCAGTTTCATTGATCACAGGAATAAAAAACCCTGTTTCTCTCGCCAGGGATGTAATGGAAAAAAGCGATCACGTTTTTCTAGCTGGGGAAGGCGCAATGCGTTTCGCAAAACAAAACGGTTACAAACTGGAAAACCCAGATTATTTTTATGACGCACACCGATATGAGCAATGGCAGAATATAAAGGACAGTGATAAATTTGAGCTGGACCACAGCATGAAAAAGGAAGGGAAATTTGGAACCGTAGGGGCCGTGGCCTGCGATAAGGAAGGAAATATTGCCGCAGCAACCTCAACAGGGGGAATGACCAACAAAAAATGGGGCCGTATTGGAGATAGCCCGATGATTGGTGTTGGAAATTACGCCAACAATAAAACCTGCGCCGTAAGTTGCACTGGTAGCGGCGAATTTTTTATTCGCGGCGTGGTGGCTTATGATGTTTCCTGTTTGATGGAATACAAGGGAATGACTTTGGAAGAAGCCACTCAAGAAGTAATAAACAAAAGAGTTTTAGAATTAGGCGGCGACGGAGGCCTGATTGCCGTTGATGCCAAAGGAAATATTGCCATGACCTTTAACACTGAGGGAATGTACCGTGCTTGTAAAACTTCAGAAGGAAGAAAGGAAATTGGGATTTATAAAGATTGATTTGCTACAAAGCTTCCACATCCCTCATTTCAATATGGATAGGGGAAATTTTCACTTTTTTCTTTTTAATATCCAGTCTATCGCCATGGGCAAGAATATGGGTTTTTAGATTGGTGAGGGACATTGGTGTTCCATCTTCTACCACAGCTTGATTGTTGTGCTTTAATTTGCGCGGATCAAAAAGAATGACCATTCCGGAGCCAATTACTTCAACCATATTGCATTTTTTTATAACCAAACCTGTGTCTTCGGCAAGGCCAATCCCAATTAGTTTTGGAAATCGTGCAACAGCTTCGGCGAGCCTTCCAAAACGTCCACGGCGGATAAAATGGGAGTCAATAATCAGGTTCGGAATAAAGCCCATTCCTTTCCCCATTCCTACGGCACCTTTTATGAATGCTTCCTTTCCGCTGCCACCGGTTATCATTTCGCTCGACATGCACATGGCCCCAGCGCTGGTTCCTGCAATAACGAAACTTTCATTTTTATAACGGTCCAGAATAATTTTGTGAAGTTTCGTTCCCCCTATATATTGAACTATTTTAGATTGGTCGCCACCAGAAAACATAACGCAATTCGCTTTTTTCATCAAGGAAATAAAGGAGGGGTCTTCAGATTGTTCACGGTTGCGAATATCCATAACATGCACATTTTCACAACCCAATTTTTTAAATGCACGAAGGTAATTTTCACTCACTTCATTGGGAATACTCGAAGCTGTCGGGATGATTACGATAATCGCTTCCTTCCCCCCACTTTCCTTTACCACACGGCTTAGGATGCCTTCTTCTATATACTCGAGCGTGTAAATTTCGCTCTTTTCAATTCCTTTGTCTTCGTTTCCACCTATGGGGATAAGTGTTCCTTTTACGCTCATGAATTTATTTGATTTGATGGCAAAAATACACTAATTGTTATAAAAATTAATCATATATTTATCAAATTCGATCTTAACAAAGAAATTCGCCAACCTATGAGAATAAGAGAAATAAACGCCATGCGCGGGCCAAATTACTGGTCTGTACGACGTCATAAATTAATTGTAATGGTCTTGGATCTGGAAGAAATGGAAGAACTTCCTTCCAATAAAATTGAAGGGTTCAGCGATAGGCTTAAGGCAATGTTTCCTACTATTTACAGTCATAGATGCTCTGTGGGTGCACCGGGCGGATTTTTCCAAAGAGTGGATGAAGGCACTTGGATGGGCCATATAATAGAACATATTGCACTTGAACTACAAACCTTGGCCGATATGGATACCGGTTTTGGAAGAACCCGCGATTATGGTGAAAAAGGGGTTTACAACGTAGTGTTTTCCTATATTGAAGAAACCGTGGGGCGTTATGCTGCTTCCGCTGCTGTCAGTATTTGTGAAGCATTGATTGCGGGTGCTGAGTATAATCTGGAAGAAGATATTCAAAAAATGCGCGAACTGCGTGAGGAAGAACGTCTTGGGCCTAGCACAGGCTCCATTGTTGAAGAAGCCGAAAGCAGGGGGATTCCATGGATTAGATTGAATAAATATTCCCTTTGCCAATTGGGATACGGCGCAAACCAAAAAAGAATCCAAGCTACCGTTACCAGTGAAACCAGTAGTATTGGGGTTGAACTGGCCTGCGATAAGGAAGATACAAAATTCCTACTGGAACAAGCAGAAATTGAAGTTCCCAAGGGAGATATAATTTCCAAGGAATCCAGCCTTGAAGAGGCTTGTAGGTATGTTGGGTTCCCATTGGTGGTAAAACCTGTGGGTGGAAACCACGGCCGCGGAATTACTGTGAATGTTAGAAATTATGAAGATGCTTTGGTAGCCTTTCACGCTGCTAAAATTGTTTCCCCAAAAGTAATTATCGAAAAATATATCACCGGCGAAGATTACCGTCTGCTTGTTATAAACAATGTTTTGGTAGCCGCAGCCAAACGAACGCCGGCACACGTAATTGGCGATGGGAAATCTACTGTAAAACAATTGGTTGATGAGGTTAATAAAGACCCTCGCCGCGGTTATGGGCATGAAAATGTTCTTACAAAAATCACCATTAACGATTTAACGAAAACCATACTTGCAGGAAATGGATATAATGAAGACTCAATAATTCCGAAAGGGGAGCGGGTTCTTTTAAAGGACACGGCCAATTTAAGTACAGGCGGAACGGCCGAGGATGTTACCGATATTGTCCATCCTTCAAATGTTTCCATGGCCGAACGAATTTCAAAAATAATTGACCTCGATATCTGTGGAATCGATATTATGACCACTGATATCAGTCAGCCCTTACCGGATACGGGAGGTGCTGTTTTGGAAGTAAATGCGGGGCCCGGATTTAGAATGCATTTGGCCCCAACCACAGGTTTGCCCAGAAATGTTGCAGCTCCCGTTGTGGATAAATTATTTCCACAGCAGGGCGATACGGGAAGAATTCCCATAATTGCAGTTACCGGAACCAATGGAAAAACCACGACTACCCGACTTATTGCTCACATGGCAAAAATGAAAGGGCACCGTGTTGGATATACAACCAGTGATGGGGTGTATATCCAAAATAGATTGTTGATGAAGGGAGATTGTACCGGCCCGGCCAGTGCAGAATTTGTACTAAAAGATCCCACCGTAAATTTTGCAGTTTTGGAATGTGCTCGCGGAGGTCTTTTGAGAGCTGGTCTTGGATTTAAAAACTGCGATGTAGCAATTGTCACCAATGTTGCCGCAGACCATCTTGGACTGAAGGGAATTCATACTATAGAACAACTGGCAAAGGTTAAAGGGGTATTGCCGGAAACTGTTTTGCCCAATGGTTATGCAATTTTAAACGCCGATGACGATTTGGTTTACGAGATGCGCAGGTCCATCAATTGCAATCTCGCACTTTTCTCTATGGATGAGGAAAACCCGCGTATTAAGGCGCTTCAAAAAATGGGCGGCATTACAGCTATTTATGAAGACGGTTATGTAACGCTGTGCCGTGGTACTTGGAAAATGCGTGTTATGAAAGCCGAAAATATTCCGCTTACATTTGGAGGGAAGGCAGAGTTTATGATTCAAAATATCTTACCAGCAATAATTGCAGCGAATGTTCGTGGAATTGGCATCGAGGATATGAAAATAGCTTTGGAAACCTTTATCCCTTCGGCTTCACAAACCCCTGGAAGGCTGAATCTTTTCCAGTTTGAAAACTTCAGCATTTTGCTTGATTATGCACATAATCCGGCTGGAATGCGTGCACTTCAAAAATTTATTGCCTCCATAGAGGCAACCGAAAAAATTGGAATTATAGCCGGGGTGGGCGATAGAAGGGAAGAAGATACCAATGAATTGGGAAGCATCGCCGCCGAAATGTTTGATGAAATAATCATTCGGCAGGATAAAAACCTGCGCGGAAAATCGGAAGAAGATCTCATAAGAATGCTGAACGATGGTATTAAAATGAAAGATCCAAATAAAAAAACAACCATTATACCTTCAGAAAAAGAAGCGATTACACATGCTGTAAACAACGCCAAAAAAGGATCGTTGATTATCTGCTGTAGCGATGTAATCCCGGATGCTTTGGATTTGGTGATGAAATTTAAAGATCAGGAAAGTTCGGGCGAAATTATCTTCGCACAATAAAAAGAAAAAAGCCGCTCCTCCTCAAAAGCGGCCTTTCTTTTCAATTTTGAATTGAATTGAATTCAATTCGGTAATTACCTTTTCAAAAGTAATCTTCTTTTTTCTCTGGGATTTTATCCCATTGTTAATTTAAAGCTATGAATTTTTACTGAATTTTTGCTGAAATATTCAAGAATTTTCCTTTTTTCATTCCGAAGAAAATAATGTAGCCATAGCAAGCAATTATTAAGATTAGAGCCACCTTGAAACCTACATTGTCAGTTAAAAACCCGTATGCTGGCGGAATTACAGCGCCACCAACAATTGCCATACAAAGCAAGCCGGAAGCTTGTGGTTTTAGATCTCCCAAGCCATCGATGGTCAATGCGAAGATGGTGGGAAACATAATGGAGTTAAAGAAGCCCACGGCCAAAATGGACCACATGGCTGTCAGCCCATCGGTATTCATGGAAATAAAAAGCATAAAAACTGCCAAAGATGCAAAGACGGAAAGTACTTTTGCAGGCTGGGTTATTTTTGTAAGGTAAGCGCCAATGAACCTTCCAACCATTGCGCCGCTCCAATAGAAAACTACGAATGCGCCTACAATTGCTTTGTTATCGATGGTATTCAAATCGGTGTTCAGAAGGTGTTCGGCAATATATTTCATGGTTGAGTTTTCCATAATAACTTCAGTAAGATTCATGCTGAGAAAATAATTCACCAAATAACTACCTATAGCAACTTCAGCACCTACATAAACGAAAATACCCAGCGCGCCGAGCATTACTATTTTATTTTTAAGCAATTTTCCGTAGCCTCCAACAGGACTTTTCTCCAATATCTTGGGAAGTTTTATAAAAAGGAATAAGAGCGCCAAACACCCAATAAAGGCTGCAATAAAAAGAAAGGGCGTTTGTATCGCTGACGCTTCGGAAATGTAATACGTGCCTCGATCATTATCGGTTAAATCTAAAATTTCCGTTGAAGACTTGATGGTGTCACTCAATAAAAATGAAGCCCCGATTAAAGGTGCAATTGCCGTTCCCAATGAGTTGAAAGCTTGTGAAAGATTTAATCTACTTGAAGCGCCATCTTCACTTCCCAAAACAGAAACATATGGATTGGCGGCAACTTGCAAAACTGTAATACCGCCCGCAAGTGTAAAATATGCAACTAAAAAAATCCAAAATTCCCTTTGAGAAGCGGCGGGATAAAAAAGCAGACAACCGATTGCCATTGTAATTAAACCTACGATAATTCCTTTTTTGTAACCGATTCTTGACAATAAAGCCCCAGATGGAACGGAAATCACCAAATAGGCCAAAAAGAAAGCGAACTGTACCAAGCCCGCCTGAAAATATGTAAGTTCAAAAACGTCTTTTAAACGCGGAACCAGACTATCTACCAAAACGGTAATAAACCCCCAAAGAAAAAAAAGCACGGTAACGGTAATAAATGCGGAACGGAAGGATTTTTTTTCGGTCATTTTTAATTGATGCTATTGATTCTGTGGATACTATTGTTTCTTTTGCCGTTAAAATTTACTGCAGAGAATGCAAAGGATATTTATTTTTTATCATAAAAATCTGAGGGAATATTTTCGTTTTTATTGTCTTGAAATTTCGTAATCGAAAATCCGTCGTGAATGGAATAGTAGCCCGTTTGACCCTTTTTGTTTACTGCTATGTAGCCAACTTGGAAATCCTTGAAATCAGGGTTCTTTTTAATAATTCTACCAATAGCCTCTTCGCAGGCTTCTTGCGGTGTTTTTCCTTGGCGCATCAATTCAACAATCAAAAAACTGCCTACGGTTTTTAAAACCTCTTCGCCCAAACCAGTTGCGGTTGCGCCACCAATTTCGTTGTCAATAAAAAGTCCCGAACCAATAATTGGCGAATCACCAACGCGTCCTGCCATTTTATATGCAAGTCCGCTTGTTGTGCAGCCGCCAGAAATATCGCCGTTTTTATCAATGGCAAGCATCCCAATAGTGTCATGGTTTTCAATGTTGATAATGGGTTTATATTCCGAAGTTTTTTTCCATTCTTCCCAAGCCTTTTTTGAAGCTTCCGTTAGTAAATCTGTTTTTTCAAAACCTTCTGCATATGCAAATTGTTCAGCGCCTTTCCCCGCCAAAATAACGTGCGGTGTATCTTCCATCACTTTGCGCGCAACAGAAATTGGGTGCATTATATTTTGAAGATAAACCACCGCACCGTAATTGCCTTTACTATCCATAATGCATGCATCCAACGTTACGTTTCCATCTCGATCTGGCAAACCGCCAATACCTACTGATTGGCCTTCGGCGTTGGCTTCCTCAATCATACAGCCTTTTTCAATGGCTTCCAGTGCAGAATTTCCTTCATGCAAAACCCGCCAAGCTTCAGCTGTACTTTCTTTTACGTTCCAAGTGGCGATTACCAATGGGAAATTGGCAGTTTCAATGGAAAATGATTTTTCTTCGGAAGAAAGAATATTTTTTTCCGAAGCAAAAAGTGAAGTTCCAGCTGCAATTCCAAAGGTGGAAAGCGAAGCATTTTGGATGAATTTTCTGCGTTTCATAGTATTATTTCTTTGGTTTATTGGTCATTTCAAAAACGATTTCTTTGCTTTTTGTGACTTCATCGTAGGTCAAATAATTTCTGTCCAGCTTTTTTCCATCTACAGAAACACTTTTCACATAAATATTTTTCTTGCTTTGATTCTTCGCTATAATTTTTACAGAATTGCCATTGTCTAAACTTAAAATTGCCTCTTCAACCAAAGGACTTCCCAAGGCGTAATTTTGGGAGCCTGGAATTACGGGATAAAAGCCCAAGGCACTGAAAATATACCAAGCACTCATTTGTCCGGCATCATCATTTCCACAAAGGCCGTCTTGTTTGCTGCCATACATTTTGTCCATAATTATACGCACGCGTTCCTGCGTTTTGTAATCTTTTCCCGTCCAATTATATAAATACGGTATATGATGGCCGGGTTCATTTCCTTGCACATAATTGCCCATAATGCCATCCCGGGTTATGTCCTCATTTTTTTCGATGTATTTATCGTCAAGTTCCATAGTAAAAAGTGAATCCAAATGTTTGCTGAAACGTTCTTTTCCATCCATCATTTCTATCATTTCATCTAAATTCTGCGGCACATAAAGCCCGTAATTCCAAGCGTTGCCTTCAATGAAACCTTGCCCGTGTGTGTCTAGCGGGTCAAATTCCTTTCTGAATTTTCCATCGGAAAGTTTTGGCCGCATATACCCGATTGAAGGATCATAAACGTTTTTGAAATATTCCGAACGCTTCAAATATTCCTTTTCAGCTTCTGCGTTGCCAACACTTTTCGCAATCTGCGCAATGCACCAATCGTCATAGGCGTATTCCAAGGTTTTTGAAACCGAAGCATCGCTTTTGTCTTCGGGCACAAAATGCATTTTTTTATACTCGCCAATACCGTCAAAATAATCAACATTTGAAGTATTTATTGCAGCTTCCAACGCATGTTTTTTATCAAAATCGCCCACGTTTTTTGCCACGGCATCTGCAATTACGGAGGTGGCGTGATACCCAATCATGCACCAATTTTCATTGGCGTAATGGCTCCAAATGGGCAACATATGATGAACGCTTTGGTCGTGGTGTGCGAGCATACTTTTAATCATATCATTGTTCCGCTTTGGATGGATTATGTTGAAAAGCGGATGCAGCGCGCGATATGTATCCCACAGCGAGAAAATGGTATAATTTGTAAATCCATCCGAAGTGTGGATATTTTGATCTAAGCCACGGTATTTTCCGTCCACATCTTCGTAAACTATTGGGCTGAGCATAGTGTGATAAAGAGCAGTGTAAAAAGTGATTTTATCTTCGGGTGTAATAGATTTTACTTCAATTTTTGAAAGCTCGTCGTTCCATTTTTGTTGGGTTTCGGCTTTGGTTTTTTCAAAATCCGAATGCGGAATTTCTGCTTTCAGATTTTTCATCGCGCCTTCGGTACTCACCGAGGAAAGCGCAAATTTTATTGAAATCTTTTCATTTTCTTCTGTATCAAAATTGAAATAGGCGCGAATGTCTTTTCCAGCCATTTCCGGGAAATTTTCTTCTTCATTGAATTTTCTATAAAACCCGTTGTATTTGTTTTTATCATATTTTTTGTGGCCGTAACTTTTGAAAGGTTTTGAAAATTCCATCACAAAATAAACTGTTCGCGTACGCGCCCAACCGTGAGTTTGCCGATAACCGCTTACGGTTGAATCGTTTTCAACGCGAACAAAAGTCCACACATTTTTATCATCGTAGCCGTAAACATTGTAAACCATATCCAAAATTATGTGCGCCTCCTTGCTTTTCGGAAAAGTGTATTGATGAAAACCAACACGGTCACTAGCGGTAAGTTCTGCCGTAATATTATAGTCGTCCAGTTTTACTTTGTAATAACCCGGCGAAGCCATTTCGTTTTTATGTGAAAATGAAGAAACGAAACCTTTTTCGCCTTTCTCCGTTTTCAGGGGATCTAAAACCAATTTCCCAACTGTCGGCATCACCAAAAAATCACCCAAATCAGAATGTCCTGTTCCGCTAAAATTGGTGTGTGAAAACCCGATTATCGTGGAATCTGCATATTGATAACCGGCACAATAAGCATAGGTTTTCGGGTTGTAGCTTCCGTCTTCCTGATACATAGTCTGGAAATTGGTCTGCGGACTCAACTGCACCATTCCAAAAGGGGCCGTGGCTCCCGGAAAGGTGTGTCCCATTTTATCTGTGCCGACAAATGGGTTTACAAATTGAGTGAAATCTTTATTTTGAGAAAATAGGCTGAGACAGCTAAGAATGGCAACTGTGAAAAGAGTTTTTTTCATTTTAATATTTTATGTACCCATTTTTTTAATAGTGCGGGATTTTTAAATACTTTACTGGTTATATTATGAAAAGATACTAAAACCGTTAAAATAAAGTGAAGTTGCGTTTCAGTTTTTTAAATCAAGCTATCTTTAAAAATTCTTTCTATACTATGCGCTGGTTCATTTTTATAATCCTTTACATTCTTGTTGATATTTACGCATTTCAAGCAGTAAAAACCTTGGCTAAAAATCCGTGGCTTCATGGATTATATATTTTCATTTCGTTGGCAGTTTTGGCCGGATTAATTTATGAACTCTCTTTTTTGGGTTCAGCAAAAATGATGGAGCCTCCAAAAATGTATTTCTTCGGATTTTTTCTAGCTGTTTTCGTCCCTAAGTTATTGCTCGTTATTTTTATGTTTGGGGAAGATATTATCCGATTTTTTGTGGGAATATTTATTAAGGTTGCGGGAAGCGATCAAGCTTTTTATATGCCTTCCCGGAGAAAATTTGTCAGCACAGTGGCGCTCGGAATTGCGGCTATTCCTTTTGCATCCTTGATTTACGGAATGATTCAAGGAAAATACAATTACAAAGTATTAAAATACGCCCTGGAATTTGCGGATTTGCCAGAGGCTTTTGACGGATACACAATTACTCAATTGAGCGATATCCACAGCGGCAGTTTTGACAACCATCACAAGGTAGAATATGCTGTAAATCTAGCCAATGAACAGAATAGTGACGTTATTCTTTTTACGGGCGATTTGGTAAATAATGTGGCCCACGAAATGAAGGATTGGAAGAATTTATTTTCAACATTAAAAGCACCGGACGGTGTTTTTTCGGTATTGGGAAACCACGACTATGGCGATTATGTTTCTTGGGAAAGTGCAACCGCCCAGGCCGAAAACCTTCAACAGTTAAAAAATATTCAAAGAGAAATGGGGTGGGACTTATTGTTGAACGAAAATAGGTATTTGGAACGCAACGGTGAAAAAATTGCCTTGGTAGGTGTTGAAAATTGGGGCGCCGGCGGTTTTAAAAAAGCTGGCGACCTTGATAAGGCCAGCGAGGGAATTTCAGAAAAGGACTTTAAGATTTTAATGAGCCATGATCCTTCGCATTGGCAAGCCCAAGTGAAAGAAGATCCGCGCAATTTTCATCTTACATTGAGCGGGCATACGCATGGAATGCAGTTTGGTATTGAAATACCGGGCTGGTTTAAATGGAGCCCCGTGAAATACAGGTATAAAAACTGGGCCGGAATTTATAAGGAATTTGGAAGATATATTAATGTAAATCGTGGTTTTGGATTTTTGGGATATCCGGGCCGTGTTGGTATTTGGCCCGAAATAACTGTTATTCAACTTAAAAAGAAACGCAATACCGTATAATATTCGGGAAATGTTATATTTGTAATACAATTGTTCAAGAAACACTATAGACACATGTCAAAATTTGGAGAATTAATTGAAACACGAATCCCTGTACTGCTGGACTTTTATGCAGAATGGGATGACGCCTGCAAGGGAATGCACCCCGTATTACGCGATGTTGCGGCTGCTTTGGGAGACAAGGCTCGGGTGATAAAAATTGATGTGGAAAAAAATAAGGAACTAGCCGAAGCACTTCGGGTAAAAGGCTTGCCCACATTAATGATTTACAAGGAAGGCGAGATGAAATGGCGCCAAAGTGGAGAACAGGACGCCAATACGCTAATAGGTCTTGTTAAGGAATACGTTTAAAAGAAGCCTTTTCCCATTTTCTAGTATTTCTTGGAATTAAAGCATTTTGTTGCTGCGTACAATTGCCTTTTCATTTTTCCAATCAATCCAATCCTGCCCTTTTAATTTTCGCATAAACTGATCAAAATAACGCATAACTGCAATGTTGTAAACTGCTTTCGCCAAATTTTTTGGATTATGCGGAATAGCGCGCAGACTCATTGAAAACCCTGGGGTTAAATAGCGCATATAGTGCCAATAGCCTTCGGGCATATACAAAACATTGCCATGCTCTAAGTTAGCAGTGTAGCCTTTTGCTTTTTTCAAAGCGGGCCATTTTTCGTAATCGGGATTGTGGAAGTCTATATCTTCACGAGTAATTAAGGAATGTGGAATTTTATATAAGTAATCATTCTGCTTTTGGTCAAAAAGGATCACTTCTTTTTTTCCTTGGAAATGGAAATGAAAAATATTAGCCAGATCGATATCGTAATGCATAAAAGTGTATGAATCCTTCCCGCCGAAGAAAAGCATTGGTAGGCCTTTCATTAATTTCAGTCCAAAATCTGGATATTTAAAATCTTTTTGAAGTTGAGGAACTTCCTTTAAAATGTTCCAAAGAAAGATTCGGTATTTTGTAGGCTCCTTTTTCAGAAGTTCCACATAATCTCGCATTTTCATCTTGGCGTGCGGTTCGTTGAAACCGTCTTCATGGCTCACTGGACGATTATCATAGAGTGGGACCATTGTATCTCCAGCAACATGGGCCATATAATTAAGGTCCCATTTGGTAAAAGCAGGCCAGTCCTCAATAAACCTTTCAATAACGACAGGTTTTTGGGGCTTAAAATAATTTTTTAGAAAATCTTCCTTGGTAATGGTTTCTACCCTTTCTATCTCCTGTAGCTGCATATTTTTCATCAACATGTAAATTTACAAATCTCCACGTGATTGTTATGACTGTATTAATATAACTTTAAGTATTTAAAATCTCAACCCATTTTGAATGATGTGGATCCGTAGCATCAAGAAAATTAATATTGAGTTTTTTCGCTAATTTTTCCCCCGCAAAAAGAGCATTAACTTCTTTTGTATAATTTGAAATATTGAAGTGCCTGTTTTTATTGTACCACAGATTTATTTCAAAAATATCCCTACTATTCTTAAATACCGAGATATATCCTAAGTTTTCAAACTTCTTCCAGCTTCCTATTTTTACTGGGCCTACACAGAATAAAATCTTGTATTTATTTTCTTTAAAATTGAAGTAATAATCACGGACTAGAGAAAAGCTAACTCCGCCTGCAAAAAGAAAAATTGCCAATTGCAATAAGCGAAATGAATCTTTAATTTTTTTCTCTGGGCCGTAAATATTAAAAGTGATGAAGAAACGATATAAAAAAATAATCATTCCCGTAAAAAAAATGGCGGCGAGAATTATCTGCCACCACGGACGATTGCCTTGGGAAATCATTATTTCATTTTGTTCCATCTCCTTATTATATCTCCAAAAATAAAAAATGCTTCCAAGAGAGGAAGCATTTTTAAATATTTTAATGGAAAAAGTTATTTAGTCGGCCAAAACGATCACACGATTGTTATTGCACTCTACGGTTCCGCCAGAAATATGAAGGACCCACTTTCCATCTTCTTGAGTGAATTTCTTCTGAAAGGCTTCCGCTATGGTGGGATTGCCTTTAAATTTCACTTTTCCTTCTTGCAATACAGAAACAATAGGAGCGTGGTGGTTTAGCATTTGAAATTCGCCTTCTACACCCGGAACGGTTATGCTTTCTACTTCTCCGGCAACTAATGATGCTTCTGGGGTTACTATTTCTAAGTACATATTTTTAGTATTGAGTATTGAGAAATTAGTATTGAGTAAAGTCTAAATACTCAATACTAACTTCTAATTACTATTTTAAGCTTCAGCAAGCATTTTCTCGCCAGCGGCTACTGCTTCCTCGATAGTTCCTTTAAGGTTGAAGGCTGCTTCTGGAAGGTGATCCAATTCGCCGTCCATAATCATGTTGAAACCTTTGATAGTTTCTTTAATATCAACCAAAACTCCAGGAATACCTGTAAATTGTTCTGCTACGTGGAAAGGCTGGGAAAGGAAACGCTGTACACGACGCGCGCGACCTACTGCCATTTTATCTTCTTCAGAAAGTTCTTCCATCCCAAGAATGGCAATAATATCCTGTAATTCTTTATAACGTTGCAAAAGCTCCTTTACGCGTTGTGCACAGCCGTAATGTTCTTTTCCAAGAATAGCTTCGCTTAGGATACGTGAAGTAGAATCCAAAGGATCTACCGCAGGGTAAATACCAAGCTCCGCAATTTTACGTGAAAGTACGGTTGTAGCATCCAAGTGGGCAAAGGTTGTTGCCGGTGCCGGATCCGTTAAATCATCTGCAGGTACATAAACCGCCTGTACCGATGTAATGGAACCTCTTTTGGTTGAAGTAATTCGTTCCTGCATCGTACCCATCTCTGTTGCCAAAGTTGGTTGGTAACCCACCGCTGAAGGCATACGTCCAAGTAGTGCAGATACCTCAGAACCCGCTTGTGTAAAACGGAAAATGTTATCTACGAAGAAAAGTACATCTTTTCCTTGTCCTTCGCCAGCTCCATCACGGAAATATTCAGCAATGGTCAAACCTGAAAGTGCCACACGTGCACGTGCTCCAGGTGGTTCGTTCATCTGTCCGAATACGAAAGTAGCTTTCGATTCTTTCATCACTTTTTTGTCCACTTTTGAAAGATCCCATCCGCCATTTTCCATGGAGTGCATAAAATCATCACCGTATTTTATAATACCAGACTCAAGCATTTCGCGAAGCAAGTCATTACCCTCACGAGTACGTTCACCTACACCAGCGAATACTGAAAGACCACCGTGGCCTTTCGCAATATTGTTAATCAACTCTTGAATAAGTACTGTTTTACCAACACCTGCACCACCGAAAAGACCAATTTTACCACCTTTTGCATAAGGCTCGATAAGATCGATTACTTTAATACCGGTGAAAAGTACTTCGGTAGAAGTTGAAAGATCTTCAAATTTTGGAGCATCACGGTGAATAGGAAGTCCATTGTCACCCGATTTTGGTAGGTTTCCAATTCCGTCAATTGCATCACCAATTACGTTGAAAAGTCGACCGTAAATATCGTCGCCTATCGGCATTTGGATTGGAGCTCCTGTAGCTACGGCATCTACACCACGGCTTAAACCATCGGTAGAATCCATCGAAATGGTACGTACCATATTTTCGCCAATGTGTGATTGAACCTCAAGAATCAGTAGGTTTCCGTGGTTGTTTACTTCCAACGAGTCGTATATTTTTGGAAGTTCCGATCCGCTTTCAAACGCAACGTCAACTACCGGGCCAATAATCTGTGCAACTTTTCCTGTACTTTGTGACATGAGTAACTGTTTATTTTTTAGTTATCTAAGGGCGAATAAACCACCCCTGTTTTGAACGGTGCAAAGATAGTTTTTTCTGAATGAAATTTGCAACCCCAATCTTTAAAAAATTCGGAGTTTTTTTCGAATTTGAAATTCTGTGGAAGATAAGCCAGTAATGTTTATGAAAGGGATTCGCACAAACTCCTAACATGATTTTTAAACAACTCAATTATTCTTTTTTGAAGTGTATCGTCTTTTGAAACAGTCCGACCGTCAATTTCCACAACGGGTGTAAGTTCGCCCATTGTTCCCGTTGCAAACACCCCGTCGGCATTGTAAAATTGAGAAAGTGTAATATCTGCTTCAGAAATTTCGATGTTGTTTTTCTGACACATTTCAATCACAGAATTTCTTGTAATTCCAGGCAAACACGCATGTCCATAAGGTGTAGAAACTTTTCCGTTTTTCACCATAAAGAGATTACTGCCGTTCAGTTCGGCTATAAAGCCGCGATCGTCCAGCATTAAACCAGCATCTTTTCCAGCCACGTTGGCCTGTATTTTTGCGATAATATTATTGAGCAGATTATTATGGTGAATTTTACTGTCCAAAAATTGTGGCGAATTTCTACGCTGGCTGGTACTTATTACTTTTATACCATGGTCGTTGTTGTATACCAATGGTTTCCATTCTGCCAAAACTATCAAGCAAGATCCGTTTTGATTTAAACGTGGATCCATTCCGCTGGTAATTTTTTCGCCACGGGTCAAAGTCAAACGGATGTGAACATCGTCTGTCATCCCGTTGGCGTCAAGGGTTTGTTTGATTGCTGTTTTGATGAATTCTTTTGAAGGAATATCTACAAAGGCCAATGTTTTTGCCGATTCGTGCAAGCGGGTTAAATGTTTGTCGAGACAGACAATTCCTTCGGGATACACCCGTAAACCTTCCCACACGGCATCGCCACCCTGAACCGAGCTATCAAAAACCGAGACCTTTGCTTCGCTTCGCGGATATATTTTGTCTTTTATAAAAACTTGGATGTTATCGTTCTTGGGGTTGAATTTTTGAAGCATTTTTTTCAGTTGATGGGTTATGGTTTTAAAAGTTTAGGAAAATCCTGCAAGGTCTTTTCTGAACTTGTAGGGCTAGCCTATTTCTCTATAAATACCTACAAGGTTTTTGAAACCTTGCAGGAAATGAGCGTTCGCAATAAATCATGCGGTAAGTATATTATTTTTTAAAGTTTCATAATAAACCAATGCTTTTTCCAGCAAGGGTTCCAAATGTTTCGGCAATGGCTGTGAGCTGCTTTTTTGAATTGCAAATCCTTCAGAGTTGTGGACATTTCCATACCAGTGTTTCGCCCAAATGCCATCTTCCGGGATGCCGCCCTTTTTCCAAGACAGCATTTTTTCCGAAAAAGGGATGTCTAATAAACCGCATAGCTTTTTCAAATAGGATTCGGGATTTTTCAGAAGTTCGTCACTATCTATTATTAGTGGCGTTTTGTGGTTTTTCTTCAGAAATAAAAACAATTCCGAGGCTTTTTTGATGCCAATATCATTTAAAGTGGGGGTGTGGATTACTTTGGAAAAGGAGGCAATCAGTTTTTTTGGATGGCGAATGAGGATAACATTTTCCCAATCCAAAATAAAATTGGGCGTTTCGGTCAAATAATGATGCGCCATGCCCTTTACAAAAACATGTTTCTTTTTTGAAATGAAATTTATTCCCTCTACAACCTTTTCCTCCTTTAATTCCATGGTTTGCAGAATTACCTTTTGTGAAGGATGCTCGTTTTTCAATGAAGCATTTTGAAGGTAAAACCCATAAAAAGGTTCGTCCAAAACCGTCATGTCTGCGCGCTGCGCAAAGGAATACATAAGTGCCGTGGAAAGATTTCGCGGGCCGGAAATGAGGTTGATGACTTTCATTTTCATAAAAGTATCAATTTAAAATGATATACAACCCAGGATTTCTTGGAACTATATAAACTGAAACAGGGCGGCTTGAAACTTGACTTTTTTTAAAATAAAAAGTTTTATTTTGACCTGCAACCGAAACTATTCCACAGTAACCGACTTCGCCAAATTTCTTGGCTGGTCCACATTTCTGCCTAGCTTAACCGCAATGTGATACGATAAGAGTTGGAGCGGGATAGTGGTTACTAAAGGCGTCAAAGCTTCCGGGGTGTGTGGCACCTCCATAACATAATCTGCCATTTCCCGAACCACGGTATCTCCTTTGGAAACTACAGCAATAATTTTTCCCTTTCGCGATTTAATTTCTTGGATGTTGCTCACTACTTTGTCATAGTGATTGCTATTTATAGCTATTACTACCACTGGCATCTGTTCGTCTATAAGCGCTATTGGGCCGTGTTTCATTTCGGCTGCTGGATAGCCTTCAGCGTGGATGTATGAAATTTCCTTTAGTTTCAGTGCACCTTCCAAAGCAACGGGAAAGTTGTAACCTCTTCCCAAGTATAGGAAATTATGGACGTCCTTAAATACTTCAGCGATTTCCTTTATTTTGTCATCGGTTTTTAAAGCTTCCTCTACGTGACTTGGAATAAGTTCCAACTCATGCAAATAAAGCATGAAATCTCGTTTTGAAATGGTTCCTTTTGCTTTTGCCAAGCGCAAGGCAATCATCGTCAAAACGGTAATTTGTGTGGTGAATGCTTTTGTTGATGCCACACCAATTTCTGGTCCGGCGTGGGTGTAAGTTCCGCTGTGGGTTTCCCTTGAAATGGTAGATCCCACAACGTTGCAGATACCATATACGAAGGCGCCTTTTTGCTTCGCCAATTTTATGGCCGCCAAAGTATCGGCGGTTTCGCCACTTTGTGAAATGGCAATAACTACATCTTTTTCTGAAATAACTGGATTGCGGTAGCGGAATTCTGAAGCGTATTCCACTTCAACAGGAATGCGTACCAAGTCCTCAAAAATATATTCAGCCACTAAACCAGCATGCCAAGAAGTTCCGCAGGCCACTATAATAATTCGGTCTGCGTTGATGAATTTTTCAATATAATCCTCAAGACCGCCGAGCTTTACAATGCCTTGATCAGCAAGTAATCTACCTCGGTATGTGTCTTTAATAACCGAAGGCTGCTCGAAGATTTCCTTGAGCATAAAGTGCTCGTACCCTCCTTTTTCTATTTGTTCAAGATTTAATTGAAGTTCATGTATATAAGGGGCAACAAGTTTATCGTCTTTGATTTTTCTGACTTTTACCTCGCGCCCCAATCGAATGATGGCCATTTCTTCATCTTCAAGATAAATGGCATTGTTTGTAAATTCTATAAACGGCGAAGCATCGCTGGCAACAAAAAACTCGCCATCCCCAATACCGATTGCCAATGGGCTTCCTAATTTTGCGACAACAATTTCATCAGGCTTTTTTTTGTCGAAAAGAGCAATTGCGTATGCACCCACAACTTGGTTGAGAGCAATTTGCACCGCCTTGCCGAGCTTTACGTTTTCGTTTATTTGAATGTCTTCAATAAGGTTTACCAGTACCTCGGTATCTGTGTCTGAGGTAAAGGTGTAACCTCTTTTTATTAATTCTTTTTTTAGGGAATCGTAATTTTCGATAATTCCGTTGTGGATAATTACCAAATCTCCACTGTTGGAATAATGTGGATGGCTATTCACGTCGTTGGGAATACCATGTGTCGCCCAACGGGTGTGGCCTATGCCAAGGTTTCCAACACGTGAAATATCGGTTTGGCATTTTGCTTCAAGATCAGCAACCTTGCCTTTTGTTTTGCAAAGTTGAATTTCTTCACCATCAAATAGTGCAATTCCCGCACTATCGTACCCTCGGTATTCCAAGCGTTTTAATCCGTTAAGAATTATTGGATATGCCTGTCTTTTTCCTATATAACCTACAATTCCACACATACTTTTTTAATTAGGTTCCGTGTAATATATTTGAAGTTTTAGCCTTTTTTCTAGATTTGAGGAGTTATTTCCATAGAGTACAGTTCCTTCAGGAGAGATAAAAGCTCCGGCTGGAATTTCCTTTATTCCTGGGGCCAATGGGTTTTGTAGCTCCTGAGTAGTAGTAGTGAGTACATTATGGGAAACAATGACGCCTAATCTAACATTGTTGGTTGCATTGTTGATGAGGTTGCTAATATGGTTGGTTATTTTTAATTTATAATATTCTCCATTGCCATCACTGCCTCGTTGCAATCGGCCCAAATGCACATTTAATGCGTCTACGGGATCAAGTCCATTTGTGAAATCAAGACTGTAATCTACCAGGACACTACTGTCATTAAGATTGTAAATTATAATTCTTTCCGGCTCGGTGGCACCACCAACCATTATATCTTGGTTTACGTAGAAAATAAGATTTGCTTCATTGATAAGCCACTTTTTAGAACGAAGTGTTTCCAATTCATCGGCTACACCATTTCCGTTAATGTCTTTTCCAAAAAGTTCAATCACTGAAATGATTCCATCGCCGCCGCGCATATATAGATTTTCATTTCCGTTGATAGTATCGGCACTTTCCAAGGCTGTTTGGATTGTACCTGGCAATTCATTTTCGTAGGTATTCACATTTACCCCTCCAAAATTCAAGCTAAAGGCGGAATGATCCCTTACATCGGGATCGTCTTCACTGTCGAAACTGTAGTAAATAGTAACGTTTGCTTTGGTTGGATCGAATATAAAGAGGCTACCATCGTTGGTGGGTGAGTTTACCTTAAAATAAATTCCCCTTAAGTAGTTCCTAAAATTATTGTTGTTTCTTAATTCTGGAGTCCCTGCCATTTTGATTATTTTATCCTCAAAAAATGTAGAATCCAACTTTACGCGAAGGCCGGGGGCCAATTTTTGTTCATCATCTTCTCCGGCATTGAATACAAAGCCATCAGCATTTGGCTTAAAATTTTCTACCTGCCCTAATTGTTCCAAAAGATTATTTTCAAAAGTTGGACCTTGGTCTGTATAATAGTTTTGAAGTTCTTCAAAACCCGAATTTGGATCGTAATCCCTTAAAAAATAATTGGATTGAGATATCGAAATATTAATAGGGCTGCTTCCGTAAATGGAATCCAAGGAATAAGTCGTTACTGAATCAGCAGTAGTAGCAGTACTGTAATACGGCAAGTAAACGAAAACACTATCTAATATAGCATTCTCCCCAAAATCTGGGTTATTGCTGGAAAGGGTTAATTGCGATAATAAATTGACAGTAGATTTTCCATAAACCGGATCGTTATAAACACCAAGTTGGTATGCGGGCAATCTATTACTTTGAACGGGAGGCAACTTTTTACTGTAGGATATAACGGTGCTGGAGTCATAGAGAATTCCGTTTGGAATTTCTGTACCCAGTATTTCTGAACCGATAGTACTTATATCTTCTTGGCAAGATGCCATGGCAATTACAATAAATAAAATGCTGCCCACTTTGGGCAAGAAATTCTTAATTTTCATAATATATCTGCGGTGTAATTTTATTTTAAAACTTTTGAGCGGTAAAAGTCTAAATAAGCCTGAGAAAAATCTTCCATATTATGATATTTTAACACGGGTTTGTCCAGGTTGTTAATGTATTCTTCCAGCTCTTTTGGAATTTCGGAAGAGCCAACAATAATGGCATCCGAATTTTTAATGGCAATTTTCATCACATTTACGTAGCTGGGTTCTTCCAGCTCTGCAATTGCTTCGTCATCAATGGCATCATAGCGGATTTTGTTAATGGTGTTTTTATCTAACGTACCATCGAAACCTTGATTGTAAACAGAGGTAACTATTTTACTGTTCTCAAATAAGGGCTCATTGCCATAGTAATTTCTAAGGTACAAGGGAAGAAAGGATGCCAACCACCCATGAACATGTATTATATCTGGGGACCAGTTCAATTTTTTAACGGTTTCTATAACGCCTTTTGCAAAAAAGATAGCGCGCTCGTCATTATCGGGATAAAAATTCCCTTCTTCATCTGCAAAGGTTGCCTTGCGCTTAAAGTAATCTTCATTATCAATAAAGTAAACCTGTATGCGCTCTTTGGGAATAGACGCTACTTTAATTATTAAAGGCATGTCCAGGTCGTTAATTACCAAGTTCATACCTGAAAGGCGTATTACTTCGTGTAGTTGGTGCCTGCGCTCATTAATGTTCCCGTAGCGTGGCATGAAAATTCTTATTTGTCCGTCGTTACTGTTAATCATCCGTGGAGCTTCAAACGACATTGAAGAAATCTCGGTCTCGGGAAGATATGGTATTACTTCAGAAGACACATACAAGACTCTTTTATCTTTCATCTATTTTATATTTATTTATTAGAACTTAATATGGAATTTGCCAAAGGTCATCTCGATGGAAGTCAAGAGGAAGAATGGCCTATTTCATAAAATCTATATTCTTGGCATCGAAAATTAAACACGCAAAATTACGAAAATTTATGTAGATTGTCTTGAATATATTAATTTTGCCCGCTCTTAAATAAATTTTATGGTGGTACATACCCACAAAGAAACCTTACTCGATTCTTTGTTGTCGAAAAAAAAGAATGATAAAATTGGTTTTGTTCCCACCATGGGGGCGCTGCATAAGGGCCATATTTCTTTGGTCGAAAGAGCTTTACGGGAAAATGATCTTGTAGTGGTCAGTATTTTTGTGAACCCTACTCAATTCAACAATGCAGCTGACCTAAAAAAATATCCCCGGACTCCTGAAAAAGATTTCGACCTTTTAAACGAATTAAAGGGAGAGATAATTATCTATGCGCCGGCAGTTGCGGACCTTTACGAGCAATCCGTAGTGGCAAAATCATATAAATATCAAGGTTTGGAAAACGAAATGGAAGGCAAGCACCGCAAAGGACATTTTGATGGGGTAGGCACCATTTTGAACACTCTTTTTAGAATCGTAAAACCTACTAATGCATACCTAGGGCAAAAGGATTTCCAACAATTACAGATTGTAAAGAAATTGGTAGACATTGAAAAACTATTGGTAAACATTGTCGGATGCCCAATTATCCGGGAAGAAAATGGACTTGCAATGAGTTCTAGAAATAAACGACTAACCGCAAAACAATTTGAAGAGGCCAGTATTATTTATAAAACGCTATTGGAAGTGAAGGAGAAATTCAATACCCATTCAATAGCGGAATTGAACAAATTGGTTGCGGAACGGTTTTTGCAAAACCCTCATTTGAAATTGGAATATTTTGAAATTGCCAACGAAAAAACGCTTAAAACTGCAAAACGTAAAAATAGCGCCACCAAATACAGAGCTTTTATAGCTGCTTTTGTGGGAGAAGTTAGGTTAATAGATAATATGTCTTTAAATTAATATCTTTGCACCATGCAAATACACGTAGTAAAATCTAAAATACATAGGGTAAAAGTTACGGGCGCGGACCTTAACTATATAGGCAGCATTACCATAGATGAAGATCTGATGGATGCCGCAAATATAATTGAAGGCGAAAAAGTTCAGATAGTAAACAACAATAATGGGGAACGTCTGGAAACCTATGCCATCCCCGGCCCACGTAAAAGTGGCGAAATTACCTTAAATGGAGCCGCTGCCCGCAGGGTTGCCCCCGGCGATGTGCTTATTCTTATTTGCTATGCCTTAATGGAAGTGGAAGAAGCAAAAGTATTTAAACCTGCCTTGGTTTTCCCGGATGAGGAAACTAACCTGCTACGCTAATTGAACCGCTCTCTTGCCAAATTTTTGAAAATTGCACTGCCCCTTGCTTTGGGGGTATTTTTAATTTGGTATTCTTACAGTAGATTCACAGACCAACAGCTTCAGGAAGTAAAAGTCTATTTTAATAAGGCAGATTATGCCATAGTGGCACTTTCTGTTTTTTTTAGTCTCTTGAGCCACCTTTCGCGAGCCTATCGCTGGAGTTTTATGTTGGAACCCATGGGTTATAAACCCAAGCTGGCCAATAATTTTATGGCTATTGGGATTGCCTATCTTATGAATATTTTTATTCCAAAAAGCGGCGAAGTGTCCCGGGCCATTGTATTGGATAAATATGAAAACATTCCTTTTGAAAAAGGCTTCGGCACCATAATTTCCGAAAGGGTAGTAGACTTACTTTTTCTTTTTCTCTTTACGGCGGCTGCACTGCTACTTCAGTTTAATGTGCTGTACGAATATTTAAAGGGAGTTGTGGAACCTACCAAAATAGTGGGTGCTTTATTAGGTTTGATTGTTTTAGGAACACTTTTCCTTTTGTTTTTGAAATATTCAAAATCCGGTCTCCGCAATAAACTGACAACCTTTATTTCAGGTTTAAAGGAAGGTGTTTTCAGCATTTTAAAAATGAAGAAAAAAATACCGTTCTTAATCCATACTTGTTTTATTTGGGGACTTTACCTCCTTTCATTTTACACCGCTACCCTTGCACTGGAAGAAACACAATTTATATCAGCAGGTACGCTAATAATCACTTTTGTAGTGGGCAGTTTTGCCTTTGCCTTTACAAATAGCGGTTTTGGTTCCTATCCATTTTTCGTGGCGGGCATTTTGGCTGTTTTTGGCATTCCAGAAACTGCAGGAACAGCTTTTGGTTGGATAGTTTGGACTTCAAACATAGCCTCAATTATCTTTATAGGTGGCCTTTCATTTATTATACTGCCACTTTACAATAGGAATAAATAATAATTTGGTAATTTTTTTGTTTGGGAAAAACAATTTCAAATTTTGTTATCTTTCCCCAGACTAATAAAAACTCCCAAATGAAAAAAATTATTTTCCTCACTATTTGTGTCTTTCTTACTTATTCCTCCTTCTCCCAAATTATTTATGAAGAATTCGACTCTGCCAAACTCGGTGAAACCCGAAAGTTGAAAATCCAACTTCCCAGAAACTATGAAACAAATACCGACAAAAGATACCCCATTGTGCTGGTATTGGATGGCGATTATTTATTTGAGCCTGTTGCTGGAAACGTGGATTATTTCGCCTATTGGGAAGATATGCCCGAATCTATTGTAGTAGGTATTATGCAGGGGAATAGTCGATATGAAGACTGCTCTTATGATGATAATACTTTTATGCCTTCAGAAAAAGGGGCTGATTTCTTTGAATTTATAGGCCTGGAGCTTGTTCCTTATATCGATCAAAAATACCGCACCGCCAAGTTTATTATTGGGGTCGGGCACGATTTTACCGCCAATTTCCTGAATTATTATCTTTTTAAGGATCCACCCCTGCTCAACGGCTATATAAATTTAAGTCCAGATTTTGCCCCAATGATGGAAGAAAGGTTGAGCGAAAGGCTGCCTGCCATAAAGGAAAAGATATTTTACTATTTGGCCACCGGGACCGATGACATAAAAGGGCTGATGGAAAGTAGCCAAGATTTAAACAATCAGCTAACTGGATTGAACACTCCTTCTTTCAATTACTATTTTGCAAATTTTGAAAATGCTACCCACTACTCTCTGGTAGGCCGAGGAATTCCTGACGCGCTCGAAAAAATATTTTCGGTGTATAGGCCTATAAGTAAAAGGGAATATAACGAGGTGCTCCTTAAAATGGATACGCCCATAAGTCAATATTTACTTGATAAATACAAAACCATTGAGGAGCTTTTTGGCATTACAAACAATATACGTGTTAACGATTTTATCGCTACGGGAACTGCTGCAGAAAAGAAAAGCCAATGGGCTTCCCTGCTTGAAATTGGTACCTTGGCCAAAAAGCAATACCCAAAAACCATGCTTAGCGATTACTATTTGGGGCGCTATTATGAAGAAACCGGAGACGCCAAAAGGGCCATGCGTACTTTTCAAGGGGCTTTTGACAAAGAAGAAGTGGATTTTATAACTGTGGATATGCTATTGGATCGGGCTGACAAAATAAAGCGTGATTTTGGGTATTAAATGTAAAGTTTCCATCCTCTTTTAAAAAATATTCGTTTACAATTCCTGAATAATTTTTTTGTTGCCCATGGCCCAGGATGTAAGTGAATTGGTGCCTGGTTCAAGCCCGAGTTTATTTATTATATTGCTCCTGTGCTTTTCAACAGTTCGTGCAGATATAAAAAGCATTTCGGCTATCTCCAGAGTGCTATGGTTTTGGGAAATGAATTTAATAATGGTGACTTCAGAAGGGGTTAAATAGTTAAGTTTTTTTATTTCTTCTGAAGCACTTTCCAGGGAATGGGTTTCAAAAGATGGGCTAAAATATGTATTTCCATTTATGACGGCTTCCATACATTTCTCAATTTCATCAAAAGAATCTTCTTTCAGTAAATAGCCATTTATCTGTAATGCTTTAGCCTGCGTGATATACTCGATTTCCTTATGAAAGGAAAGCACAATAAATTTGGTATTCACATCTTTTTCCTTTGCCATTTTTATAACTTCAAAGCCCGTAAGCAAAGGCATATCTATATCCAATAAAGCGATGGTTGGGTTATGCACCAATATCAATTTTAAGGCGTCCATACCGTTGTTGGCCTTGTCCAAAACATTATAATTGCAGGCCTTAAATTCTTCGAAAAGTCCTTTTAAAAGAAGCGGATGATCGTCTGCTATTATAATGGTCGTATTTTTTTTGTCGACCATTTTAAGTGGGGATATTGAGCTTTATAGTTGTTCCTTTATTTATCTGACTTTTAATATCAATTTGTGAATGTAATATGCGCGCTCTTTCCATAAGGGTCTTCATTCCCAGACTGGCGCTGGTTTTTATTTTTTCAGAATATTCAAAACCTTTCCCGTTATCCATGATGGTGGTTTCAATTATGTTTAGATTTTTCTCGATTACTATCGATGCTGCCTTGGCATCTGCATGTTTCACCATATTGTTTAATACTTCTTGGATAATTCTGTACAGATGTAACGATGCTTCTTTTGTGAGAGAGCTATCTATATCTTCAATTTCATGGGTGAAAAAAATATTTGTATGGGCATCAACTTCATTGATCATTGTTTTTATGGCGGCTGTTACACCCAATCTTTCCAGGGTTGCGGGATGAAGGCCACGAGAAATATTTCGCAGTTCCTCCAAGGTGTTGCCGGCCAATAATTCCATTTCCACATCGCCTGTGGCCTTTGTCTTTTTGGTGAACAACATAAGTTTTTGCCCCACACTGTCGTGAAGTTCCCTCGCAACCCGAATGCGTTCTTCTTCTTGGGCTTTAATGAGATCCTGCGAAAAACCTTCCTGCAATTTTTGACGTTTTTTTGCCGCGCTTATGGATCTATTTAAAACAATAAACCCAAAAATCCCTACCAGACCTAGACCTCCAAATAAAAGCAATTGATTTTTTTCTCTGTTTTCGGCATCCAGTAATGCAATGTCGCTTTCCTGGGCCTTAATCTTTAGATCTCTTTTTTCGGTTTCATAAATGGTTTGGTAATAGGAAAGCGCTTTTGCATTCTGGACATTTACAATTGAATCCTTGATG
>JBBQQN010000025.1:0-34735 GCA_038215845.1 Flavobacteriales bacterium | reverse complement strand
TAATTGATTTTTCGGAAAAAGTTTCCCCCGTTTTCACCCCCGATAATTTGGTGGACGAAAACCCACAAATGAGAAAGATAAAACATGATAGAAGTTAAGGAACTGTACAAAAAATTTGGAAAAAATGAAGTGCTCAAGGGCATTGACCTTTCCATTGGGCGTGGCGGTATTTTTTCGGTACTGGGGCCAAACGGCTCAGGAAAGACCACACTTATAAAATGTATTCTGGGAATGGTTTTGCCCGATTCTGGAGCCATTTCAATAGATGGCAAACCTTTAAGGAACAATTTCAAATACCGAAACGAAATTGATTATTTGCCCCAAATAGCCAACTTTCCGGGAAACTTGAAAGTGAGCGAACTTATAGCGATGATAAAGGATCTTCGGGATGCCAAAACCACAAAGGAGGAAGAACTGATCGAGCTTTTCAAACTACAACCATTTCTAAATAAAAAATTGGCCAATCTTTCCGGAGGCACAAAACAAAAAGTGAACTTGGTTCTTGCCTTTATGTTTGATAGTCCCTTATTAATTTTGGACGAACCCACAAATGGATTGGATCCAATTTCACATTTACGATTAAAAAACCTGATCAATTCTGAAAAGGAAAAAGGAAAAACCATCCTTATCACTTCACATATTTTGAGTTTTGTAGAAGAAATTTCTGATGAAATTGTATTTCTTTTGGAAGGGAAAATCTATTTCAAGGGAAGCATTTCAGAACTGAAAAAGAAGACGGACCAACCCGATTTTGAACACGCAATAGCCTCTATTTTATCCTCAAGTTATGCTTAAAATACTAAAATACAGTTTTTACGATTTAATGCGCAGCCGCTGGAGTTACGTGTACTTTCTGTTCTATCTGCTTTTGGGCATGGTGCTTTTGTTTTTGAACAATGACCTTTCCAAGGCAGTAATTACATTAATGAACGTAATCATTATTTTGGTTCCGCTTATCGGGACTATTTTTGGAGTTATGTATTATTACAATTCCCGTGAGTTTACCGAACTGCTGTTGGCGCAGCCCGTAAAACGGAGCTCCATCTTTTTGGGTCAGTATTTCGGGGTTGCCACGTCGCTTTCAATGAGCTTGGTTATTGGCCTGGGAATTCCCTTTATTTTTTATGGAATTTTCAACAGTAACGCCATTTGGGATTTTTCGCTTTTGCTTGTAACCGGCGCATTTTTGACCTTTATTTTTACCGCCTTGGCCTTTGTAATTGCACTTTCCAATGAAAATAGAATAAAAGGTTTTGGCTATGCCATTTTACTTTGGCTATTTATGGCCGTAATTTATGACGGTATCTTTTTGATGTCGTTGCTCTATTTTGAAGAATATCCTTTGGATAAATTTTCGTTGTTGGCAACGATGCTTAACCCGATTGATCTATCCCGGGTAATGATTCTTTTAAAGCTTGATATTTCAGCTCTTTTGGGTTATACCGGAGCGGTTTTTCAAAAATTCTTTGGAACCAATTTCGGATTGATTCTGTCGTCCGGGCTATTGGTTCTTTGGGTCTTGGTACCAACCTTATTTATTTGGCGGATTGCGAAGCGGAAAGATTTTTAAGATTTTCGCATTACCTTTTGCGGACTATTGTCATTCAAGCTTTGTAATGAAATATATAAGTTTACAACTAAATGTACAAAAGAAAATAATATGAAGAAGTTGATTGAAACGAACCTTTCAAAAGCAATGGATTACAATCAGTATAACCTGCTTTTTAAACAATTAGTGGAAGAGAGTAGAACCACTGGGGAACAAACTCCAGAAAAAATAAATTATACAAAACTCAATTTCAGCCGCTCGAAAAGATTGGACAAAACCGCTGAAATTCCCGAAGAGAGTATTGAGGCTTTTAAAAATATTTCCGAAAAACAAACTTGGCTTGTAATAAGTGAACCTTGGTGTGGAGATGCTGCGCAAACGCTGCCATTTTTGAATAAGATTGGGCAACTTTCAAAAAATATCCATTTAAAAATTGTGCTTCGAGATGAAAATCCGGAATTGATGGACAAGTTTTTAACCAATGGCTCGCGCTCCATTCCAATAGTAATTATGCTGGACGCAAATTTCAATGTGGTTCAAACATTTGGGCCGCGTTCCAAAGCGGCCACAAAGTTGGTAACCGATTACAAAAGCCAACATAGAAAAATTGACGCTTCCTTAAAGGAAAAGCTTCAAGTTTGGTACAATTTTGATAAAGGGGTTTCTATTGTAAATGATATTTTGGAAACAATTGAAGCCCTAACACCAGAAGGTATTGTTGAGTAATTTCTGTGTTATGTTCCGTTTTCGCTCTGTTTAAATCAAACATTGATAAAAATCATTTTATAAACAGACTATATTGCCAACCTTCGCAAAATTATTAACTTAAAACCCGCCCCGGGTTCCCCTTTGGGGTTAAGGGCCCAATTATGCAAATTGTTTCTGCCGAAGAGGCTGTATCTATAGTAAAATCAAATAATCGCGTATTTTTTCAGGGCGCAGCAATGACGCCCAATTTATTGATTGACACGCTTTGTGAAAGATATACCGAACTTAAAAATGTTGAAATAATACAAATCCATACCCACGGCGAAGCCAAGTACACAAGAGCACCTTATACCGATGCCTTCCATCTTTCAAGTTGTTTTGTAGGGGAGAACGTTCGAAAAGGGATAAATTCTTCATTTGGCGATTATATTCCTATTTTTTTGAGTGAGATCCATTGGCTTTTCAAAAGAAATATTTTGCCTTTAGATGTAGCTTTTATTCAGGTTTCGTCACCAGACAGGCATGGGTATTGTTCCCTGGGCGTTTCGGTAGATGTTACCCTTTCGGCCATCCAAACTGCCAAAAAAGTTATTGCCCAGATAAACCCACAAGTGCCAAGAACACATGGGGATGGCATTATTCATATAAAAAATATAGATTTCGCCGTAGAAATTGACCAACCCATTCACGCTTCGGTTCTGGGTATTCCCACAGAGGTGGAAGCCATTATCGGCAGGCACGTTGCCAGTTTGGTGGAAGATGGTGCTACCCTTCAAATGGGTATTGGCAACATTCCCAACGCCGTGCTTCACAATCTTCACAACCACAAAGGTTTGGGAATCCATACAGAAATGTTCAGCGACGGAATTCTCCCCTTAATTGAGAAAGGAATTATCACGGGCGAGGAAAAAGTGGTTAAACCCGGAAAAATAGTTACCTGCTTTGCAATGGGTACGCAAAAATTATATGATTTTATTGACGATAACCCCATTGTCCATTTTAAGGAGGCGTCTTATACCAACGATACTGCAATCATTCGTCGCAACCCAAAAGTTACAGCTATCAATAGCGCAATAGAAATTGATTTGACCGGACAGATTTGCGCGGACAGTATTGGAATGTACCAATATTCTGGCGTGGGCGGACAAATGGATTTTATCCGCGGTGCATCGCTTTCCGAAGGGGGAAAGCCCGTTATTGCAATCTCCTCAGTTACCAACAAAGGGGTGTCCAAAATAACTCCCTTTTTAAAGGAAGGCGCCAGTGTTACCACCACTAGGGCGCACGTTCATTATGTGGTTACCGAGTATGGGGTTGTAAACCTTTTTGGAAAAGGACTGGAACAGCGTGCGAAAGCACTTATTTCCATTGCCCACCCAGACCATCGCGAAAGCTTGGAAAGGGAAGCGAGTAGACGATTTTCATGGTAAGTTTTAGCATTTAAAAGTTTCTAGCCGAAACAATTATTTTTAAATGGTATATTTAATTTTTATGCAACCATAGTTAATTTGCTATGGTTCAATTTTGAATAAAAGAAAAAATATGTTTTCAAAAGCATGCGAGTATGCCATTAGGGCTGTTTTATTTATTGCTAAGCAGTCCAAAGAAAACTTACGCCCCAATATTGTTGAAATTGCCAAAGCCATTGATTCTCCAAAGGCGTTTACTGCCAAAATTTGCCAGCAATTGGTAAGAGAGAATCTTATACTCTCAAGAAAAGGACCGAAGGGTGGATTCTATTTGGAAAAAAATAGTACCATAACTCTTGCGAATATTGTCCATGTAATAGATGGAGACAACATTTTTACGGGCTGTGGTTTGGGACTTCAGGAATGTTCAGTTGTAAATCCTTGCCCTCTTCACGAACAGTTTTCGGAGGTACGCCAAAATATAAGGAATATGCTGGAAAGCACCCAAGTAATGCAACTTGCAGACAAATTGCAGAAAGGGGAAACCTTTTTGAAATTTTCGGATTAAAAACTGCTTCCATGAAAAAAATAACTCCCATAAAACGTCATAAAGCTCTGCAACCCTTGAGCAGGCAGCATCATTTTGGATTGTTGTTCAGTTGGAAACTTCGGAAAGGTTTTAGCAAAAATATAGCCATTGAACGTTTGCAGGAATATGCAAATTGGTTTTTTAAACATGAAATAAAACCGCATTTCAGCGATGAGGAAAAGTATGTTTTCCCCATTTTGGGCAATGACAATGAATTAATTGAACGTGCACTGAAGGAACATCGCCAAATTAAAAGATTGTTTACTGACATCAAAGAACCCGAAAAATCACTCCATCAATTAGAAGAAGAGCTGCAGGCCCATATCCGTTTTGAGGAACGGATTCTTTTCAACGAAATCCAAAAAATAGCTTCGCCGGAACAACTCGAAAAAATGGAAAACATTCACAAGGAACCTGAAAAATCTGTGAAATATTACGATCCGTTTTGGAAGTAACAAGTCCAATATTCTAAAGGAATTATTCAAGTTTATGATGGATTTTTTTCATTTAAGAGAATAATATCCCATTATGATTTAGGTCATATTTTCCTCCCTGTTATTTTCTGAAATTTGTCCTGCAATATTCTTAAAACTTTAGAAAATATGACAACACTTCAAGAAAAAACCGTAGCCAATGTGGTTACCGAAAACATAAAAGCCGCCCACATATTCAAAAAATATGGAATTGATTTTTGCTGTGGCGGGGGAATAAGCATCAAAAAAGCTTGTGAAAAAGGAAAAATTGACCTCGAAACCTTAGAGGCTGAACTATTAAATCTTGATACTATTAAAGACCGCGCAACGGACTATAATAGTTGGAAGTTGGATTTTCTGACGGACCATATTATAAACGTGCACCACACCTATGTGGAGGAAAACAGCCCCATGATGCTACAGTATGCCCAACGCGTGAATCACGTACACGGCAATCATTACGCAGAGCTTGCCGAAATTGAGACTTTGGTAAAACAGGTTGTTATGGAATTGGGGGCCCATATGAAAAAGGAAGAGTTGATTCTTTTTCCCTTTATAAAAAAATTGGTAAAAACTGAGAAAGTTGGCGGTGCAGTACCCGCAATCCATTTCGGTACGGTGGAAAATCCCATTAAAATGATGGAAGCCGAACACGAGGAAGCAGGAGATATTATGCGCAAAATTGCTGAACTGAGCAACAACTTCACCCCTCCACAAGAGGCCTGTAATACCTATCGTGCATTTTATTCAAAATTGGAAGAATTTGAGCAGGATTTGCACCAACATGTGCACTTGGAAAACAATATACTTTTTCCAAAAGCTTTGAACTTGGAAAAAAAATTAAAGAATAACTAAGAATCTATTTCCAAACCCTTTCGCTTTAATGTGGTGTTGGCTTCTTTTATAATATTGAAAATATAGGCTATTGAACTGATAAAAGTCATTTCTATAAGTTTTTCAATTTCGCACCTTTACAAGGTATTTTTAACTAAACTCTATTTAAAGATGGGAACAAATATGGGCGGTGCAGACCGCATAATCCGTTTTTTAATTGCCGCTATTGTGGTAGCCCTATATGCCTTTAATATTATTACTGGCCCATTGGCAATTGTTTTACTAATAGTCGCCGGCATTTTTTTAATTACAAGTTTGGTGAGTTTTTGTCCACTTTACACAATTTTCGGTATTAGTACTTGCAAAGTAACCAAAGACTGAAAATTGTCAATTCAACTTGGCTGACAAATATCATTTTTTAAACTCCCCTCATTCCCAATCTTTGCCATGACTAAAACAAACAAATATTAGATTGATGGCAAAATGTTATCACTGCGGCGATCCGTGTTTTGATATTGAAATAAAACACGAAGAAAAATCTTTCTGCTGTCACGGCTGTAAGACTGTTTTTGATATCCTGAACGATAACGATCTTGGCTATTATTACGATCTGGAAAATACCCCAGGCATTTCTCCCAAGGAAATAACCGGAAAATATGACTTTCTCGATAATGAAACCATTGTTGAAAAACTACTGGAATTCAATGATGGCAATACACAAATAGTTTCTTTTTTAATTCCCTCCATCCATTGCAGTAGTTGTATTTGGATTCTTGAAAACCTCAATAAACTGAATCCTGCAGTAAAATCCTCACAGGTAAATTTTCCCGAAAAAACAGTGCGGATTACTTTTTTGGCTGCTGAAAGTTCGCTGAAAAATTTGGTAATTCTTTTAAGTAGAATTGGATACGACCCCTATATTTCGTTGGACGATCTAGATAAAAAGAAAAAAGACATCAACCGCAGCCTTATCTATAAATTGGGTGTTGCGGGCTTTGCTTTTGGAAACGTGATGTTTCTTTCGCTACCCGAATATTTTGAACATACCGAATTTTGGTTGGACCAGTTTAAGCCCACCTTTCGCTGGTTGATGTTTGCTTTTGCGCTCCCAGTAGTATTGTATTCTGGAAGCGGATATTTTATTTCGGCCTATAAAGGTCTCCGTTCAAAAATATTAAATATTGACGTTCCAATCGCCTTGGGAATTGCCGTCCTTTTCTTCCGAAGCACTTTGGATATTTTTATGGATTGGGGCACGGGTTTCTTCGACAGCCTCACTGGCTTGGTTTTCTTTTTGTTGCTGGGGAAATTTTTTCAACAGAAAACCTATTCCTACCTTTCCTTTGAACGCGACTACAAATCTTACTTTCCCATTGCCGTCACCCGTCTTTTAAAAAATTCAAAAGGAAAAACAACCGAGGAACAGATCGAGGTTTACAAAATTAAAAAAGGCGACCGCTTGCTGATCCGCAACAACGAAATTATTCCCGTTGATGCCATTTTAATAAAAGGAAACGCCCTGATAGATTACAGTTTTGTAACGGGCGAGGCCGAACCCATTTCAAAACAGAGCGGCGACAAACTTTTTGCCGGCGGCAAGCAACAGGCCGGAATTTTGGAAGTGGATGTACTAAAACCCGTAGCGCAGAGCTACCTTACACAACTTTGGAACAACGTTGTTTTTAGTAAAGATAAAACCGGGATTTTTGAATCGCTTACCGATAGCATCAGCAAACGGTTTACCATTGCCATACTTTCCATAGCCATACTTTCCACTGTTTTTTGGTTGGTTGTGGATTCCTCAAAAGCATTTAATGTTTTCACTTCGGTGCTGATCGTGGCTTGCCCGTGTGCTATTGCGTTGGCTGCGCCGTTTACTTTGGGCAATTTGCTGAGAATATTTGGAAAGGAAAAATTCTATTTAAAGGAAGTATCTGTAATTGAACAGATGGCGAAAGTAGATACGGTGGTTTTTGACAAAACGGGCACGCTAACCACCAATCAAAAAAACCTAATTACTTATGAAGGGGTGGCACTTTCTGTGGAAGAAAAACAATTGCTCACCAGCACGCTTCGAGCTTCAAGCCATCCATTGAGCCGTGCGTTGTATGGTATTTTGGACAAAAATAATATCCAAACCCTAGATGATTTTGAAGAGGAAGTGGGCAAGGGAATTTCAGCGAGGCATAATGATAATTCCATCAAGGTAGGTTCATATGATTTCGTGGATTTTTATGTGGAAAATACTTCAGAAATAAAGAATAGAACCAGCGTACATATAAGTGCCAACCAAGTGTATAAAGGCTGCTATATTTTTAATAGTGAATATAGACAAGGAGTTGCCGAAGTTTTTGAAGAGCTCAGTTTAACTAAAAATGTAGTGGTGCTTTCTGGTGATAATGGAGGAGAACGTGAGCATTTGCAAAGCCTGTTGCCCGAAGCCACAAAAATATATTTCAACCAAAAACCCGCCGATAAGTTGAATTTCATCAAAACCCTTCAGCAAAATGGAAAAACCGTGATGATGATAGGCGATGGCCTCAACGATGCCGGAGCCTTGAAACAGAGTGATGTGGGATTTGTAATTTCAGAAAACACTAATATTTTTTCCCCCGCCTGTGATGGTATTTTGGATGCTTCGCAATTCAATAAAATAGGGACGTTTTTCAGTATTTCAAAAGGAGGGGTTAAAATTATAAAATGGGCTTTTTTGCTCTCTTTGCTTTATAATTTGGCAGGTCTTTCTTTTGCGGTTACGGGACATTTACGTCCGGTTGTGGCGGCTATTCTAATGCCATTGAGCTCGATAAGTATTGTTGTTTTCACAACAGTTGCAACGCAATATATTGGCAATAGATTAAGAACCATTATAAATAGGTAAAGATGATAATTGTCATTTTTTAAAAGCCCCTACACCAATATTTTTGACCCATAATTATAAATAATGAATATTATCTATATGCTTTTGGCAATCAGTGTTTTTGTAGCACTGGTTTTTTTTGCCGCCTTTATTTATTCAGTAAGGAAAGGACAATACGATGATACGTATACGCCTTCCGTGCGAATGCTTTTTGAAGATGAACTGGTAAAAGAAAGTACATCTGAAAAAAATAAACCTTCCAAAGAAAAATTAACCGAAACCAAAAAGTAATACAATTACAACTATGCAAACAGAACAGTTTTATTACGATAACAAGATTGTAAGAAAGTTTATCGTCGCCACCATATTTTGGGGCATTGTTGGAATGAGCGTAGGGCTATTATTGGCTTATATGTTTTTGTTCCCGTATATGACCGAAGGGATTTCCTGGTTGAGTTTTGGCCGTTTAAGACCGTTGCATACCAACGCGGTTATTTTCGCCTTTGTGGGGAACGCCATTTTTGCCGGTGTTTATTATTCTTCCCAACGTTTGCTCAAAGCCCGAATGTGGAGCGATTTTCTAAGTAAAGTAAATTTTTGGGGTTGGCAGGCCATTATTGTTGGTGCCGCTATTACGCTTCCGCTAGGTTATACCACTTCAAAGGAATACGCAGAACTGGAATGGCCTTTTGATATTGCCATTGCTGTAATTTGGGTGGCTTTTGGAGCCAACCTGATTATGACCATTATAAAAAGACGTCAGCGCCACTTATATGTCGCTATTTGGTTCTACTTAGCCACGTTTGTTACGGTTGCGGTTTTACATATTGTAAACAGTATGGAAATCCCTGTGAGTGCCTTAAAAAGCTATTCAGTTTATGCTGGGGTACAGGATGCCCTGGTACAATGGTGGTATGGGCATAATGCTGTGGCATTTTTCTTAACTACACCTTTCCTTGGATTAATGTATTATTTTGTACCTAAAGCTGCAAATAGGCCAGTTTATTCTTATAGATTATCTATCGTTCACTTTTGGTCTTTAATTTTCATCTATATCTGGGCCGGACCTCACCATCTACTTTACTCAACCTTACCTGATTGGGCTCAAAACTTGGGAGTGGCGTTTTCAGTAATGCTTATTGCCCCATCTTGGGGAGGGATGATCAACGGATTGTTGACACTTCGTGGGGCTTGGGACAAAGTGCGGACTGATCCTGTTTTAAAATTTATGGTGGTGGCTATTACCGGTTATGGTATGGCAACCTTCGAAGGACCTATGCTTTCGCTTAAAAACGTAAACGCAATCGCACACTTCAGCGATTGGATCATTGCACACGTACACGTGGGAGCACTTGCCTGGAATGGCTTCCTGACCTTTGGGATGATTTATTGGATGGTGCCGCGACTTTTCAAAACTACCTTATACTCCATTAAACTGGCCAATGCCCATTTCTGGATAGGTACGCTGGGAATTATAATGTACACTTTGCCGATGTATGTAGCTGGTTTTATGCAAGCCTCTATGTGGAACCAGTTCAATCCCGATGGAACGCTTACTTATGGAAACTTTCTGGAAACGGTAACCCAGATCATGCCAATGTACACAATGCGTGCGGTTGGTGGAAGCCTTTATATAGTAGGAGCATTTATATTGCTTTACAATATAATTATGACCACTAGACAAGGAAGCAAAGTTACCGATGAACTGGCAGAGGCAGCCCCATTGGAAAAAGTTACCAAACGTCAAACCGTGGGCGAAGGCTACCACACTTGGTTGGAACGCCGCCCCGTTAAATTGACGATATATGCTACTATAGTAATTTTAATTGGAGGTGCGGTGCAGATTATCCCTTCGTTAATGGTTGATGATTATGTACCAATCATTTCCAGCGTAAAACCTTATACCCCATTGGAATTGGAAGGTAGGGATTTATACATACGGGAAGGTTGTGTAGGCTGCCATTCGCAAATGATCCGCCCTTTTAGAAGTGAAGTGGAACGCTATGGCGAATATTCCAAAGCAGGGGAATATGTATACGATCATCCCTTTTTATGGGGAAGCAAGCGTACAGGTCCGGATCTTCACCGCATAGGCGGGAAATATTCAGACAACTGGCACTTGAATCACATGTATGATCCGCAGAGCACATCATCCGGTTCCATTATGCCTTCCTATAGATGGTTGGTGAATTCAGAATTGGATAAGTCTGACACCGAAACAAAAATGAGGGCAATGATTTCTTTGGGAGTGCCCTATACTGAAGAAGAAGTTCTTCGCGCCCAACAATGGATGGACGAACAAGGGACTTCAATTGAAAAAAATCTGTACAGTGATCCTGATTTTGTTAAAACCTATGAAGCCGATAAAAATTACGCTCAAGAAAACGGGGAAGAATTCATCGAAATGAAGGACCGGGAGATTGTGGCCGTAATAGCATATTTACAACGCTTAGGAACCGATATTAAAGTAGAAAACGCTGAGGAAGTTTCAGCCAAAAACGAATAGCTATGTTAAAATTTGTAAAAGGAAACCTTGAAAATATTGACGGCGTAGAAGTATATGCCATGGTTTCACTATTGATTTTCTTCATCTTTTTTGTGGTCCTTTTTTATTGGGTAATCACTGCAAAAAAGGAACATATTACAGAAGTGAGCAATATTCCGCTGGATACTAACTCCCAAAACGACGAAAAATTATGAGAACAGCTGCTTCCTACTTACGTTTAGCCGGCTTTATGCTCCTCGCCTTTTTTCTTCTTGAATTCACAATTGATTCCGGAGACCAATGGGCCATTGCAAAATATCCGATAATATGGGCGGTTTTAATAATGTTGTTTTTCTTCGCTATTGCTTTGGAATTAGTAGCCGAAGCCTTAAAACGTATCCTTTTTACCGGCCTGAGTCCGGAAGCACAAGAGCGTTACTTGGCTGCTGAAGCCTTTCGGAAAGAAAACCGCTTCGGGTGGTTTAAAAGAACTTATGCTAAAATGCTTGGCACCAAACCTATGGAGCGGGAACAGGAAATTGTGTTGGACCACAACTATGATGGCATCAGGGAGTTGGACAACCAACTACCGCCTTGGTGGGTTTATATGTTCTATGCTACTATAATTTTTGCTGTAGTTTATTTTGTTCGTTTTGAAATTTTTGATGGTGCGGATCAACAGGAAGAATATGAAATGGAAATAGCCCAAGCAAAAATAGATGTTGCTAAGTTTAAGGAAAACAACAAGGATTTGATCGATTTCAATACGGTGGAACTCCTTACTGAAACGGCTGATATAAAAGCAGGGGAAACCATTTTTAGCGCTAATTGTATTGCCTGCCATAAAGCTGGTGGAGCAGGGGGAATTGGCCCAAACCTTACAGATGATTATTGGATTTTGGGAGGTGGAATCAAAAACGTTTTCCACACTGTTAGTGAAGGGGGTCGTGCCGGAAAAGGAATGATATCCTGGAAAACCGATTTAAAACCCAGTGAAATGGCCCAAGTTGCTAGCTATGTTTTAAGCCTTCACGGAACAAATCCTATAGATCCAAAAGAACCTCAAGGAGATATCTGGGTTGATGAAAATGCGCCTGAAGATAATGTAAATGTAAAAATGGTCGATTCCACAGAAATTGAAGTGGAAATGACCAATGTTCCGGTTATTGACAGCATACAACCTGGCAAATAAAATTCGGTTAACATTTAACCGGTAACATCTAAAATCTAAAAATTGGATACCCCAGAAAACGAACGTTTTAGAGATAGTATTGGCACCATCGATAAAGAGGGTAAAAGAGCTTGGGTATATCCCAAAAGACCTTCTGGAAAATTATACAAATACAGAAAGTATGTAAGCTATTTTTTGCTTGCATTTCTTTTTGCGGCACCTTTTATCAAAATTAACGGCAACCAGTTTTTGCTTTTTAATGTACTGGAAAGACGTTTCAATATTTTTGGGTTTCCCTTTTGGCCGCAGGATTTTTATCTTTTTGTGATTATGATGATCATTGGGGTGGTGTTTGTAATATTTTTTACTGCTGCCTTCGGCAGGATTTTCTGTGGGTGGATCTGCCCGCAGACCATTTTTATGGAAATGGTTTTCAGGAGGATCGAATACTGGATAGATGGAGATCGTGGCGCACAGATACGGCTTTCCAAACAAGCTTGGAATGCTGAAAAAATCAGAAAACGCGTTCTGAAAGGCGGAATTTTTCTTTTCATTTCATTTCTTATTGCAAACATTTTTTTGGCTTATTTAATTGGAAGCGATCGAGTATTGCAGTATATATTGCAAGGCCCCGCAGAACATTTAAGCACTCTCATTTCCTTGGGAATATTTACGGGAGTTTTCTATTTTATTTTTGCCTGGTTTCGCGAGCAGGTTTGCATTATTGCTTGTCCTTACGGCAGGTTACAGGGAGTTTTGTTGGATAATAAATCCATCATTGTGGCCTATGACTACAAGCGGGGCGAAAAGGAAGTTGGACGTGCCAAATTCAAAAAAAATGAAGATCGTGAAGCTTCCGGAAAAGGAGATTGTATAGACTGTTTTCAATGTGTGAATGTTTGCCCTACGGGAATAGACATTCGTAATGGAACGCAGTTGGAATGTGTAAACTGCACCGCCTGTATCGATGAATGCGACACCATTATGGAGGCTGTAAACCTTCCAAAAGGTTTGATTCGCTATGCAAGTGAAGAAAATATTGAAAAGAAAGCAAAATTCAAATTTACGCCCCGGCTTAAAGGTTATACCGCTGTACTAGTTATTTTAATCGGACTTCTATCGGGATTACTTTTTTTGCGAAGCGATGTGGAAGCGAATATTTTGAGGCTTCCCGGACAACTTTATGAGCATAAGGAAAATAACATCATCAGCAATGTGCTCACCTATAAATTACTGAACAAAACCACCAAGAGTATTGAGAATATTCACTTTAAATTGAAATCTCCCAAAGGAACAATACACACCGTAAAACAAGGTGAGATTGTGGTTCCTGCACAGGATTTAGCAGAAGGAACGCTCTTTATTGAAATAAACAATTCCGCTTTGAGCGGCGATAAAAACCGGGCAGTCATTGAAGTATACAGCGGGGATAAGTTAATTGAAACCACAAGCGTAACATTCTTGGGGCCAAGAAGCTATAAATAAGAAAAAAATAACGCTATGAAAATAAACTGGGGAACTGGAATAGTAATAGGAATAGGACTTTTTATGGCCTTCATTCTATATTTTGTTATTAGGATAAGTACCGAAAAAAAGTACGATTACGATTTGGTGACAGAGGAATATTACCAAAAGGAAATGGTCTACCAAACGGAAATTGATGCCGAGAGAAATTCCCATTCCCTTGATGGAAGGATTGCCGGTGAAAAAACGGAAAACGGTTGGATGCTCACTTTTCCAAAAAATATTGATTACACAAAAATTGAAGGCACTGTCTTCTTATACAGACCGTCCAATAAAAATCTTGATTTTCAACTTCCGTTGAAACTTTCAAATCCAAATTTGCTAATACCGGACGAACGTTTGGTGCCGGGCCGCTGGAATACCATTGTACAATGGAAGTATGAAGGAACGGATTATTTATATAAAAACGAAATAGTTTATTGAGATTAGAAATTGATTTTTCTATTTCACTAATCACTAATCACTAATCACTAATCACTAATCACTAATCACTAATCACTAAAATGCTAGCAACCGCACTTATATTCGGATTACTTGGGAGTTTCCACTGCGTGGGAATGTGCGGCCCTATTGCATTTTTGTTGCCCGTGGACCGAAACAATAATCTTAAAAAAGTGGGGCAGATATTTCTGTACCATTTCGGAAGGATTTTGGCTTACAGCATCATTGGATTGGTTTTCGGCTTGGTGGGTAAAAGTCTAAACTTGTTTGGACTGCAACAGCAGCTTTCAATTTTGATAGGAGTTTTGATGTTGGTGGTAGTAATTATTCCGCAGAGAAAATTCAATAAATACAATTTTTCAAAACCTATTTTTAAGGCGGTTTCAAAAGTGAAATCGGCTCTGGGAAAGGAGCTTAAAAAGAAAACCCCCGATACTTTTTTTACCATTGGGTTTTTAAACGGCTTCCTTCCGTGCGGTTTAGTTTATATGGCTGTTTTTGGAGCTATTGCCTCGGGCAATGCCTTGCAGGGAAGCTTGTATATGGCGTTGTTTGGATTGGGAACTATTCCGCTGATGACTTCAGCAATTTATCTCGGTAATTTTTTAAGCGGGCAAGTACGTCAGCGTATCCGTAGGGCTATTCCGATATTTATTGTAATAATTGCCTGTATGTTTATTGTTCGTGGCTTGGGGCTGGGCATTCCCTATATTTCACCAAAGCCGATGACTGAAACCGTGAATGCAAACTATAACTGCCGCAGTGTGGCAATTAAAAATAAGTAACCAATTAAATTTCAAATTATGATAAATACTATAATTCCTTTGGCAAATTGGGGGATGGGAACCGCCATTATTATTGTTTTTGTAGTAGTGAGTGGTGCGCTTACCGTCCTAGTGATTAATTTTTGGGTAAGTGGAAAGAAGAAAAAGGAAGAAGATTAATTCCTTCCCTTTAAAATGAAATGGCCTACACCGTCATGGAAAACAATTGCATCTCTGGCTTGCTTCGCTGTAAAAGAACATCGAAAGCCATACATACATTGCGCACAAATGGGCGTCCTTTTTCGGTTATCTGAAGTTTTTCGGAAACTATTTTAATCAAGCCATCCTCTTCCATTTCTTTCAATTTTTGAAGTACTTCCGGCAATTCTTTAAATTTAAGTGATTCCTCTTCCCAGGAAGTTTCCATTCGGCACATCATATTCAGTATATGCTTACGGATAATAAGATCTTCCTCGTCAAGGGCGTGGCCGCGATACACGGGAAGAATTCCTTTTCCTACCAGCTCTTGATATTCATCAACATTCTTTGTGTTTTGGGAAAAGCTGTACCAGCTATCGCCAATGGCCGACACGCCAAGTCCCAGCATTAACTGGGTTTTACTTTCGGTATAGCCCATAAAGTTTCGGTGCAGTTTTTTGTTCTCCACAGCTCTATAAAGACTATCGGTTTTAAGGGCGAAGTGATCCATCCCTATTTCAATATATCCTGCCTCTTCCAACATTCGTTTGCCCGTTTCGTACATATCGCGCTTTTCCACAGCACTTGGCAAATCCTCATCCTTAAACCCTCGTTGGCCGTTGCCTTTTATCCAAGGTACATGGGCATAACTATAAAAGGCAATGCGGTCAGGCATCAGTTCTTTCGTTTTTTCGATAGTATAGATTACATGCTCCTTTTTTTGAAAGGGAAGCCCAAAAATAATATCGTGGCCTACGGAGGTGTACCCAATCTCGCGTGCTGTTTCGGTTACACGTTTTACATTCGCGAAAGGTTGTAATCTATGAATAGCAATTTGTACCGTAATATTATAATCCTGAATGCCATAGCTTACGCGTGTAAAACCACAATCAAAAAGTGCTTGCAGATGTTCTTCGGTAGTATTGTTTGGGTGTCCTTCAAAACTGAAGGTAGGGTTTTCGGCAACCGTGGCATCGCGGAAAATTCCCCTTAAAAGCAATTTTAAATTCTCTGCCGAAAAGAAAGTGGGGGAGCCGCCACCAAGATGTAGCTCTTTTATAATAGGTCTTTCTGAAAACATTTCTAAATAAAGGCGCCATTCTTTTAGAACCGAATCCAAATAGGGTGTTTCAAGCCCGTGATTTTTGGTGATGCGTTTATTGCAGCCACAAAAAGTACACAGACTTTCACAAAAAGGAAGGTGTACATACAGACTGATGCCTTCGGAAGAATTACTTTTCGAGAAACTTTGAAGTACGTTTTTTTTCCATTCAACTAGCGAAAAATCTTCGTTGTTCCAATACGGAACTGTTGGATAGCTAGTATATCTTGGACCTGGGACATTATATTTTGAAACTAAATTGTTTTGCATGGGTTTTTAATTCTGCGCGCAAATTACTTCGCTTATCACTCCTATAAAATGATAAATATCAGTTGGGCTGGTATTTTGTTTTTCATAAGAAATTAATTGCCGCGAATTCAGGAATAATTATTCTAAGTTATGGCCTAATTCGGATAAATAACCATTTTACTCAAATTGGGAAACAGTTTTTCCAGTTTTGCGGGAAGTCTATCCAAGTATCCAAAATGCGAGGGAAATCCTTTCCGCGCCGAAACCATTATAATAAAGTCTGTATCGGTGATTGCCTTGGAAAGAATTAAAAAATCGTCCCAATCATTGAATTCGTGAAAATGGAGGGAGGGAATTAATTTGTTCTTTTTTAAAAAATTAATGACCGCTTTATGTGTCTTTTTGGTGGAATGCAACTTTATGGGTATGGACAATTCAAGAGCCAACTTTGCAATATTGTTAATCCAAATTGTAAACCCTTCCACGAATTCACCGTTTAGGGGAACTAATAAAAATAAATTTTCATGCTTAACGAGCAGATCTTCAAACTGACAGATAAATATGGTTTTATCGGTGCTTTCCAAAATGCTTTCCATTTTGTCTCCTATCAACTTGTCCAAAAATCCCGTTTTTTGTGGCCACCCCAATAAAATAAGATCGGCCATAATTTCCTTGGCGGTTCTGGATATTCCACTGGCGGCATTATGGTCTATGGTAGCCATAATAGTGGCATGGGTTTCGGAAGCAGTGGTTTCCTTTATGAATTTTTCCAGCCCCTGTTTGGCATTTACTATCTTTCTTTCAGCTTCCATATTATTGGGAACCACCGTTAACAGGGAAAGGGGATTGGTAGATTTCTTATCCTTTATCAATACCGCAAAGTCCAAAATTTTTTCAATATTGGTCATATTGGCAATGGGAATTAAAATATGCTCGGTATCTAGGGTGGAAATTGACTGTATTTCTTCCTCTACACCCAGATCGCGAATAATCATTTTTGCTGCGCTTTCAGTCGCAAATGAAGCCACAATACAGGTTACCAAAATGAGGATTACCGTCCCGTTTAGAATATTGGCATCTAAAATTCCTGCCTTAAATCCTACCAAGATTACAGCCAAGGTGGCCGCTGCATGGGCGCTGCTCAAGCCAAAGATGAGCTTGCGTTGCCCTTTTGAAAATTTGAAAATCAGCTGTGTGCAAAGGGCCGCGGTCCATTTCCCGGTAATTGCCACCACTGTCAAGGTGCCAGCAATTATAAGCGCCATCGGGCCGCTGAGGATGACACTAATATCTACCACCATGCCTACGCTTATCAGGAAAAAGGGAATGAACAGGGAATTTCCAATAAATCCAATCCGGTTCATTAAGGCGGAGGAATGCGGAATAAGTTTATTCAGTGCCAAACCCGCTACGAAAGCCCCAATGATTGATTCCAGTCCAGCTAGTTCCGCTAAAAATGCGGAAAAGAAAACCACCGAAAGCACAAAAATATAATGCGAATGCTTTTCACTCTCCATGGTTTTAAAAAACCATTTTGCGATTCTGGGAATTACAATAAACATAAAGGCCGAAAACAATATCAGTGAAATTCCCAACCGGATCCAAAATTCCTGGGTGAGCCCTCCCGAGTGCGACCCTAAAATAACGGCCAACAAAATAAGCACGGCCGTATCGGTTAAAATGGTTCCCCCAACGGTAATGGCAACGGCAATGTTTTTTGAAACGCCCAGTTTACTTACTATGGGATAAGTAACCAAAGTATGGGTGGCGAACATACTTGCCGTGAGAAGGCTTGCGTTAAAATCGAAGCCCAACAGGTAGTGGCATACTGGAAAGCCAATTCCCAAAGGGATAGAAAAGGTGAGAAGCCCAAAAACCAGACTTTTATTTTTTGTGGCCTTAAATTCATTTAAATCCAATTCCAAGCCCGCTATAAACATAATGTATAGGAGCCCAATGGTTGAAAACACATCCACAAACAGACTTTTCTCCAAAAGGTTTAAACCCGCCGGCCCAATAATAATTCCGGATACTATCAATCCAATAATTCCGGGAATGCGAATTCGGTTTAAAACTACTGGCGCCAAAAGAATAATAAAAAGTACCAGCGAAAATATCAATACCGGATTGTGAAGCGGTAACTGAAACTGTTCGGCAAGTTCCTTGAAAATAACATCCATGGGGTAGCGGTGTTAGATGACAAAAGGCAATATTCCCCAAAAAATCAACGCTTCATATTTCAGGAGAATTACGCTTAGCGGTAGCTAAGATACATTCTAAAATAACATCTTTATAGGTTGTTAATAATTGTTTAAGAGGAGAAAAAAGAACATTTTTACGAGCTGTATTTTTCCCAAATTCAAAACTTTTTGGATTTTGGAGAGTAAAGGTTACTATCTATTTATAGGTAATAATGGAAATGAAAAAAGCCGAAAGTTACTGTTTACGTAACTTTCGGCTTTGTGACCTGGCTGGGGCTCGAACCCAGGACCACCTCCTTAAAAGGGAGGTGCTCTACCAACTGAGCTACCAGGTCTTCCTTTTTTTAATATCCGCCTGCCTTATCGGCAATGCGGGTGCAAATATACTATCATTAAATTAATTTTTCAAAACGAATTTCAATTAAATTTAAGGAAAATTCAAAACACTTGGGAAACAGGGGCTCACAACCGAAAAATTTTTATAAAAAAGACTTTTTTTGAAGAAATATAGCAATCGCTTTGTAATTTGCAGCTATTAAATAACAGTAAAAAAGCAGTTAATGAAAGTAATATTGATGGGTTATATGGGTAGCGGGAAATCTTCAGTGGGAAAAAAGCTTGCCGAGACCTTGGGTTTTCCATTTAAAGACCTTGATGCCGAAATAGAACAAACAGAGGGAATGTCAATTTCCCACTTATTTTCAAATAAGGGGGAAATCTATTTTAGAAAACGGGAAAATGCGGTATTAAAGGAACTTTTATCCAAAAAAGGGGATTTTGTTTTGTCAACGGGAGGCGGCACTCCCTGTTACGCAGATTCACTTGAATATATGCTAAAGCAACAAGATACTGTTTCTGTTTATTTAAAATCTTCCATAAATACACTTTCCAAAAGATTATTTTCTGAAAAAAGTAAAAGACCGGTTTTGGCCCATTTACAAACAGAAAACGACCTTTTGGATTTTGTGCGAAAACACCTTTTTGAACGTTCCCATTATTACGCCCAAGCAGATATAACTATAAATGTTGACGACATTTCTGTAAAGGAAGCAGTGGAGAAAATTCTTCTGAAATTATTCTAATACCGCGCGATCGTTGTTTTTCTCAAAAATTACCGAAACATTTTCGTTCAGGGAGGTAGAGAGCGATATTCCCTTAAAATCGGCTTTTATAGGATATTTTTTATGGTTCCTATCTACCAAAACCGCTGTTTTGAATTGTTTTAGCGGCACGTCGAGAAAGTGCTTTACGCCATAAATCAAAGTGGTTCCGCTGTGGAGCACATCATCTACCAGTAAAAGTGATTTGTTTTTGTATTCCTCAGGATTTAAGGATGTTTGGATGGGGTTGGTGGGTTTCTTTTTATCGATGATCACTTCACAAAGGGTGACTTTTATAGGCGATATTTTTTCAACTTCAGCCTTTATTTTCTTCGCCAATAAAAAACCATTTTCCACAATTCCGGCAATAACCACTTCTTTTTCCGCCACATTGGCTTCGTAAACTTGGTAGGCCATACGCTTTATTTTATGGGCAATTTGTTTTTTATCAAGAATTACTGTGCTCGTTTGTTGCATGAAAGAAAGTTTTTTCAAAGATAGTTATTCGGGTTCATTCTCATTTGTCGATTGTTCGCTAAAATCATCAATATCCCTGCGGTCTTTTTTTGTGGGTCTGCCCACACCTTTTTTTCTGTAATAGGTTTTTGAATATTGCAGTAGTTCGTTGGTTTCAAATGCTTCCTTGGGCGTATTGTCCGTTCGGTAAAGACCCACGAGCTTGGCTCCAACGCGGCTTTCGGGCAGGTCTATCACATTCAATAGGTGGTTTATTTGATCTTTTCGTACCGTCAATGAATCCCCCGGATACACTTCCCTCGACGGTTTTACTATATCGCCATTTATACGGATCGATCCTTTTTTACAGGCCTGGGTGGCAATACTTCTGGTTTTAAAATACCGAATGCACCATAAATATTTATCAACTCTCATATAAAATACCTTAAAATCTACGTTAATGTGGTACACAAAAATAACAGAAAATTGTATCTTGCGCCCTCAAAATGTTGATGATGATAAAAATTAAATACGCTTTTGCTTTTTTAATTATAGTACTCGGGCTAACCGTTTCCTGTAAAAAGGATGATAATGGTCCCGATGTTATTCCGCCACATGATAGAGGCGAGGAAGCTATAAAAGCTCAAGCTGAAATTGAAGAATTTCTCGAAACCCATTTTTACAATTATGAGGAATTTGATACCCCCCCACTAGATTTTGATTATAAAATAAAGTTTGGGGTAATTGCAGATTCCAATGCTACAAAAACTCCTTTGATCGAGCAAGTTTCCTTTAAAGAGGTAAGGGATCGTATCGATACCGATGTAACCTATAAGATGTATTATCTAAAAGTTCGTGAAGGAGAAGGGGACAGCCCACATTTTTCCGATGCTATTACAACAAATTATAACGGTCTGTTATTTAATTTGGAATCTTTTGACAGTTCTGTAGTTCCCGCAAACCTTGATCTTACTCAAACCGTTGTTGGGTTTGGTGAAGCTTTCGTAGAATTTAAGGGCGCAAGTTCTATTGTCTCTAATCCAGATGGCACCTTGTCATTTGAAGGTTACGGAATAGGAGCGGTATTTATTCCCTCAGGTTTGGGATATTACCAATATCCTCCCGGTAATACAGACATTGAGGCTTATGGCCAAATCATCTTTACCTTTCAATTGTTTGATGCGGAAGTATTGGACCATGACGGAGACGGAATTCCTTCCTATATGGAGGATTTAAATAATAATAGTAACGTAAATGATGATAATACCGACGGGGATGGCGCTTCAAATTACGCAGATGCCGATGATGACGGAGATGGTAGGCTTACCGAAAATGAAATAGTTGTAAACGAAGATGGCTCAATAACCTTCCCAGATAAGGACGGCGACGGGGTAGTTGATTATTTGGATAAGGATAATTAATTATTTACATAAATTATAATAAAAAAAGCCTCATTCCATAAGAATGAGGCTTTTGTATTTATGATGTTCTTACCTTATTTTCGGGCAATTACTTTATGTACTGCATTTACAATTGCAGCGGCATTTAAGCCATATTTATCCATTAATTGCTCTGGCGTTCCAGATTCGCCAAACGTATCCTGTGTGGCTACAAATTCCTGGGGAGCAGGATGCTGTGTAGAAAGCACGCGGGCTACACTTTCACCCAGACCTCCTAAAAAGTTATGCTCTTCAGCAGTTACAATACATCCGGTTTTTTTTACGCTGTTAAGGATTGCCTCGTCATCCAAAGGTTTTATGGTATGTATATTTATTACTTCTGCTGTGATTCCTTTTTCATTAAGCGTTTCGGCGGCTTGAAGTGCTTCCCATACCAAATGGCCGGTAGCCACAATTGTTACATCTGTACCCTCCTGTAAATGGACAGCTTTTCCTATTTGAAATTTTTGGTCTTCAGAAGTGAAATTGGCCACTTTTGGTCTTCCAAAACGAAGATAAACGGGACCTTCATAATCTGCAATGGCAATGGTGGCAGCTTTGGTTTGGCTGTAATCACAGGTATTTATAACCGTCATTCCCGGCAACATTTTCATCAATCCAATATCTTCCAAAATTTGGTGGGTGGCTCCATCTTCTCCTAAAGTGATTCCTGCATGCGAAGCACATATTTTTACGTTTTTCCCGCTATAGGCAATGCTTTGGCGTATTTGGTCATAAACTCTCCCAGTAGAAAAGTTGGCAAAAGTTCCTGTAAAAGGAATCTTTCCGCCAATAGTCATTCCTGCCGCCATTCCTATCATATTTGCTTCAGCAATACCCACTTGAAAGAATCGCTCCGGATGGTTTTTTTTGAAATCGTCCATTTTTAGGGAACCGGTAAGATCCGCACATAGTGCAACCACATTTTTGTTCTTCTTTCCCAATTCCGTCAATCCGTCCCCAAAACCTGAACGTGTATCTTTTTTGCCTTTATCTGTATATTTTTTCATGTGTTCTTTTTCAAATTTAATAATCGCCCAAGGTTACCAAGTTTTGCGAAAGCGCATTTTCCAATTGTTCGTCATTGGGTGCCTTTCCGTGCCAATCGTGGGTGTGCATCATAAAATCCACTCCATTCCCCATAATGGTATGTAGTAATACACAAACTGGTTTTCCTTTGCCGGTCTTTTCTTTGGCCTTAGCCATGCCGCTGATAATTGCTTTAAGGTCGTTACCTTTTTCAATGTCCATGACGTCCCATCCGAAAGCTTCAAATTTCGCCTTCACATTTCCCATAGGAAGAACATTCTCAGTAGAACCATCTATTTGCTGCCCGTTTAAATCAACGGTCACAATTAGGTTGTCAATATTGTTCCCAGCAGCATACATAATAGCTTCCCAGTTTTGACCTTCCTGTAATTCCCCATCCCCGCAAAGGGTGTAAATTAAATGATTGTCTTTGTTTAGTTTTTTCGCCTGTGCAGCGCCAATGGAAACAGAAATACCCTGTCCCAACGAACCGGAAGCAATGCGAATACCTGGCAGCCCTTCGTGTGTGGTCGGGTGCCCTTGAAGTCTTGAATTAAGTAATCGAAATGTGTTCAGCTCTTCTATTGGAAAATAACCAGCTCTTGCCAGAACACTATAGAATAAAGGTGAAATATGACCGTTTGACAGAAAGAAGATATCTTCGCCTTTACCATCCATGGTGAATTTTTCATTGCGTTCCATAATTTCATTGTATAGAGCAACAAAAAATTCAGTACAGCCTAACGAACCTCCCGGATGTCCAGAATTTACTTTGTGTACTTGCCTTAAAATATCCCTTCGAACCTGTGTGACCAAATCCTCAAGTGCTTTGTAATCTGCCATAGTCTATATATTTTTTCGAGGTCAAAAGTAACGTATTCAACAAAGTGTTCAAAATGGAATATAAAGCATTTATCAACGATTTGATGGTTTTGTTAACAGCATTAAAATTCGGAATTCAGAATTTAGAATTCCGAATTAATAAAAGTTATCTTTGCCCCTTCCATAAAAATTGCTGAATGCATTTCAAATTAGAAGCTACAGATTCACAGAGCAGTGCCCGTGCAGGCACAATTACACTTGACCACGGAATTGTGGAAACCCCCATTTTTATGCCCGTAGGGACGGTAGCAACCGTAAAAGGGGTTCATCAACGCGAACTTAAGGACGATATAAACCCAGATATTATTCTGGGCAATACCTACCATTTATACTTAAGGCCTTCGGCTCCCATTCTTGAAAAAGCTGGCGGCATCCACAAGTTTATGAATTGGGACAGTAATATCTTGACCGATAGTGGTGGATACCAAGTGTATTCTCTTTCGGCAAATAGAAAAATTAAAGAGGAAGGGGTTAAATTCAAAAGTCATATTGATGGCAGTTACCACGTTTTCACCCCTGAAAACGTAATGGAAATCCAGCGCGTCATTGGGGCAGATATTATCATGGCTTTTGATGAATGCACGCCTTATCCATGCGATTACAATTACGCCAAGCGCTCTATGCACATGACGCATCGTTGGCTGGACCGTTGTATAAATCATCTAGAAAAAACACCTTTAAAATACGATTACAACCAGACTTTTTTCCCCATTGTTCAGGGAAGTACCTATAAGGATCTAAGAAAGCAATCTGCTGAATATATAGCCAATTCCGGAGCCGAAGGAAATGCCATTGGAGGCCTTTCGGTTGGTGAACCTGCCGAGGAAATGTATGCAATGACGGAGATTGTTACAGAAATTCTTCCAAAGGATAAACCCCGCTATTTAATGGGCGTGGGAACACCTATCAATATTTTGGAAAATATTGCCTTGGGAATAGATATGTTCGATTGCGTAATGCCCACCCGAAATGGAAGGAACGGCATGCTGTTTACTTCCGAAGGCACCATAAATATCAAAAACAAAAAATGGGAAGACGATTTTTCACCCATCGACCCAATGGGTGCCACTTGGGTGGATACTGCGTATAGTAAAGCATATTTGCGCCATCTTTTTACGGTTAACGAAATGTTGGGTCGCCAAATAGGAACCATCCATAACCTGGGTTTTTATTTGTGGTTGGTTCGTGAGGCCAGAAAACATATATTAGCGGGTGATTTTACGCCATGGAAAAATAAGATGGTAAAACAAATGGACCAACGCCTATAGGAATGCTTAGCATACTAGACCGATACATATTACGCAAATATCTTGGCACCTTTTCGTTGCTGTTGCTTCTTTTTATACCTATTGGTATTACGGTTCATTTGGCTGAAAAAATTGACAAGATTCTTGAAAATGAAGTGCCTTTTATGGAGGTGATGAAGTATCTGTACAATTTCACTATTTATTTTGCGAACCTACTTTTTCCGCTTTTCCTTTTCCTTTCGGTAATTTGGTTTACCTCTAAGCTCGCAAACAATACTGAAGTAGTAGCCTTTTTGAGCAGTGGCGTTTCCTATAACCGTTTTCTTCGGCCTTATATGATTGGCGCTACGTTGGTCTGCATAGCTGCACTTATTTTCAGTATGTACCTTGCTCCCAAAGCAAGTAAGGGCTTCAATGAATTTTCATATGAATATCTTAAAAAGGGGAGGCAGGACCGGGATCAAAGCAATGTGTACACCCAAATAAATGACAACGATTATATTTATGTGAGTTATTTTAATGTTGCCGAAAAAACGGGAAGTAATTTTACCTTAGAGCATTTTGACGGAAATAAAATGACCTATAAATTGGCTGCAGCCCAAATTAAATTCCACGACAAGGATAGTACCTATACTTTGTTCAATTATTCCAAGAGAAAAATTGGTGAAAAAGGCGATATTATAGAAAGCAAACCTAAATTGGATACCGTTTTTTCTTTTTCCATGGAAGATCTTACCCCGGTAACCTACATTGCCGAAACCTTGAATTTCACTGAGCTGAATGATTTTATAAAAAAGGAAAAGGCACGGGGCTCTTCCTATATAAACCGATATGAAGTGGTGCGTTACAAACGCTATAGCTTACCTGTTTCCGCATATATTTTAACCATTATTGCAGTAGCTGTTTCCTCTGTAAAGAGGAGAGGGGGCATGGGAATAAACTTGGCAATAGGTATCGGGATTGGAATGGTTTTTATCTTCTTCGACAAAATTTTTGGCACCATGGCAGAGCAAAGTACTTTTTCGCCATTTTTGGCTACTTGGTTTCCTAATATGGTATTCGGGGTATTGGCTATTTATCTTTTAAGAAATGCGAAACGATAAGCTCCTCAACTATCTTCATTTACAATTTATAGTCTTTATTTGGGGATTTACTGCAGTATTGGGGGCTCTCATTTCCTTGGAAGCCATTCCCTTGGTTTGGTACAGAATGTTATTGGCTACTGGCTTTATATTCCTCTATCTTTTAGTTAGAAAAGAGAAATTAAAATTCTCTCTAAAAACATTGGCAGGTTTCTGTTTAGCAGGATTAATCATTGCCTTGCATTGGCTTACATTTTTTGGGGCGATTAAAGCTTCCAATGTTTCCGTAACCTTGGCAGTGCTTTCAACCGGGGCATTTTTCGCATCCCTGTTGGAGCCTTTATTATATGGCCGCAAAATAATTATATACGAAGTATTTTTTGGGTTGATTGTAATTGTGGGGCTTTACGTAATCTTTGATGTTGAAGCTTCCTACACCACGGGGATAATACTTGCCTTGATTTCTGCATTTTTAAGCGCCCTTTTTTCAGTAATTAATGGAAAATTTGTTCTAAAAAACAAGGCTACCGTCATTTCATTTTATGAGCTTATGTTCGGCGTTTTAGGAATTACCATTTATCTCGCTATATCAGGTAAATTTGATGGTCAGTTTTTTACGGTTTCCATGCACGACTGGATATATCTCGTCATTTTGGCCTCGGCCTGTACTGCGTATGCCTTTATAGCTTCCGTGCACGTTATGAAGTGGATCAGTCCGTATACAGTTATGCTCACCATAAATATGGAACCGGTTTACGGTATTGTTTTGGCACTCATTATTTTAGGCGATTCCGAAAACATGAGTCCACAGTTTTACTACGGTGCCGCTATAATCTTGGCCACCGTTATAGCTAATGGAATTATTAAAATAACGCAGGAAAGAAAACGAAGAAGATTGTCCAACACCTAAGAACAAAATTTTATCTTTGTACCACAATCCTTATAAAATATAGGAAACTATTATGGAATATCTTGATTTTGAACTACCCATAAAAGAATTGCAAGAGCAATATGAAAAGGCATGCTTAATTGGGGAAGAAAGCAATGTAGATGTTAGCAATACTTGTAAACAGATTGAAAAAAAAACTGAACGATACCAAAAAGGAAATATATAAAAACCTTACCCCATGGCAACGGGTCCAATTGTCACGCCATCCAGACCGCCCGTATACTATGGATTACATTAAAGCCATTTGCGGGAATTCTTTTCTGGAGCTTCACGGCGACCGAGGTTTTAAAGATGACAAGGCTATGGTAGGAGGACTAGGCAAAATTGGGGATCAAAGTTATATGTTCGTTGGCCAACAAAAAGGTTATAACACCAAAACGCGCCAATTGCGAAATTTTGGAATGGCAAATCCCGAAGGATACAGAAAAGCATTGCGTTTAATGAAATCTGCCGAAAAATTTAACGTACCCGTAGTATGCTTTGTAGATACCCCAGGAGCCTATCCAGGTTTGGAAGCAGAAGAACGTGGACAAGGAGAAGCCATTGCCCGTAATATTTTTGAAATGACAAGGCTTAAAGTGCCCATTATTGTTGTGATTATTGGCGAGGGAGCCAGTGGCGGGGCACTCGGAATTGGAGTAGGGGATACCGTTTTAATGCTTGAAAATACATGGTATTCTGTAATCTCTCCGGAAAGCTGTTCTTCCATTTTATGGAGAAGCTGGGAATTTAAGGAACAGGCCGCGGAAGCTTTAAAACTTACGGCCATAGATATGAAAAAACTAAAGCTCATCGACCAAATTGTAAAGGAACCTGTAGGCGGGGCACATAGCGATCGCGAAAACACTTTTAAAACCGTTTCCGCTATAATTGCAAAGACATATAATGAATTAAAAATGTTATCCCCAACCGATTTGGTGAAAAATAGGATGGAAAAATATTTGGCAATGGGAGAGTTCAAAAGTTAGTTGTAACGATACCTTACCTTACCAAAAATCCGAAGTGGAAGCTTCGGATTTTTTTGCGGCTTATTAACAATATTTTCAAGTTTTCAACAGTTCAATTGTTGATGAATGGTTAATATACCTTCAAAAAAAATTAGGCATTCCCTTAACATTTTCTTTACATTCGCTTCATGGAAAAAATTAAACCACAAACCAGTTTTTCAACTCGAACCGCTCAAGTAATTTCCCTTGAGAAAGGAAAACTTCCTCCGCAAGCTATTGATTTAGAGGAAGTTGTAATCGGGGCGTTAATGATTGACAAAAAAGGTGTGGATGAGGTGATAGATATTCTTCACCCAGAGGTTTTCTATAAACAAGCACACCAACATATTTTTGAGGCTATCCATACTCTGTTCGAAAACAGTGAGCCGGTAGACTTATTAACCGTTTCCTCTCAACTTAAGAAGCAAGGAAAACTGGAACTAGTGGGAGGGGAATTTTATTTGGTTCAATTGACCCAAAAAGTCTCCTCTTCAGCACATATTGAATTCCATGCGCGCATTATTCTTCAAAAATATATACAGCGAAGTTTGATTAAAATTTCCAACGAAATAATTGAGGATGCCTATAATGAGAGTACCGACGTTTTCGACCTTTTGGACAATGCTGAGGCAAAACTATATGAGGTTACACAAGGAAATATAAAACGTTCTTCCGAAACTGCCCAAAATCTTGTAATTCAGGCAAAAAAGCGGATAGAAGAAATTGCAAATAAAGAAGGACTATCCGGTGTTCCTTCAGGGTTCAGTAAAGTAGATAAGCTTACTTCTGGATGGCAACCAAGTGATTTAATTATTATTGCAGCGCGTCCAGGTATGGGTAAAACGGCCTTGACGCTGTCAATGGCCCGAAATATTGCAGTGGAGCACAATATTCCCGTGGCATTTTTCTCTTTGGAAATGTCCTCTGTACAACTTATAACCCGTTTGATTTCTTCTGAAACACAATTAAGTTCAGAAAAGCTTCGTACCGGAAACCTTGAAAAGCACGAATGGGAACAACTTAACGTAAAGGTAAAAGGCCTTGAAAAAGCGCCGCTTTTTATTGATGATACCCCTTCGCTTTCAATTTTCGATTTACGTGCAAAAGCAAGAAGGCTTTCCTCCCAACATGGAATAAAACTGATCATTGTAGATTATTTGCAATTGATGACGGCCGGGGGAAGCCAAAAAGGAGGGAACCGCGAACAGGAAATTTCCACAATTTCCCGAAACCTAAAGGCATTGGCCAAGGAACTAAATATTCCAGTGATAGCCCTCTCGCAACTTTCCCGTGCAGTAGAAACTCGTGGAGGAAGCAAGCGTCCTTTACTTTCCGATCTTCGGGAATCTGGGGCAATTGAGCAGGATGCAGATATAGTTTCCTTTATCTATCGTCCTGAATATTATAAAATTGACGAATGGGACGATGAAGAACATTCCCCAACGGCAGGACAGGCAGAATTTATTGTAGCCAAGCACCGTAACGGGGGACTGGACGAGATTAGGCTTAAATTTATTGGTCATCTTGGTAAATTTGAAAGCCTCGATACTTTTGATATGCCTTATGAAATTCATTCCCGAATGAACGATGCAGCAAACGATGATACTTTTAAAACCAAAAATTTACCGTCAGCCAATGAAGCGTTTGGAAGTTCCATGAATAACGATATTTCCGCGGATGACGATAATGATGTGCCTTTTTAATATTTCTTTGGACACTATGGCTTAAAATTTGTCGTTATCTTCGCAAGATGATACAAATTTTTTCCCTTCTATTTTTGGTTCTTTTCTCTGTAAAGGCTTCAGCCTCTTACATCCTTGTTCCAATGGATGCCGAAACCCAAAAGGAACATCTCAAGGCCTATGGCATTACTTATTGGGTTTTGGAAAAACAACAAAAGGTAAAATGGCTACTAAATTATAGGGGAGGTTCTTTTTTGATCCCAGATTCTCCCGAAGTTCAAAGGGAATGTCAAATACGCGGGGTTTCCTTTGAAGTTATTTCCGATAGTAAAACCGAACAAATACTTACAGACATAAGCAGTCCATCAAAAAATATGGATGCCGTAGTTCTCGAAAAAGCACCAAAAATAGCAGTCTATTCCCCAAAAGGAAACCTCCCGTGGGATGATGCTGTTACGATGGTATTAACCTATGCGGAAATTCCATACACAGTTATTTATGATGAAGAGGTTTTGGGCGACCAACTTATTTTATATGATTGGCTTCACTTGCACCACGAGGATTTTACAGGCCAATATGGAAAATTCTATCGTGCCTACCGCTCAGCGCCGTGGTATATCGAAGATAAAAGAAATGCAGAGGAGCTTGCTGCAAAATTGGGCTATAATAAAGTCTCAGAAGAAAAACTGGATGTAGCAAAAAAAATACGTGATTATGTAATTGGCGGAGGGTTTATGTTTGCCATGTGCAGTGCAACCGACAGTTTTGATATTGCCCTTTCGGCTGAAGGAGTAGATATTTGTGAGCCTATGTTTGATGGAGATCCCAGCGAACCGGGCTACCAAAGCAAAATTGATTACAGCAAAACCTTCGCCTTCAAGGATTATACTTTGGAAAGAAGCCCTATGGTTTATGAGTTTTCAAGTATTGATATGACTGAAAAGAGAAGGGTTTCAAAGGAATCCGATTATTTTACACTTATGGATTTTTCAGCAAAATGGGATCCTATTCCTACTATGCTATGCCAAAACCATACGGCTTTGGTAAAGGGTTTTATGGGCCAGACTACTTCTTTCGATCCCGATGAAATTAAAGCCAACGTTTTAGTATTGGGCGAAAATAAAAGTAATGGCGAGGCACGCTATATTCACGGCATAAAGGGGAAAGGATTTTTCACTTTTTATGGTGGTCACGACCCGGAAGATTATCAGCATAGGGTAGGGGATGCTAAAACTGAATTGGCACTTCACCCCAATTCCCCTGGCTACAGACTTATTTTGAACAACGTATTGTTTCCTGCGGCCAAAAAGAAGAAGCAGAAAACCTAGATATTCGGGAAATTCTCAAAACTATACTTATTTGAGTTTACAACATAAAAAAGCCGCTTCAATATTGAAGCGGCTTTTTAGGCGAAATAATATAGTTAATGTCTTATTTTACTTTGTTTATTATTGCGGCAAAAGCCTCTGGGTGGTTCATAGCCAAATCAGCCAAAACCTTTCGGTTAAGTTCGATTCCACTGCTTTTTAAACTTCCCATAAATTGTGAGTAAGACATTCCATGCTGTCTTGCACCCGCGTTAATACGGGTAATCCATAGTGCTCTGAAATTTCTCTTTTTTACACGACGGTCACGGTATGAATAAAGCATTGCTTTGTCCACTGCGTTTTTAGCAACAGTCCATACGTTTTTACGTCTTCCAAAGTAACCTTTGGCTTGTTTAAGAACCTTTTTTCTGCGGGCTCTCTTCGCAACTGAGTTTACTGATCTTGGCATATTTTAAATTGTTTTTGTAGCAGGCGATTCTTTAATTCTGAATTCTTTGATTGCACTGCTCCAGGGTTTAAATAAATTGTTTTAACCGGTTAAGCGGCTTACTTCATGCGAAGCATTTGCTTAACATTGCTTTCATCGGCCTTGTGCACTAATGTGTCATGGGTCAATGCTAGTTTACGTTTTTTGCTTTTCTTTGTTAAGATGTGGCTTTTAAACGCATGCTTTCTTTTAATCTTACCTGTACCGGTAAGCTTAAAACGCTTTTTGGCACTGGATTTTGTTTTTTGTTTCGGCATGTTTCTACTTTTTGTTTATTATTTCGCTTTATTGTAATCTTCCATTCTTTAAAAACGGAAGTGTTATTTCTTTTTAGGTGAAATGAACATGATCATACGCTTTCCTTCCAGTTTTGGCATTTGTTCTACTTTGCCAAATTCTTCAAGATCTCGGGCAAGGCGCAACAATAAAATTTCACCTTGGTCTTTATATATAATGGAGCGGCCTTTAAAGAAAACATATGCTTTCAATTTTGAACCTTCCTGTAAAAACTTTTCTCCGTGTTTCTTTTTGAAATCGTAATCGTGATCATCAGTGTTTGGGCCAAACCTAATTTCCTTGATGGTAACTTTGCTGGCTTTTGCCTTTAATACTTTTTCACGTTTTTTCTGTTCGTAAACAAACTTTTTATAGTCTATTACTTTACAAACAGGTGGTTTTGCATTGGGGGAAATTTCCACAAGGTCAAGTTCCTGTTCTTCTGCTATGTCCAATGCTTTCCTTAAAGGATACACCCCTATCTCAACATTCTCACCTACAAGTCGTACTTCCTCAGCACGGATCTTTCCATTGATCCTGTGTTGATCTTCCTTAATTACCCTTGCAGGGCCTCTACTTCTTTTTCTTCGTATTGCTATGGCTTAGTTCTTTAGTTAAACGTTAAATTCTTTTGATTCTTTCTTTATTTCTTGCTGAATTAATTCCGAAAAAGCTTTTAAGGTCATTGTGCCCAAATCGCCTTCCCCATGTTTGCGGACAGAAACAGTTTCATCCTGTTCTTCCTGCTCGCCTACAATCAGCATATACGGGATTTTATTCATTTCTGCCTCCCTAATTTTCTTGCCAATTGTCTCGTTTCTATTGTCAACAAGGGCGCGAATTTCGTCATTTTCGAGCAAATTTAAAACTTTTTGTGAGTATTTTTCATATTTTTCACTCAATGATAATATACTTACCTGCTCAGGCATCAACCAAAGCGGAAAGTTTCCGCCAGTGTGTTCCAGAAGAATGGCAATAAAACGCTCCATACTTCCGAAGGGCGCACGGTGAATCATTACCGGTCTGTGGGTTTCATTATCACTTCCTTTATATTCAAGTTCAAATCTCTCAGGAAGGTTGTAGTCTACTTGAATGGTTCCAAGTTGCCAGCTTCTTCCCAAAGCATCCTTCACCATAAAATCCAACTTGGGGCCATAAAAGGCAGCTTCCCCGTATTCAATTTTATAATCAAGCCCCTTTGATTCCGCTGCACTTATAATCGCTTTTTCAGCTTTTTCCCAATTTTCAAGGCTTCCTATATATTTTTCAGGTTTATTCGGATCGCGTAATGATACCTGTGTATAAAAATTTTCGAAACCTAATGATCCGAAAACGTACAGAACCAAATCGATTACTTTTTTAAATTCGTCATCTAATTGGTCAGGAGTACAGAAAATGTGTGCATCATCCTGGGTAAAACCGCGAACGCGTGTCAAGCCGTGAAGCTCACCGCTCTGCTCATATCTATATACTGTTCCAAATTCCGCGAAACGTTTTGGAAGGTCTTTGTAGGACCAAGGTTTGCTGTTGTATATTTCGCAGTGATGCGGACAGTTCATTGGTTTCAATAAAAACTCTTCGCCCTCATTGGGTGTTTTTATGGCTTGAAAGCTATCTGCGCCGTATTTGGCATAGTGCCCGGAAGTAACATATAGTTCTTTCTGACCTATATGTGGAGTGATTACCATTTCGTACCCCGCTTTTTTCTGTGCTTTCTTTAAGAAATTCTCAAGTCTTTCACGCAAGGCAGCTCCTTTGGGCAACCATAAAGGAAGCCCTTGTCCAACTTTTTGTGAAAATGTAAAAAGTTCAAGCTCTTTTCCAAGTTTTCTATGGTCGCGTTGTTTAGCCTGCTCTAGAAGTTCAAGATATTCAGTTAAATCCTTTTGTTTTGGAAAGCTGATACCATATATACGGGTAAGTTGTTTATTTTTTTCATCGCCCCTCCAATATGCGCCGGCAATACTCATCAATTTAATAGCTTTCACTATCCCAGTGTTGTGAATATGGCCTCCGCGACATAAATCGGTAAAGGTGTCGTGATCGCAAAAAGTGATGGTTCCGTCTTCCAGGTTTTCAATAAGCTCCACCTTATATTCATTGCCTTGTTGCTTATAATAGGTAAGGGCATCTGCTTTTGAAGATTCACGTAGGGAAAACTCGTGCTTTCCACGGGCTATTTCCAACATTTTATCTTCAATTTCCTTTAGGTCCTTTTCTGAAATAGCCTTGTCCCCAAAATCTACATCATAATAAAATCCATTTTCAATAGCTGGTCCAATGGTGAGTTTGATTCCAGGATATAATTGTTCCAGCGCCTGTGCAAGGATATGCGCAGATGAATGCCAAAAGGCTTTTTTGCCTTCGTCGTTATTCCAGGTATATAGTATGAGGCTTCCGTCTTTTGATAAAGGGGTGCTGGTTTCTACTGTTACCCCATTAAAGGATGCAGAAATTACATTTCTTGCAAATCCTTCACTGATACTCTTGGCTACATCCATAGGAGTAACTCCTGCATCAAAATGCTTTACGCTTCCATCTGGTAGGGTAATCGCTATCATATACTTCAAAAATTTTAGGTTGCAAAGATACTATTAGTTTCAACGCTTTGCAATACGGAATTAAGTGTATTGATAATTCTTTTGCTATGATTTCTTTTAGATTGCTTAATAGAGAGGGACCCCTTTTAATCCCTGGGAATATATGTTTTTAGAAGTCGAAGACCAATGGCGTTTTAGGTAGTATAAATATTAAGGTATAAATTGTCTTAATTTTATTTTTGCGCTAAATGCAAGCTTTTCAATTGCTTAAGGAAGGCTCAAAATAATATTTAAAAAAAAGGCCTAATTTTGTTTGTGGGATTGAAAAAGCAGTCTATATTTGCACCCGCTTAGAAGAAGAACAGTATTGTTCAGCAAAGCAGAAAAACGCTCTTAAAATTTTTTCGAATATTTTTTCAAAAAGTATTGTGTAATTAAAAAAGAGTTGTACATTTGCAGCCGCTAAAACAATGAGTGACTACAAAACACGATTTGAAAGCGGTTTGAAATTGAAACATAAGTTCATTGAGATATTGAAATTGACAGCGTAGGCAGGTATCGGAAACGGTGCCTGTCGACAAAGAAAACTAAACCAAGTAAGACACCTGAGATTTTTTTTGAGGAGTTGGACTCGTTAATGTATGGTCGCAATATTATTGAAGATTATACCATGAAGAGTTTGATCCTGGCTCAGG
>JBBQQN010000024.1:0-34849 GCA_038215845.1 Flavobacteriales bacterium | reverse complement strand
TATATAAGATAACCGTTAAATCTACGTTAACCAATCAGCGGGTTGAAAAATTTGAGAAACTCGTCATCCTTTAAAAATTAAAATTATATTTGCGCAAAATAAACTGATATGAAGAAATTTTTTATCCCAATTTTATTAGGTCTTGTAGCTTTTAAATCTACGGCACAAGAAGATAACACAGGAATCGAAAACCGCGTGATCACTACGGGAGTTCCTTTTATATTAATAGCTGCCGATCCAAGGGCTGCCGGTATGGGAGATATGGGTGTAGCTACCTCCGCTGATGCTTTTTCGCAACAGTGGAACCCTGCTAAATACGCATTTGCCCTATCAAAACAAGGAGTGGGTGTTACATATACTCCATACCTAAGTAAATTGGTAAACGATATATTTTTAGGTAACGTAACCTATTATAACAGATTAACTGAAAGAAGCGCAGTAGCTGCAAGTTTTCGTTATTTCAGCAACGGAGAGATTGAGCTACGCGAAACTGCAGATCAGGAACCGTTGATTGTAAAGCCGAACGAACTACTTTTTGATCTTTCCTATTCGCTTCGTCTTGGTGAGCGTTTTTCTATGGCCGTTACCGGTAGGTATATCCGTTCTGACCTAAAATTGCAAAGCTCTATTGCAGATGCTACAGCCGCAAGTTCTTTCGCGGTTGATATTTCGGGATACTATCAAAGTGAGGAAATTCCGTATAACGATTTTGACGGACGTTGGAGAGGTGGTTTTGATATCTCTAACATCGGCCCAAAATTAAAATATGACGAAGTGGGTTCTGAAAACAATTTGCCAACCAACCTTTCATTAGGTGGTGGTTTCGATTTCATCTTGGATGAATACAACAAAGTGGGCGTATATGCACAGACCAACAAATTATTGGTGCCAACACCCAGCGATTCAAACAATGACGGCCTAATAAACAATGAAGATGATTACTACAATGAAAGTTTTGTAAGCGGTTTGTTTTCATCTTTTGGCGATGCCCCTGGCGGGTTTAGCGAAGAATTAAAGGAATTCACTTGGGCATTGGGTACTGAATATTGGTATCAAGATGTATTTGCCCTTCGTGCCGGTTACTTTAATGAAAGCGATGATAAAGGATCACGAAAATTTGCTTCCTTCGGGGCAGGTTTCCGCTATACCGCAATCAATATAGATATTTCATATTTGTTTTCTACTTCAAAAGTAGTGAGCCCATTGGAAGGAACCCTTCGCTTTGGATTGACGTTTAACTTCGGCGATACATACGACGAATATTAGACCCTAGCCTTTCCTGCAAGGTTTCCAAAACCTTGTAGGTGTATATAACAAAAAGTGAAGAAACATAAAATTGAAATCGACTTAGAAGTTTTTGATACTCTTTCAGAACTTCCAAAAGAAATTCAAGAACTTATGGATAAGGCGCAGCAAGCACGTGAAAATGCTTATGCGCCTTATTCACGTTTTAGGGTAGGTGCTGCCCTTCGGTTTTCTTCAGGAGAAACTATAACGGGGAACAATCAGGAAAATGCTGCCTTCCCCTCCGGACTTTGTGCAGAAAGAGTGGCTGTTTTTCATGCCGGGGCAAGCTATCCCAATAAAAGTATAACTGCAATGGCAATAACTGTCCGTTCAGAAAAAAGTGAAGTGACAGAACCCATAGCTCCCTGCGGTGCCTGCAGGCAATCCCTTGCCGAATACGAGCAAAAACAAAAATCGCCCATCGCCATCTACTTTATGGGTGAAACAGGAAAAATAACCAAGGTAAGCTCGATAAACGATTTGCTTCCTTTGGGTTTTGACGGAACTTATCTTTGAGGTTGAAAGCTCCAATTTCACGAAATCACAATTTAACAAATTCCCAAATCGTAATTTGTGATTTCAACTTATAAAGTGCTATTTTTGTTATCCCTGAAAAAAAAATCGATAGATGAAGAAAATCACCAAGAAAACGTATCTGGATTGGTATGAGAACATGCTCTTTTGGCGCAAGTTTGAAGATAAACTGGCACAAGTATATATCAATCAAAAAGTAAGGGGTTTCCTCCATTTGTACAATGGGCAGGAAGCTGTTTTGGCCGGAGCGCTTCACGCAATGGACCTTTCAAAAGATAGAATGATAACGGCCTACCGAAACCACGTACAGCCTATTGGTATGGGCGTAGATCCCAAAAAGGTAATGGCAGAACTATACGGAAAAGGAACAGGAACTTCCCAAGGTTTGGGCGGATCCATGCACATATTTTCCAAAGAACACCGCTTTTATGGTGGCCATGGTATTGTGGGCGGACAGATCCCGCTGGGTGCTGGCTTGGCCTTTGCCGATAAGTACTTTGACCGCGATAATGTAACCTTGACTTTTATGGGCGATGGTGCAGTTCGCCAAGGCTCTCTTCATGAAGCTTTCAACCTTGCAATGCTTTGGAAACTTCCAGTAGTTTTCTGTTGTGAAAACAATGGGTATGCTATGGGAACTTCCGTGGCGCGTACCGCCAACCATACAGATATTTGGAAATTGGGTCTGGGTTACGAAATGCCCTGCAAACCAGTTGATGCAATGAAACCTGAAGTGGTTGCCAAAGAATTGGACGAAGCTATTGCGCGAGCGCGTCGAGGCGACGGTCCAACTTTTCTTGAATTGAGAACATATCGCTACCGCGGACATTCCATGAGTGACGCACAGCATTATAGAACAAAGGAAGAGGTGGCGAAAAAACAGGAAGAAGATCCTATAACTTATGTGCTTCATCAGATTTACGAAAACAAATATGCAACCGAAGCAGAAATAAAAAAAATTGATAAAAAGGTAAAAGATAAGGTAGCAGAATGCGAAAAATTTGCAGATGAATCACCATATCCAGATAAAAAAATAATGTTTGATGTGGTGTACGAACAGGAAGATTATCCTTTTTTATCAGATAAATTATAAGAAATGGCAGAAGTTATAAAAATGCCGCGCTTGAGCGACACAATGGAAGAAGGAACGGTGGCAACCTGGCTTAAAAAAGTGGGTGATACCGTAAAGGAAGGCGATATTCTTGCAGAAATTGAAACCGATAAAGCCACGATGGAATTTGAGTCTTTCTACGAAGGAACCCTACTTCATATTGGAATTAAGGAAGGGGAAACTGCTGCTGTTGATTCACTTCTTGCAATCATCGGAAAAAAAGATGAAGATATTTCAGATTTAATTGACGGGAAGGATAGTTCCTCTAAAAAAGAAGAAAAATCTGCCGATAAAAAAACTGATTCAAAAGAAAAGGGCTCCGAAGAAGAAAAAGCTTCAGAGGAGGAAGAAAAAACTTCAGATAAAAATAAAGAAAAACAAACTGAAGATGATGGCGAAGATTCCGAAAATAAGGATTCTAAAAAAGCTGAACTTCCCGACGGTGTGGAAGTAATATCAATGCCCCGTTTAAGTGATACCATGACCGAGGGCACTGTTGCCTCGTGGCTCAAAAAAGAAGGTGATAAAGTAGAGGAAGGCGATATTCTTGCGGAAATTGAGACGGATAAAGCCACAATGGAATTTGAATCTTTCTATTCCGGCACTTTATTGAAAATAGGAATTGGTGAAGGCGAATCTGCACCCGTTGATGCCTTGTTGGCAATCATTGGCCCAAAGGGAACTGAGGTTTCGGGCATACTTGAAAATTTTAAAAAGAGAGGAAAATCTTCAGACTCAAAAACAAGTCCATCTGAAGAAAAATCTTCAGAAAAGGATAAAAAGGGAGAAAGTTCTTCCAAAGAAGAAGAGAAAACTGAAAAGGCAACTGTTTCAGAAAAGAAACCAGAAAATATTCAATCTTCAAATGACGGACGAATTTTCGCATCTCCTTTGGCAAAAAAACTGGCCGAGGACAAAGGAATCAATTTGCGCCAAGTCCACGGAAGTGGTGAAAATGGCCGCATAGTAAAAAATGATATTGCAAATTACCAGCCAGCTGCCGGTGGCGGACAAGCATACACTCCCGTTGGCACGGAAAGTTTTGAGGAAGTAAAAAATTCGCAAATGCGCAAAACCATTGCAAAACGTTTGGGCGAATCCAAGTTTTCAGCACCGGAATACTATTTGACTATTGAGTTGGATATGGACCACGCAGTATCGGCTCGTGAAGCGATAAATGCAGATCCGGATGTGAAAATTTCTTTCAATGATATGGTAATAAAAGCCTGTGCGATGGCTTTAAGAAAACATCCACGGGTAAACAGCCAGTGGACACCAGAAGCTACTAGAATTGCGAAACATATTCATATAGGAGTTGCCGTTGCAGTAGATGAAGGTTTACTTGTTCCGGTCTTGAAATTCGCTGACCAAATGACCTTTTCACAAATAGGAGGGCAGGTAAAAGAACTTGCAGGAAAAGCGCGAAATAAAAAAATTACCCCACAGGAAATGGAGGGTAGTACTTTCACGGTGTCTAACCTTGGAATGTTTGGGATAAAAGAATTCACGTCGATCATAAACCAGCCAAATTCGGCAATTTTATCTGTTGGGGCAATTGTTCAAAAACCAGTGGTTAAAAACGGACAGATTGCTGTTGGAAATACAATGACAGTGACTTTGGCCTGCGACCACCGAACGGTAGATGGTGCAACCGGAGCAAAATTCCTCCAAACTTTGCGACAGTATATTGAAAATCCTGTTACGATGTTTGTTTAATCAAAAATTTAAGTGAGTATAGACCTCACAGGTCTCAAAGACCTGTGAGGTCTTTTGTTTAATAAAAATTCTACGCCTTCCTGCAAGGTTTTGAAAAGGCTCCTGCAAGGTTTTCCAAACCTCCTGCAAGGTTTTCCAAACTTCCTGCAAGGTTTTCCAAACCTTGTAGGTATTTCGGTTTAGACCTACAAGGTAGCCTGCGGCAATACCTTGCAGGTCTTCTTCGGCGATACCATATAGGTCTAGAAAAATACAGGGATTTTTATATCTTTAAGAAATGAAAAATGTAATAATTACAGGAACTTCCCGAGGTATCGGATTTGAAATGGTAAAACTTTTTGCCAACGCAGGACATACTGTTTTGGCACTTTCGCGGAATTCAAAACCGGTTTCAGATTTAAAACTGAAAAACGTAACAGCCTTTGATTTCGATATTACCAATGAAAATAATATTGTGACAGTACAGGCTCACTTGCGTGAAAACATGGAAGAGGTCGATGTTTTGATAAACAATTCAGGGCATTTGGTGAACAAACCTTTTTCTGAAATTTCTTCCGAAGAATTCAAAAAGTGCTATGAAGTGAACGTTTTTGGCGTGGCGGCCCTGACACAGGCTTTGCTTCCCTTTATGAAAAAGAAAGGGCATGTAGTAAATATAAGTAGCATGGGCGGGGTACAAGGGAGTTTAAAATTTTCCGGACTCAGCGCATACAGTAGTAGCAAAGGTGCTTTAATAACTCTTACAGAGCTGTTGGCCGAAGAGTATAAAGAGACCGGACCCGCATTCAATGTGCTCGCGTTGGGCGCGGTGCAAACCGAAATGTTGGAAGAAGCCTTTCCTGGTTTTAAAGCCCCACTTTCTGCAACCGAAATGGCTCAGTACATTATGGAGTTTTCCGTCACGGGAAATAAATTTTACAATGGAAAAATATTGCAGGTTTCCAGTTCAACGCCTTAATCCATGACTGAAATCCTCGAAAAATATATACCTCAAGCCTCTACTGAAGCGGCTTTTGAGTTGATTAAAACCCATAACGTCCATCTTAAAATTGTTAATGAGCGCGTTACCCGCCACGGGGATTACCGGAAAATGCCCAACGGGCAACACCAAATTACGGTAAATGCTACCCTAAATAAGTACCGATTTTTAATAACACTGGTTCACGAAATTGCCCATTTGGAAGCTTTTACAAAATTTGGACGCTATATAAAACCACACGGAATAGAATGGAAACGCACCTTCCAACTTTTGATGTTGCCATTTTTAAGGCCAGAGGTTTTTCCAGTACAATTGTTGCCTTTATTGGCGCGCCACTTCAAAAACCCAAAAGCTTCGAGTGATACTGATGCAAATCTCGCACTTGCATTAAAGCAATTCGATCCGGAGAACGATAAAAATTATATATTTGAAATACCGTATGATGGGCTTTTTCGATTGTACAATGGCAAAATTTTTAAAAGGGGCAAACAAAGGGTAAAGCGTTTTGAATGCTTGGAAATTTCAACTGGCAGAATATATCTATTTAATCCAAATGCCGAAGTGGAGTTTTTGAAATAAAGGGGACCACGAATCACGATTAAAGGGACACATGATAGTGAGACAATTTCGACGAAAGAGGGAGATTAAATTGAAAAACCTGATTTTAAGGGTAATCCGAAACCGTCGTGGGTCGTGCATCCCTTAAGCCGTGGCTCAAAAAATAAATTATGAACAAAGACTATTACGCAGTAATTATGGCTGGCGGGATCGGTTCCCGATTTTGGCCCGTAAGTACCCGAGAGTTTCCAAAACAGTTTCACGATATGTTGGGCTCGGGTCAGACCTTGCTCCAAAAAACCTTTTCGCGGTTAAATAAAATGATTCCTTCGGAAAACATTTATATTCTTACCAACGATATTTACTTGGATATTACACTCGAGCAATTACCAGATATCACTAAGAAACAAGTAGTGCTGGAACCTGCCATGCGCAACACCGCCCCTTGTATTTTGCTTTCGGCCTTAAAAATCCAAAAAGAAAACCCCAATGCCCTAATGCTTGTGGCTCCGAGCGATCATTGGATTGAAGACGAGGCCGCATTTGCAAAGGATATTCAAAGTTGTTTTGAGGCTGCCAAATGCGATAATATCCTACTCACTTTGGGGATCGAGCCCACTTTTCCGAATACGGGCTACGGCTATATTGAAAGCGATAAATACGATGGTTCGGCTATTGTGAAGGTGAAACAGTTTCGCGAAAAACCAGATTATGAAACCGCCAAAAAATTTATTGCGGCAGGAAATTTTCTTTGGAATGCAGGCATCTTTATTTGGAGCGCAAAAAGCATTATCGCTGCCTTTGAAAAACATTTGGGCGAAATGAGTTCCCTTTTTTCGAAAGGAATCGAAGCTCTGAATACTTCCGAAGAAAAAGCATTTGTCGAAAAAAATTACCCCCACGCAGAAAATATTTCCATAGATTACGGTATCCTTGAAAAGGCTGATAATGTATATATCAAAAAAGCCAGTTTTGACTGGAACGACCTGGGTACCTGGGGTGCACTTCACGATAAATTAAAAAAGGACGAGATGGACAATGCCGTGGTCAATGCCAAAATGCATCTGGAAAATTCCAAAGGAAACATGGTTTTTACCGCTACCGAAAAACTAGTAGTAATAGACGGAATAAACGATTATATAATCGTGGACAAAGAGGATGTTCTTTTGGTGTTTCCAAAGAAAAAGGAACAGGAAATCAAGGAATTACTGAAAGTGGTTTCAAATAAATTTGGAAAAAATTATACATAATGAGTAATCCGGCAAACGACGATATTAAAATTACACCCAATGATGAGGAATTTGAAAATGTGAAGCTCGACACTTGGGAAAGTATCAAAAAATTTTTCCGGGAATTATTCGATATCCGTACAGATTCTGATCGCGATGCCACGATTGAAGCAGTAAAAAAGGATATTCCTTTTAAAGGACATACTGCGTGGATTTTGATCTTTTCAATTTTCGTGGCTTCAATTGGATTAAACGTCAGTAGTACAGCAGTAGTAATTGGTGCCATGCTAATTTCACCATTAATGGGGCCAATAGTGGGTATTGGTCTTGCTGTGGCTATTAACGATGTGGAAACCATGCGCCGCTCGCTTATTAATTTGGGAGTTATGGTTTTTTTGAGCGTTCTAACCGCTTTTCTGTATTTTAAGCTATCTCCACTTACCGAGGAAACACCAGAACTTATTGCGCGTACCTACCCAACAATTTTGGATGTGATGATCGCTATTTTTGGTGGTTTGGGATTGATTGTTGCCAAAACAAAAAGCGGCACCATAGCCAGCGTTATTTTTGGGGTGGCCATTGCCACCGCGCTTATGCCGCCTTTGTGTACCGTGGGATATGGATTGGCCATAAACAATTGGGAATATGCGCTTGGAGCTTTGTATCTATTTTCCATAAACGCAGTCTTTATAGCACTTTCCACTTTTATAGTTTCAAAAATATTACGTTTTCCCCTGGTGCGTTATGCCAATAGTAAAAGGCGCCGCCGGATTGCACAAATTGCCACCATTATTGCCATTGCGGTTATGGTGCCAAGCGTTTGGCTTTTTATTAAACTTTTGGACCAACAGGTTTATGCAACCAATACTAAGGAATTTATAAAAAATAACATCCAATACACCGGTGCCGCAGTTGTAAAATTTACACAGGATTACAAAAACGACACCATATATGTGTATTTAATAGGTAGACACGTACCACAAAATAAAACAAATGAATGGCAGGCAAAACTTAATAAAACACATAAATTGGAAGAATCCTATTTAAAAATTTATCAAGGAGACGAACAAAGCGGCGAATTGACGGCTAAAATTTCAGGGGATGTTAAAGCCGGTATTTTGGAGGAGTTATATGTGAAAAACGAGCAGTTAATACAAAACAAGGACCAACGCATAAACTTTCTAGAAAGCCAAATTGCAGAAATTACAGTCAAAAATAGATCATTTAAGGAGTTGAGTGAGGAAATAAAAATAAATTATAACAACCTTGAAACCTTTAGCTTTTCCAATGATAAAATAATCACAAATTTTAAAAAAACCGATACCATTCCCGTAATAAACCTCACTTGGAAAAAAGGGGTTTCTTCTAAAGAAAAAAGGGAAAATACTGAAAGGATTAAAAATTGGGTGAAATACCGAATGAAGCTGGACACATTACAAGTTGAGTAATATCCATAAAAAAACCGGCCTTTTGGGCCGGTTTTCAATTATAATAAAGTTTTATTTTTTTATGAATTTATAAGTGGTCGTTTTCTTTTCAACCTGTAGCATTGCAAAATAAACTCCACTTTTTAGGGCAGCTACATTTATATTACTGTCATGTGAAATTTTTGTATTTAGCACAATTTTCCCGTTTACGTCAATAATCTGTACGGGTGCGTTTTCAAGTCCTTTCAAGGAAAAGTTGAGCAACTCTGAAGTTGGGTTGGGGTAGAGTGCCACTTTATCTTTCTGAAAGCCGTCAGCACTCAATATGGTACTGCCTTCCTCAATTATAAGGGTTTGGTTAATGTCTGGATTTTCGATAACGTCTACAGTTCCAGAAGGCCATTCAACGATAACAGATTCTATGGAAGTGCTGCTGCCAATTCCGAAATGTGCCAATAACGAATTCATATGGCTAAAGCCTTGTCCGGAACGAACTTCCCGCATTTGTGTACCCCAATCGCCCACAATTTTAACACGGGCGCCGATGCCGTTTTTGTTACTTTCAACTCCTTGCAGGGCCATTTTTATCCAGTTGTTTGTATTGCCATCATTGATGTAAAGATTTCCGTCATTCACAACATCCAGAAATCCATCGTTATTAAAATCGCCAATTCCACCTTCATCAAAACTAAGATCTTGACCGGTAAAGGTCATATCTCCATTATTAAGGTATAATTCTTTTGACATTTCGGAGAAAATATCAACAAAACCATCGTTGTTAAAATCACCGGATTGGTTTTCCCAAGCTCCAAGATCGGTAGGGTTTATTCCAGATCCTTCAATAATATCAGTAAACATTCCGTTTCCGTCATTTTCCATTAAACGGTTTTGGAAATCGTGGTTTACTATAAAAGCGTCAAAATCGCCATCATTGTCAAAATCCTCGAAAACCGTTGCCCAGGACTGCGCATTGTCTCTCATGCCAATTTCCAAACCATTTTCTGTAAAAGTGCCGTCCCCATTGTTGGTGTACATGGCGTTGTCACGGTTGGGATCTCCTACAGGAGCACCCCCGCGGCATTTGGTCAAATACATGTCTGCATCGCCGTCATTGTCATAATCTACCCAAATGGCTGCATAGTTGCCGGGTCTGTCCAAAGTTACGATTAGCGTTTGGTCCAAGACCATATTTTTCCCTCCAGCATTTCGGTAAGGATGGCTTAAATCCACATCATGGCATACAAAGGCATCCAGCATTCCATCGTTGTCTATATCTTCCAGAGTAGAACGTTGTGAAAATATGTATTCGGGTTTTGGATCCTCGGTAAATGCCGTTCCATCTTCATTTGCAAATAAAAAGGAAACGCGGGAATTGTTTCCCAGGACAAGATCATTAAAGCCGTTTCCGTCAAGGTCACCGGCAGCAACACTCCAATCTGGCGGGTTTTGAATGGTCATTGAATAAAAGACAGAGTTGAAGGTTCCGTCCGCAAGTTGGTAATCTATACCGACACCACTTCCTGAAACGCGAACATAATCATCAAGATAGTCGCCGTTCATATCTACGGCTACTTCTGAATTATCTGAATAATTTCCGATAAGTTCGTTATGGTTTGTAAAAGAAACCTGTGCTATTAGCGAAACACCGCTAAAAATAGTGATAACTGAGAGTAATTTTTTTATCATTTTAATTTAATTTTGGAGACTAAAAATAAATTAAAATATTTTATTATCAGTGGTTTAGGGCATAAAAATTATCCCTCTTTTATCTGAACCTCTCTAATTTTTTTGAAAAGATCTGAGGAATACACAAAACTGGTTACGTCTTCGTTGTCTGTTTTGAAGATTTCTTCCTTGGTGCCTTGCCAAGCAAGTTTTCCGTTTTTCAGAAGTACCACTTTTTGGCCTATTTCCATTACGGAATTCATATCATGTGTTACCACTACAGTTGTAATGTCGTATTCGTGAGTAATTTCTTGGATCAAGGTATCTATTAAAGTTGCCGTTTTTGGGTCAAGACCCGAGTTGGGTTCATCACAAAAAAGAAACTTCGGTTTGTTTACAATAGCGCGGGCTATGGAAACCCTTTTTTGCATTCCCCCTGAAATCTCGGCGGGAAATTTTTTATTGACGTTTTCTAGGTTTACCCGTTTTAAAACTTCATTAACCCTTGCCAGCATATCGGCCTTCTTCTGTTTTGTAAACATTCGAAGGGGAAACATTACATTTTCTTCAATATTCATGGAATCAAAAAGAGCCCCTCCCTGAAAGAGCATCCCTATTTCTTCTCGAAGTGTACGCTGTTGCTCGTCATCCATATCTTGAATGGCTCGATCTTCATAATAAATGCGTCCTTGTTCGGGCTTAAAAAGACCAATTAGGCATTTTAACAATACGGTTTTTCCACTACCACTTTGCCCGATAATAAGATTTGTTTTTCCTTTATCGAAGGTGGTGGAAATTCCTTTTAAAATTTCTTCGTCACCAAAACTCTTATGTACATCTTCTACCTTTATCATTAGCTTAACAGGAGTTGTGTAATTATATAATTCGCCAAAATAATCAAGACGCTGGTCCAAACAAAAGAGTTTGTACTTGCACGCCCTACTTCCAAGGCGCCGCCTTTCATATAATAACCCTGCCAAGAGGGCACAGTAGCAAGTATAAATGCGAATACAAATGTTTTAAAGAAGGCGTAAAAAAGTTGGTATGGAATAAAACTGTCCTGCAGCCCGGACACAAAATCATACGAGGTAGAAAAACCGCCGTATACCCCAGCAACCCAACCGCCAAAAATGCCCAAAAACATGGAGATGGCAATTACAAATGGATAAAAGCACAGCGCTATTATTTTTGGGAATACTAAGTAGTTTAAGGAGTTGATCCCCATTACTTCCAAAGCGTCAATCTGTTCGGTAACTCTCATGGAGCCTATACTGGAGGTGATAAAAGAGCCAACTTTACCCGCCATAATTATTGAAATGAAAGTGGGGGCAAATTCCAAAATAACCGACTGCCTAGTTGCAAAACCGATAAGACTTTTTGGAATCAAAGGATTGGTCATGTTAAGTGCGGTCTGAATGGCCACAACACCTCCTACAAAAAATGAGATAAACGCCACAATTCCTAAGGAGTTAATGATTAAATCATCAATTTCCTTGAAAATCAGGTGTCTTAAAACAGATGATTTAGTAGGGCTGCTGAAAACCCTTTTAATCATTAAAAAATAGGAACCAATATCTTGTAAATACTTCATAAAACTAACGCTTTGGCTAAAGTAACAAAATTAGCCGACTGTTTTTTGAAAATATTTTTTTTAGCTTTTATTTATCTAAAAGCAGCATCATTTTATCATATATGGCGGTGTTTTCGAAAATACCATTAAATAATGCAGCGCCTGGGCCTTCAGCAAAAACTGGAACCATGGTCGCTGAATGGCCGGGAGTTGAAAAGGTTGGTTTTATTTTATTGTAATCTGCACCATCTGCGGCCAAAGTGAAGCCTCCAGTTTCATGGTCTGCGGTTACAATTACTAATGTTTCGCCATTTTCTTTGGCAAAGTCGAGTGCCACGCCAAGGGTTTTGTCAAAATCCAATAATTCCTGGATTAGGTAATCGGCATCGTTGGCATGCCCGCCCCAATCTATCTGGCTACCTTCCACCATTAGAAAGAAACCTTTTTCGTTTTTAGAAAGCTTTTCCAAAGCCAGTTTGGTAGCATTGGGTAAAAAATCACCGCGGCCTTCACTCATTGTGGGCATTCCGTCTTCAGCAAGCAAAATTATTTCCTTCCCGGAAGTTGGTGCTGCAGGAAGTTTATCCGTAATGACGGTATAACCGTCTTGCTTCATTCGGTCCAAAAGATTTTTTCCATCCTTCCTTTGGGTAAAAAATTTAGTTCCTCCCCCAGCGAAAAAATCGACCCCTGAAGTAGGTGCAAAAGCGGCAATTTCATCATAAAGATATCTGTATTTTACATGAGCATAAAAGCTAGCGGGAGTGGCATGAACTATGGATGACGTGGCAATAATTCCTGTAGATAGCCCGCGCTTGCTTAACTGTTCCACAATGGTGGGTACAGAGAGTGTGTCTTTATCCACTCCAATTGCCCCGTTGTAAGTTTTTATACCGGCTGAAAAAACGGTGGCCCCAGCGGCAGAATCTGTTATAAGATCACTTTTGGAAGAAGTCTTGCTCAGCCCAATGGTTGAAAAACGTTCAAAATTTGGTTTTCCATCTTTATAAAATATAGCTGAGGAAACTTGGGTCAAGCCCATTCCGTCCCCTATAAGTAAAATTATATTTTTCGGCTTTTTAGTTGCGGTTACTTGTGTTGAAACAGTATTGTCCTTTACTTGGACGGAAACACATGAAACACTTAGTGTCAATAAAATTAAAAGGGAAAGGGAAAATAATCTATTTTTCATTGAGGAAATTTTGAGTTCACAAAAATAGGGATACTGGAATTTTTAAACGTTAATGGAACGTTATATGCTTATTAAAATATTTTCTTTTTGATTCCTTTCCATCGTAGATTTCTGATGTAACGGCCTTCGCTTTCCGATACCAGATATTCCATCTGTTCTTTGCTTGCTTTAAAAAAACCGTTCAAACAATCTATAAAAAAAAGAAAGCTCTTTTTCCGAAACGCCAATTTAGCCGAAGCAATAAAGGTAAGGGCCAGCCCATATCGCATTTTATAGAAAGCTTCGCCTTGTTTGTAACGGGCGGCTTTGGAATAAACTTTCCCCGTGGGCTTTAGGTGCTTTACGTGCAGGGAGGGATCGGTCTTTATTTTCCAGCCATGGTATTGTGCCAAAAGCTCGTCCACGGTATCCCAGCCCATTGATTTTTTTAAGCCGCCTATTTGTTGAAAGCAAATTTTACGATAGGCCTTCAGTGCGCCTCGAATATGGTCCTTATTCGTTAAATTCTCTAAAATCCAATTGTCGTTTTTTTCAATAGAACAAAAACCACCTACCATACCATAAGTGGAATTATTTTGAAATTGTTCTGCAATTTTTTGAAGATAGTTTTTGGGGAAAATCAAGTCTGCATCAAATTTGCAAATAATATCATAATCCTCATCTAGTGTTTCGAAACCTTTATAAAAAGCATTTATTACCTTGCTTCCAGGCTGATGAAGTTTTTCGGAATTATGAAATACCTGTTCAATAAAACTGTATTTTTTTGAAAATTGTTCTATGATTTTTTGTGTGCCATCAGTTGAAGCATCGTTTACCACAACAACCTTTTTTGGGAGTACTGTTTGGTCAACTATTGATTGTAAAGTATTTCCAATAAATGCTTCTTCGTTATGGGCAGGTATGACGATGTAGAAATCCATTAATCCCTTTCAGCATAAACCAAATAATACCGTGGAGTGATTCTTCTAAGAATTGGGCGTATCCCCATTTTCTTTACCGGATTGGTGAATTTTTCACGTTTCACTATCCGCCACCCGGCTTTTTCGAGTAACCAGTCAAATTGCCAATCCTCAAACTCGTGATAATGGCGGTCCCATTTATCAGTTTTGCTGCGGTATGCAGATGCAAACCACAATTTTAAAGGTACAGATGCTACCAGTTTTTTGGCTTTTATATCCTTCAAAACATTGAAAGGCGAAACCAAATGTTCGAAAATTTCAAAAGCGGTAACTACATCAAACGAATCTGTTTTTACGACGGACGTTTCAATATCGAGATCTTCGCCTTCTGTATTTGTTACGTTGAATCTTTCTTTGTGGAGTATTTCCGAAAAAGGATTTTTAACACCCAGATCGAGTATTTTTTCTTCTTTGGAAATAACTTCGTTTAAAAAATCGAGGGTGTGCTTATATCTTTTCTTTGGAAATTTGCCTTCGTACATTATAACCTGTAAACTATTGCATTAATGTTCATTCCGGCACCCACGCTCGCAAAAATAACTACATCGCCTTTGTGTATTTCATGCCCTTTTAGTTCGCCGTTAAGAACCAAATCATAGAGGGTAGGGACGGTGGCTACGCTGCTATTGCCCAGCTTGTCGATGCTCATGGGCATAATATTTTCTGGGGTTTTTGTCTCATACAATTTATAAAAACGGTTTACGATAGCCTCGTCCATTTTTTCATTTGCCTGATGGATAAATATTTTTTTCACTTCGTCAATGCCAACTCCGCTTTTATCCAAACAGGTTTTCATGGCGTTGGGTACATTACTCAATGCGAATTCATAAATCTTCCTGCCGTACATTTTAATGTAGCGGCGATTATCCTTTTTTTCCAGGTTATTGCTTTCCCCGAAAAATATAAAATGTGCTTCCTCAAAAGCAAATGTTGCACTGTAATGGGTAAGTATGCCGCCTTCTTCTTCACTGGCTTCCACTACAGCTGCTCCTGCGCCATCACTGTAAATCATTGAATCCCTATCGTGCGGATCTACTACACGGGAGAGCGCTTCGGCACCTATGACCAAACATTTTGTTGCAATCCCGGATTTTATAAAGGCGTTTGCTTGTATCATTCCTTCTATCCAGCCAGGACAACCAAATAAAACATCATAACCCACGCAGGAAGGATTTTGAATTTTCAGATTGTGCTTTACGCGGGTGGCAATACTTGGTACGGTATCGCTCTGTACAGAGCCGTGCACTACATCGCCATAATTGTGGGCAACAATTATATAGTCCAATTCTTCCTTATCTATGCCAGCTTTTTTTAAGGCATTTTCTGCCGCAAAGGAGGCAATATCTGAAGTGTTTAGGCTTTTTGGAATATAACGGCGTTCAGCAATTCCTGTAATGGCCTTGAATTTTTCAATTATGGTTTCATTCTCTTGGCCAAAACGTGTGCCATCTTCATTGTAGAAATGATGATTACCGAATTGTTCGTTCTTGGCAATTTCACTGGGAATATAACTTCCTATACCGGTTATTTTAACACTCATAAAGTCAAAAAATTTTAATAAAAATAAGTAAAAGAGTTAATGTTTTAACGTTTTGTGCGAATAAATAATATATGTTTATATTATTCTCAGGTAAATGAATATTTTTTTAAAAAAGGTTCTTTTATTTCTATTTGATTGAGATTATGCTATTTTTTAAAACCTTTAAAAAATAACTAAGCCTCCATGTAACTTTCTATGGGTTCACAAGTACATATTAAATTTCTATCGCCAAATGCATCATCTAACCTACGCACGGAAGGCCAAAATTTGTTATCTGAAACATATTCCATGGGGAATGCTGCATCTTGTCGGCTATATGGGAACTCCCAATTATCTGTTGTTAGCATTTTTAGAGTATGAGGCGAATTCTTTAAAACATTGTTTGAATTTTCCTTGTCTGCGGCGTCAATTTCTTTTCTAATTGAAATCATGGCATCGCAAAATTGATCCAATGATGTTTTGCTTTCACTTTCTGTTGGCTCAATCATCAACGTTCCCGCAACTGGGAAAGATACCGTAGGAGCGTGAAAACCGTAATCCATCAACCGTTTTGCTATGTCCGTAACTTCAATTCCATTTGCTTTAAATGGGCGGCAGTCCAAAATCATTTCGTGGGCCGCTCTGCCGCGTTCGCCAACGTATAGTACATCGTAATGTCCCTTTAGTCTTTCCTTTATATAATTAGCATTCAATATTGCATATTGGGTAGATTTTTTCAAACCGTTTACACCCAGCATACAGATATATGCATATGAAATAAGGCAAACCAATGAGCTGCCGTAAGGTGCTCCAGAAATGGCGGAAATGGCATGTTCGCCTCCAGTTTTTATTACTGGATTGGAAGGTAAAAAGGGAACCAGTTGTTTTGCAACACAAATGGGTCCAACTCCTGGACCACCACCGCCATGTGGAATGGCAAAGGTTTTGTGAAGGTTTAGATGGCAAACATCTGCACCAATAGCACCGGGATTGGTTAAACCTACTTGGGCATTCATATTGGCTCCGTCCATATAAACCTGTCCGCCAAATTCGTGGATAATACCTGTAATTTCACGGATAGCCGATTCATAAACCCCGTGAGTGGATGGGTAGGTTACCATTAAACACGAAAGGCTGTCCTTGTATTTTTCAGCTTTTTCGCGAAGGTCTTCAACATCTATATTTCCTTCTTCATTAGCTTTTGTTACCACCACGTGCATTCCGGCCATAACTGCGCTCGCTGGATTGGTTCCGTGAGCCGAGGATGGAATCAAACAAATATTTCTGTGTGTATCCCCGCGAGATTCGTGGTATGCCCGAATTACCATCAGTCCTGCATATTCACCTTGCGCCCCACTATTCGGTTGAAGGGATGTACCTGAAAAACCGGTGATTTCGGTCAATTGTTTTTCCAGCTTTTTCAGAATTATTTGGTATCCTTCTGCTTGCTCAATAGGTACAAACGGATGCATGTTTCCCCACATAGGGTCGCTCAATGGAAGCATTTCGGCTGCGGCGTTCAACTTCATTGTACATGAACCAAGGGAAATCATTGAATGGTTAAGTGAAAGATCCTTGCGCTCCAGCTTTTTGATGTAGCGCATCAAATCGGTTTCACTGTGGTAACTGTTGAAAACCTCGTTTTGAAGAAATTGGGTTTTTCGGGCAACTTCCTTGGGAATTTTATTGCCGGTTATCAATTCAGTAATTTTCTCAAAATCTTTTTTTGCCGATTCTGAGAAAATAGAAATTATCTTGTTCAGATCTTTTAAGGTAGTGGTTTCATTGATTGAAATGGAAACCGTTTCGTCATTCGGGTAATAAAAGTTTACTTCTTTCGCCTCTGCCAAAAACTTGATTTTTGTGGCATCGGTTTTAATCGAAATAGTGTCAAAATAGGTTTCATTTGCCTGTTCAAAACCAAGTTGCTCCAAAGCGTTCGCAAGCGTTGCGGCGCCATTGTGAACTTTTCTAGCAATGTATTTTAAGCCTTCTGGCCCGTGGTAAACTCCATACATCCCAGCCATAACCGCCAGTAATACCTGTGCGGTACAAATGTTCGAGGTGGCTTTATCGCGTTTAATATGCTGTTCGCGGGTCTGAAGCGCCATTCTTAAAGCGCGGTTTCCGTCAGTGTCCTTGGTTACGCCAATGATGCGTCCCGGGATGCTGCGTTTATATTCTTCTTTGGTAGCGAAGAAAGCAGCGTGCGGGCCTCCATAACCTAAAGGAATTCCAAAACGCTGAGTGGTTCCCACCACAACATCAACCCCAAAATGGCCGGGGGATTCCAGCATAACAAGGCTTAAGATATCTGCAGCAACAGCAACTTTTATTTGTGCATTATTGGCTTGATTGATGAATTCTTTATAATTATGTACTCTTCCGGTTTTTCCAGGGTATTGAAGGATTACACCGAAAAATTCTTCGGAGAAATCAAAATCTTCGTATTTGCCTACTACCAATTCTATTCCCAAAGGTTCGGAACGTGTTTCCAAAAGCGATAGGGTCTGCGGGAGAATTTCATCCGAAACGAAAAATTTTGAAGCGTTTATTTTCTTCTTTTCCTTTTCGCGTACGGCGAACAACAAAGCCATTGCTTCAGCTGCGGCTGTAGACTCATCCAGTAAAGAAGCATTTGCAAGTTCCATACCGGTAAGGTCCGCAATCATGGTTTGGAAATTCAGCAGCGCTTCCAATCTACCTTGAGCTATTTCAGCTTGATAAGGTGTATATGCCGTGTACCATCCCGGGTTTTCCAAAATGTTCCGCTGAATAACGGGTGGGGTAATAGATTGGTTATAACCTAAGCCTATATATGTTTTAAAAAGTTTGTTTTTTGAAGAAAGCTCGGTAATGTGCTCCAAATATTCCTGCTCGCTCATGGCAATATCCAAATTGAGCGGTTTTTTCAAAAGAATATCGTCCGGAACGGTTTCAAAAATAAGTTGATCAAGGGAGTTTACACCAATGGTTTTAAGCATTTGGGGAAGGTCATTTTCTCGGGGGCCTATATGCCGTAAAGCAAAAGAATCTGTGTTCATTAATTTGCGATTGAAATTTAGGTCGCAAAACTACAATTTTAAACGCTATTTTTTGTTTTTTTAACGACCGAAAAAGATAATTTTTCAACTATAGATATAGGTTACTAATAGTTTGATTATTTTTGGTTTATGATACGGCCATTATCAAAACTATCAAAGAAGAAGCAGAGGTTTCAAGTGGTTTTAACTGATAAAGAAAAGCAGGGATACACAGATGAAATTTTTCCAGTCTATTTTCGCATTTTATATCAATAGCAGCATCCATGTGGCTTTGGCTGTAGTGGCCTTGTTGGGGGTAACTTTTATAGAATACAATCTCAACTATTCGGCGATGCTTGTCGGGTTTGTTTTTACCGGGACAATTACCGGATATAATTTTTTGAAATATTCAAAAATAGCGGGCTTGCACCATCGTAGTTTAACCAATTCACTTAAATCTATCCAGGTTTTTTCCTTTATTTGTTTTGCGCTTTTAGTGTATTTTTCCTTCCAATTGCCCATAAAAGCTTTGATTGTTTCTGTTATTTGTGGGCTGTTGACCTTATTTTATGCTATTCCTTTTGTAAATAAGAAAAGTCTACGTACGCTTTCTGGGTTTAAAATATTTGTGGTTGCAGCCGTTTGGGCCGGAATTACGGTTATTGTACCCTTTGTTTTTTCAGAGCAACTTTTGAATCTTCAGGTGTGGGTTACTTTTATACAGCGGTTTTTTATTGTGGTGGTACTAACATTGCCTTTTGAAATTAGGGATATACCTTATGATAGGGATTCGCTGAGAACCTTGCCCCAAAAGTTAGGAATTTTCAACACCAAGTTGTTGGGCATAGGCTTGCTTTGTGGCTGTTTGATTTTGGAATTATTGAAAAATGGATTTTACAGTTTTCATTCCATAAGTTTAATGCTTACAGCTTTGTTCTGTGGCGGTTTATTATTGAAGGCTCAAACGCAGCAAACTCGCTATTTTGCCTCTTTTTGGGTGGAAGGGATTCCTATTTTATGGGTTTTGATTTTATGGCTGTTATGGCTATATCAGTTTCCTTTTCCAGAATTTTACTGATTGGCCATGGCTTGCCGCAAACGCTCTTTTATAAGTTGTTTTTGGTCGTCCGGCAAAGTCTTGATATCCGATTCTTTTATAGCTTGGGTAAGTTTTCTGTTCCTAAAGGAATACCCGCGGCATAAGCTGCAATATAGGAGATGGATTCTCAGTAACAATTTATCAAAAAAGGTAGCTTCCTCGTATTGACTTTTGTCACATACATTAACCGCTTCGGTACATTTTAAAAAAAACTTCATATTCATTAATTAAACCAATTCTTTTCAAGGCAATCTGCCAGCGACTTTCTTGCCCTGTGAATAATTACCCAAAGGTTAGACGGACTTATATTGAATTCTTTACAAATGGCTTCCGTATCAAAGCCATCAATGGTTTTTAATTTAAATATTTCGGCCTGCTTTTCATTCAATTTTTCCAAACAGGCTAAAATGGCCAAGCCCAGTTCCTCATTTTCCATTGTATTTTCAGCATTCCTATCAAAAGGGTCGCTTGCGTTTTCTTCAAGCCAGTCGCCCTCAGAATCCTCATTGCGATAATTAATATGAACTTCGGCCTTTCCTTTATTTGAATTTATCTTGCGGTAGTGATCAATTATTTTCCTTTTTAAAATTGAAATGAGCCAAGTTCGCTCACTGGCTTCGCCTTTAAAGTTTTTCTTCGACTTTAGTCCCGCAAGGAAAGTTTCCGAAATTAAATCCTGGGCCACTTCCCGGTCGTTTACGCGTACAATGGTGTAGTTATACAGGTAATCTGCATATTTATCGACCCATAAATCTGGATTTAATACTTCCACGAATTTTTTTCTTGTTCAAATATAGGAAAGTTCCACCAACAATTTTATTGCTTTTTTTGTGGAAGAAGTCCCGCCCGTTTCAAAAGTGCTTCGGGATCTGGCTTCTGGCCGCGGAATTTTACGTACAGCTCCATCGGGTCCTGCGTTCCGCCCTGTGAAAGCACAAAGTTTTTAAATTTATCTGCTACCGTTTTGTTGAAAATCCCTTCCTGCTGAAAATATGCAAAAGCATCCGCATCAAGCACTTCGGCCCATTTATAACTGTAATACCCTGCTGAATAACCACCTTGGAATATATGCGAAAATGAAGTGCTCATGCAGTTTTCCTTTACATCTGGGTAAAGCTGTGTATCTTCAAAAGCGGCAATCTCAAAGGACTTTACATCTTTTACATTGGTAGGGTCGCCACCGTGCCAAGCCATGTCCAGCATCCCAAAACTCAATTGTCTCAGCGTTTGCATTCCTTCGTGAAAAGTAGCGGAATCCTTTATTTTTTTTATGTATTCCATCGGGATCACTTCACCTGTTTTGTAATGGGTGGCGAATAGCTCCAAGGTTTCTTTTTCATAACACCAATTCTCCAAAATCTGGCTTGGGAGCTCCACAAAATCCCAATAAACATTAGCGCCGGAAAGACTGGGGTAGTGGGTGTTCGCCAACATTCCGTGAAGAGCATGCCCAAATTCATGGAAAAGTGTCGTCACTTCATTAAAAGTCAATAACGAAGGCTTGCTAGTGGTAGGTTTGGTAAAATTGCAAACTATGGAAATATGCGGACGTTCATTAGAGTCGTCATTTATTTTCTGAGGTTTATATGAAGTCATCCAAGCGCCATTCCGTTTTCCTGCTCGTGGATGAAAGTCTGCGTAAAAAATGGCAACAAGTTTGCCCGCGTCATCTTTTACCTCATAGGTTTTTACATCAGCGTGATATTTATCGATGTTTTGCACTTCTTCAAAATGAAGGCCGTACAATTTTTCGGCAATGGTGAAAACTCCATTGATAACGTTTTTCAGTTCAAAATAAGGTTTCAGTTTTTCTTCATCCAGATCAAAAAGTTTCTGCTTTAATTTTTCTGAATAATAGGCACCGTCCCATTTTTCCAGATGGTTTATACCATCCAAATCTTTCGCAAAAGCGGTCAATTCATCAAATTCCTTTTGGGCGGCTGGTTTTGCTTTTTCAAGCAATTCATTTAAAAACGACTTTACCTTTTCGGGAGTTTCCGCCATGCGTTCTTCGAGAACAAAGTGCGCGTGGCTTTTATAGCCCAATAAATTTGCGCGTTTATGACGAAGGGTTACTATTTGCAAAACATTCTGCTGGTTGTCCAGTTCGTCATTGTGAAATCCTTTGGCGCCAGAGGCAATGGCCATTTTTTCACGAAGCTCGCGCTTGTCTGCATAAGTCAAAAACGGCACGTAGCTTGGATAATCGAGAGTGAAAATCCAACCTTTTTTGTCTTTCTCTTCGGCAGTTTGGGCAGCGGCTTCAATTACGCCTTCCGGTAAGCCGGAAAGGTCTTTTTCATCGGTAATGTGAAGTTCAAACTTATTGGTTTCAGCCAAAACATTTTCGCCAAAAGTGAGGCTTAACTTTGAAAGTTCCGTGTCAATCTTTCTCAGTTCCGTTTTCTTTTCTTCAGAAAGGTTGGCGCCGTTCCTTGCGAATGCTTTGTATTTTTTCTCGAGCAACATTTGCTGCTCGGCATTCAGTTTCAACGAATCTTTTTTATCGTAAACAGTTTTAATTCTTTTAAACAAGGCCTCATTCAACAGTATATCGTTACTGAATTCAGTTAATAAAGGCGAAACTTCCTGCGCTATCTTTTGGATTTCGTCATTGGTTTCGGCACTGTTGAGGTTAAAGAAGATACTCGTTGCCCTATCTAATTTTTCACCTGTATTTTCCAAGGCCTCTACTGTGTTTTTAAAAGTAGCTGCTTCAGTGTTAGAAGTAATTGCTTCTATTTCCGCTTTTGTCTCCTCAATCAGTTTGCTGATTGCGGGGAGGAAATGTGCGTTTTCTATTTTGGAAAAGGGAGCGGTATTATATGATTCTAAAAGAGGATTGTTCATAAATGTAGTTTCTATTTGTAATGTAATTATGGTCGAAAATAATGCCAAAGGGGTAAAAAGCTAATAGTAACAAGAAGTAATGACAGGACTATGCCAATTAGGCTGAGTTTCTTAAAAGATTTGAATCCTTTTATTCCGAAGAAAACGCCAATGAGCCCGATAATCAAGGCGGCCATTTTGTGGACTTTTGGAGTAACAATTAAGCTTGGCTCGCTTAGTTGTTGATTGGCTTGAAGTATATTTATTTGTTCCGCAAAGTAATAGTTCATAAAGAGAATAAAAGATATGCCAATAACGGACACAATTATGGAATAGATACTGTGCTTCACTAATTGCTTCCTTTCATCTTTTTGGCACCTTCTTCTACCTTTACTTTCAGGCTTTCTTTGTAGGCGATAATTCTATCTAAAACACCTTTATCGGAAGAGCCTATAATTTGTGCAGCCAAAATACCTGCGTTTTTGGCGCCATTAAGGGCAACGGTGGCAACGGGTACGCCGCTTGGCATTTGGAGGATGGAAAGGATGCTGTCCCAACCATCTATTGAATTGCTGGATTTTACGGGAACGCCAATTACAGGCAATGGAGATAGTGAAGCGATCATTCCCGGCAAGTGGGCTGCGCCGCCAGCACCGGCAATAATTACCGAAATACCACGGGTGTGGGCGTTCTTTCCGTAGTCGAAAAGTTTGTCCGGTGTGCGGTGTGCGGAAACAATATCCACTTCCACCTCAATGTCGAATCCTTTTAAAATATCCACTGCTTCCTGCATTACTGGCAGGTCGCTGGTGCTTCCCATTATTATTGCTACTTTGCTCATTGGTTTGAGGTTTCAGGTGTTCACTTTCAGGTTTAAGGAAATTGTTTGAAATTTAATATCCCTGATTATTCTTTCATTAAGTTTATAACGACGTTTATCATCATTTCTTTTTCTGCGGGATTGCTTTCCGCAATCATCAAAGTTAAGGCTACTAATGTATTATTGACGATTTTTTTTGTTCCGTCTTCATTGTAAAGAAAATTGTTTTTTGCCAAAACAAATAAATAGCCAGGCAGCAATTCTTTTATTACCGTCGGTAAATGAATGGTTTTTCACTACCAAATATAATAGGTTCGCAGCTTTTTCTTCTAAACTTTGATAGAGATCATTGCCGTCAAAAGTTTGGTCGATCACGGCGATCGAACTTTTAAAAGATTGATCTTTTTCATTACCGAAAAGACTAGAGCCGCCAAACTTTACCCTTAATTGTTCGATAGCTTTTTTCGCTTCATTATAGTCAATGCTAAATATTACTGGTTTGTGTGTAACTGTTTTTAAGAGTTTTTGATGGTCGAAATCATCCAATATGTCAAGCGCTCTTGAATAATCGGAAAGCACTTCCATCAAACCCTGGGCCTCGTCTTTATTTGAAATTTGTTTTGAAGTTCTATTTACAAGTTGAATGGTTTGCTGCAATTGCTTTAGGCGTTTTTCATTTAAAGTGTAACCTTTTATCAAATGCTCCTTTAATTTTTTTGTTGCCCATTTACGAAATTCTATTCCTCGCTGTGATTTTACACGATAACCAACAGAAATAATCACATCCAGATTATAGTATGAGATGTTTCTTTCTACCTTTCTTTTTCCTTCTTTTTGAACTTGGCGGGATTCCCGCCAAGTTGCTTTGTTGTCAAGTTCTTTTTCCTCATAAATTTTCTTGATGTGTTCACCTATGGTTCTTCTTGCTTTTCCAAAGAGCTCCATAATTTGTTGTTCAGTCGCCCAAACAGTGTCATCATTCTCATCCAACAAAACTTGAAACTCAATAGATTTATCATCAGATTGATAAACAACAATTTCACTATTGGATATTTTTTTATGAGGTTCCATTAGTTTGTTTTAATTACCGAGGATTTATCGGCTGATAATTTTTATAATATCAAAAATTGAACTTGTGCATTTTTTGCAACAGTTCGTTATTTTGAAATAACTTCAATAGTCTTCTTAACCTCCTCTGCAATTTTTCTCGCTTCGGCTAGGTCTTTATTTACAATAGTTACGTGGCCCATTTTTCTAAAGGGGCGGGTTTCTTTTTTGCCGTAGATGTGGGGCGTTACGCCTTCCATCTTTAGTATTTTTTCAATGTTTTTATAAACTACCGGACCGGTGTGGCCTTCGGCGCCCACTAAGTTAACCATTATGCCGCCCACCTTGCTATCTGTATTTCCCAAAGGTAAATCTAATATGGCTCTTATTTGTTGTTCAAATTGGTTGGTGTAGCTAGCTTCAATACTGTAATGTCCGCTATTGTGGGGACGGGGGGCTACTTCGTTTACCAGTATTTCGTCGTCTTTGGTTTGGAACATTTCCACCGCCAAAAGGCCTACATGCTTAAATGCTTCAGAAACTTTTGTCGCTAGTTCACGGGCCTTTATTGCAACGCTTTCCTCTATACGGGCAGGGCAGATTACGTATTCCACTTGGTTCGCTTCGGGGTGGAATTCCATCTCGACCACGGGATAGGTTTTTACTTCCCCGGAAGGGTTGCGGGCAACAATTACCGCCAATTCATTTTTAAAGGGAATGAGTTTCTCTACAATACAGGCTCCTTCAGAAAGGGGGATTACTTCCTCGGCCTCTCTGACTATGCTTACTCCCTTGCCATCGTATCCGCCGGTGCAGCTTTTCCACACAAAGGGAAAGTGCAGTTCCTTGCGGACTATGGCTTCATTCAGATCGTATTTGTCTTTATATATTTTGAATGGAGAGGTAGGTATTTGGTGGTCTTTGTAAAACTGCTTCTGTACGCCTTTATCCTGAATATTTCTGAGCGTCGCAGAACTGGGATATACTTTTACTCCCTCACTTTCCAGTTTTTCTAGGGCTTCAATATTTACGCCTTCAATCTCAAAAGTAAGTACGTCAACCTTTTTTCCGAAGTTATAAACGGTTTCATAATCCATCAGGTCGCCCTGCTCAAAATAGTCTGCAGCGATGCGGCAAGGAGCTTCTGCGCTTGGATCTAAAACACGGGTGCGGATGTCCCATTTGCGGGTTTCGTAAAGCATCATTTTGCCCAACTGTCCGCCGCCTAGAATACCGAGGGTGAAGTTGGTGGAGAAGTAGTTCATATCAGTTGTGGGTTGTCAGTTGTGGGTTGTCAGTTGTCGGTTGTGGGTTGTCAGTTGTCAGTTGTCAGTTGTGGGTTGTCGGTTTTTTTTGGCTCTGGGCTCTTCGCTCTTCGCTCTTCGCTCTTCGCTCAATTTGATTGCAAAGATAGTAAAATGGGGAGAGGTGAATGTGTGAATTTGTGAGTAAGTGAATTTGTGAAATGGGAGACCTTAATGGTGAGAAATTTGTTGGCTGTTGTGGGTTGTCGGTTGTGGGTTTTCTTTTCCTTTATTATAGTTTTGGATTGGGAGTACTGTTCCCGCCATCTAAGATCATTTTCCAACTCCCGTCTTCTTTCTTTTTCCAAATTGTTACATAATTGCCATAGTAAGTGGTATCCTGAGTTTTGAACTGCCAATTGCCCCAGGTATAGCCTAACTCAGCAGACTTTGTTACCTCTGCGCTTACGGGCTCCCAAGTGATGGTTTTGATGGCGTTATTTTTATCAAATGAATTGGCGAAAGCCGTTTTCCCCACTATTGGTAATTGCCCATTGCCAAGTTTTACAAAACTGCTATCGGCCACTGCTAAGAGCGCATTATTAAAGCCTATTTCTGTAGCCAAACTACTAGCATCTTTATCTGCCTTTATAATTTGTTGCAGGGATTCGTTTGTGCTATTTGGATTTTGCTCAGTACAAGCCCAAAAGATTGCGAAAACAAGTAAATATTTTAGTTTCATAGACAGCTCTTTGAATGTTATAGTTTGTTCAATTAAACAAACTGTATAATAAGAGACGCCTTCTCGTTTAATAAGTTACGGAACAGTAGTAGGGAAATTGCGAAATGTTTTTGCTTAAAGCTTACAGCAAATCGCACTATTTAAAACAAGCCTTCAATAGTACCATTCTTATCAATAGTAATCTTCTCGGCGGCAGGGGTAGCTGGTAATCCGGGCATACGCAAGATGTTACCCGCAATGGGAACAATAAACCCAGCACCTGTTGCAATCTCAAACTCTCTAATATGAATATCAAAGTGCTCCGGACGGCCCAATCGCTTTTGGTCATCGCTAAAACTTTTTTCTGTTTTTGCCATGCAGACGGGTAAATTTCCATAGCCCATTGCTTCGTATTTGCGTAATTGCGATTTAGCTATATCACTTAATACAACGTTATCTCCACCATAAATAGTTTTGCAAATCTTTTCCAATTTGGTGTGCACATTGTCATCGAGACTGTAGGTAGGATGAAATTGGTAAGTACAAGAATTCGCTGCCTTAATAACTTCTCCAGCCAAAGCTAAACACCCGTTTCCGCCTTTCTCCCAACCATAGCTCAAGGCTACGGGAATGCCCAATTTATTACAATGGTCTTCCACGACTTTTATTTCAGCTTCCGTATCAGATTGAAAGGCGTTTATGGAAACAACAATAGAAATTCCAAAACTCTTTAGACTGGCTATATGCCCCTCCAAATTGGGAAGTCCTTTTTTAAGTGCTGCTACGTCTTCTTGTGTAATTTCTTTTAACCCTTTGCCGCCGTGATATTTTAAGGCTCTTATTGTAGCAACCAAGACAATGGTTTTAGGAGAAATTCCGGCCGCACGACACTTAATATTCATAAATTTTTCTGCACCTAGATCAGATCCGAATCCCGCTTCAGTTATGGTATAATCACTTAAGGTCATCCCCATTTTTGTCGCTAAAATAGAATTAGTTCCTTGTGCAATATTGGCAAAAGGGCCCCCGTGGATAATGGCGGGATTGCCTTCGAGGGTTTGAACCAAATTAGGTTTTATAGCATCTTTTAACAGCACAGCCATGGCTCCCTCTGCATTTAAATCTTTTGCGAATACGGCCTTTCCTTCCCAAGTGTCACCCACATAGATATTCCCGCATCTTTCTTTTAGGTTTTCTAAATTTGATGCCATACACAGAATTGCCATAATCTCGGATGCTGCAGTAATATTAAAACCCGTTTCTCGGGGAACGCCGCCAGCCTTTCCGCCAAGGGCGGCCACAATATTCCGCAAGCCACGGTCATTCATATCCATACACCGTTTCCAGACGACCGTTCTAGGGTCAATACCAAGGCTTCTCGATTTACTTTGAATGTTATTTTCAATAAGGGCAGAAAGAAGGTTGTTGGCTTTTTCAATAGCGTGAAAATCGCCCGTAAAATGCAGGTTAATATCCACCATAGGAATAACCTGGCTCCACCCGCCACCAGCAGCGCCACCTTTAATGCCGAATACGGGACCTAAACTAGGTTCCCGAATAACCGCAACGGCATTCTTTTTTAAAATATTGAGCGCATCTACCAGCCCAATGGAAGTTGTTGTTTTTCCTTCGCCGGGAGGAGTAGGCGTAATTGCAGTTACTAAAATGAGATTACTCTCTTTTACTTTTTCATTATCAATAATATCTAAAGGAATTTTTGCTTTGTCATTACCGTAGTACTCCAGCTTTTCTTCAGGAATTCCCAGTTTTGAAGCTATTTCTTTAATATGCTTAGGGGTAACGCTTTGTGCAATTTGTATTTCAGTCATAATATTAATTTCTTTTTAGAAATGGAACAAAAACTAAATTCTATTTCGTGAAAAGGGGTCGGTATTTTTCTTTTTCAAATAGTATTAAAGTAAAATTTAGGAAGGCAACAACCAACGCAGGAAGAGCATCTAAAAAATCTTGGTTTGAAATACTAAAAATTAAAAATGCTACTGTTAATGGGAAAAGTACAATTAATAAAAAAGGAGTCCACTTGTTAAGTATTAATAATACCCCTAGAATAATTTCAAAGAGGTAGAGTATGGGAAGGTATATTATCGCCGCATCTATAAACACCCTTGCATTATCAGGCATGGCGCCATAGCTAGTAGGCAGAAAATGAAAATATTGATTTAATGCATATACTATTAAGAACAAGCCTAGGAAAATTCTAAGCCAAGTTTTAGGTAATTGGTTGTTTTTCATTTTGTTATATTTTAAAAAGGTTAATTTTGAATAAAAGTAGCCCTTCAATAAAAGAATATATATGACAATTGTCATAAGCTGAAAAAATGCACAAACTCACCAATTCACGAACTCACGAACTTTCATTTATATTTACATTTGAAGCTATATAAAATACAACATCAAACAAACCGAAACCCATAACGTACCCAAGCTAGAAACCCCTATTCGAATCCAAGAATATGGGGTAGGTATTTTCCAGTCCGCTTTAACAAAATCAGCGCTAAAAAAAGCATTAAAGAAACAGTATGTTACAGTTAATGGCGTTATTGCTACTTCGGCTACTTTTATAAATGGGGGCGAACGCATTAGTATATCCATTTTAGAAGAAACAAGTACGAAGAGAAAACTGCTCTTTCCGCTTGAAGTATTATTTGAAGACGAGTACTTAGCCGCAATTCATAAACCTGCCGGTACTTTGGTTAGCGGCAATAGTTTTAAAACCATTGCCAATGCGCTAGCCCAAAACCTAAAAAGAAGCAAACTCCCTGATGCAACACCACCACAACCTGTTCACCGATTAGACTATGCTACCACAGGTATTTTATTGGTTGGTAAAACCAGCAGTAGTATTCGTGCGCTAAATAAAATATTCGAAAATAAAGCCGTTGCCAAAACCTATTACGCGGTAACTATCGGGGAAATGAACGATCAAGGAGAAATCACTTCAGAAGTTGATGGCAAAAAATCACAATCAAATTATACACTGTGCGAAACTATCCCTTCGCCAAGATTCGGGAAACTTAACTTGGTAAAATTAGAACCCCAAACGGGAAGAAGACATCAATTACGCCAACATCTTTCTATTATCGGAAATCCAATATTGGGTGATAAGGAATATGGAATTGAAAATCTAATTTTAAACGGGAAAGGTCTGTATCTGCACGCCTATTCCTTAAAATTCACCCATCCATTTACAAATGAGGAAGTACACCTAAAAGATGAATTTCCGGAAAGGTTTAAAAAGCTGTTTGTTCAAAATAGCGACAAGGAGTTAGCGAATAGCGAATAGAGTAAAGCGACAAGGAATTAGCGAATAGCGAAGAGCATTATGTCTCGACCAGACATTTGAATTGTGTTTTAAATGATTTTTATATTGCTAATTGCTAATTGCTAATTGCTAATTGCTAATTGTTTACTGCCTAAATAAAAAAGCGTAGTAACAATAACCCCTTTCCCATCATCCAAAACAACAGCCGATAACTCCCTTGCTTCCTCCACTTTAAAATTGAATGGCGGAGCCAATAGGTTTACGCCACTTTGTTTTTTCAATCTATTTCCTTGGCCGGAAATGATGTCTTTATTGGGCATAAAAGCGCCTTCGGGGATGTGTTCTGTTAGAATAACATAGTTGAAAGCAGCCAACTTATTTACGATACTTTGTATTTCTGCATTTGATAGATGTTGGAGCACCTGCCGAAGTATGGCACAATCCGCAGATGGCAAATTAGCTACTGAAATGTCCAGACACTGGAATTCTAAATTATCTGCTTTAAACTTTTCTTTGTTACGGGTTATAAGGCTTGGCACTATATCTACCGCAACATACTTCTGGGTATGCTTTACCAATTCTTTTCCTATATTAAAATCGCCACAACCTAAATCGCATACCGTTAGCGGGCTTTCAAAAGAAGTTAAAAATGATATTACTGCGGCTAGATATGGATTTACTATTTCTGGATGATGCGATCCCTCTCCTGAATAAAAATCAGATTGGTTGCCGCCCCAAAGGTTCCTTTCATAAACCTGCTCCATGGCAAGCTTTGTGGGCCAGGGATTCTTTTTTTTGTTCTCCACGAATGGTTTATTATTGTTCAAATGTACTATTAAAAAGCTTTTAGCTTAAAGCTTACAGTTTATCTTATTGTGAATGATTTTGAATTGTTCTTATATTTGAAAAACTTAATAAAATATAATAATGAAAATTACATTTTTAGGACAAGGTTTTGAGTCTGAATCTAAAAACTCTGTTGGTAACTCAATAATCAAATTATTCAAAGAAAGTAAGTTTAGTTGCTTTACTGGAATTTCTGCATTTGCAAGTGAAGCTGGTATAGTTGGGCTTTCAGAATGTATAGCAAGTGGTACTGATTTTTACAAGACATTAAACTTAATTATTGGCATTGATCAAGAAGGAACTTCAATAAAAGCTTTAGAAGAGATTTATGCACTTGGAATAAACAGTTATATATTCTATCAAAAAGAATCACCAATTTTTCATCCGAAAATATATTTATTTGAAGGGGAGAATGATACGGTAGTAATTGTTGGTTCATCAAATTTAACAGCAAGAGGGTTTTTCGGAAATGTTGAAAGTTCTTTAATGGTTGAATTTAAAAATGATAATCCAAATGGAATCAAGTTGCTAAAAGAAATTAAAGATTACTACAAAACATTATTTGATTTTACAGATCCAAATTTATTCAAAATTTCGCCGGAAATTATCAGTCAGTTTGTAAGTGAGGGAATTGTTCCAACAAGAAAAGTTTGGAAGAAAAAACACAAGAAAAACACTTCAAACAAAGAACCGCAAGAAAATGACTTGGTTATCCCAAAAAGACCAACAGTTAAAATTCCATTAAATTTTAAAGGTAGATACAAATCTGATATAACGGTTTCAAAATTAATTACAGAACTTGAAATAGAAAATAATTTTCAATTAGAAAATGAAGAAGATAATCAACTCGTATGGAGAAGTGGAACTTTAACAGAAAGGACTCTTAATATTCCCACAGGAGCAACAACAAATGCAACAGGTTCAATGGGATTAACTAAAGGTGCATTAAAAGACATTGACCATAGACACCATTTTAGAGATGTTGTCTTTTCTGGATTAGATTGGGAATTTGACACTGTCCCTGGTAAATCTCATATTGAAAGAGCAAATGTCAATATAAAAATTGTTATTCTAGGTGTTCAATATGGAAATTATAATCTTAAGCTATCACACAATACTAGAACTGATATAACTTCATATATTCAAAGAAATTCGATGACTCAATTAAGTTGGGGCGACGCTAAAAGTTTAGTTGGTCAAGAAGAATTAATTGGCAAAATAGCTTCTTTATATCAAAACAAAGAACAAAATATGTTTACCTTGATTATTGAATAAATATTTTCATAGTTCAAAAATTTAAACTACTTTTGGACTGAAGTTGTCCAAAATATTATGCGATTAGAAAAATCATTCGGAGAAACAATTAGAGATTTACGCATTGAAAATCATCTAACATTACGTGAAGTTGCAGAGCATTTAAAAATTGACACTTCAATGCTTGGAAAGATTGAAAAGAATAATCGAAATCCATCTAAACAATTTATTAAGGATATTTCTAATTTATTCAGCATTGAAGAAGACCTACTTACTGTAGCTCATTTAAGCGATACAGTTGCATATTCAATTTTAGAAGAAGAGCTAGCAACTGAAGTTTTAAAAGTTGCAGAAGAGAAAATCAATTATTACAATAAAAATAAAGCCAGTAAATAATGCAATTAATTAAAGAAGCAACAGACGAAAAATTAAGAGGTGGTTTTTACACACCTGAACCAATTGCAGCATTTATTTTAAAATGGGCTTTTAATGGAAATAAAGAATTAGACATTTTAGAACCTAGTTGTGGAGATGGCGTTTTTTTAAAAGAAATTCAAAAGAAGAAATATGAATACAATTCTGTAACTGCTATTGAATTTGATGAAGTTGAGGCAGAAAAGTCAGAAGCAATTGGATTAAATAAATCAACTTTAATAAATGAAGACTTTCATAAATATTGCATTAATACTGAGAGAAAATTTGATTTAATAGTTGGAAATCCACCATACATTAGATATCAATATTTTGATAGAGAACAGCAACAATATGCAGCTGATATTTTCAATAAAGCAAATTTAAAATATTCAAAATTAACCAACGCTTGGGTTTCATTTGTTGTTGGTTCATCGCTTCTTTTAAAAGAAGAAGGTAAAATTGGTTTCGTTTTACCTGCCGAAATTCTTCAAGTTTCATATGCTCAACCATTAAGGGAGTTTTTAGCTCATTTCTATAATAAAATAAACATTGTTTCTTTTGAGAAACTTGTATTCCCCAATATTCAACAAGAAGTAGTATTGTTGCTTTGCGAGAAAAACAACTCAAATTCACATTTAATTGAACATCTTGAATTAAGAGATGCAGATGAATTAAAGAAATTAGACGTTTCTAAATTAAAAAGCCCAAAAAAAAGAATTGATTTCAAGTCAAACAAATGGACTTTTTATTTTCTTGAGCAAGAAGAAATTGATTTTCTAGAAAGACTTCAATCTGACAAAAAATTCAAACAATTAGGAAAATTTGCAAAAGTAGAAGTCGGAATTACAACAGGTTCAAATCCTTTTTTCACAGTTCCTCTTTCTACAGTGCAATTCTATAATCTTGAAAAGTATGCAAAACCATTAGTGGGGAGAAGTGTACAAGTTCCTAGTGCAATCTTCACAACCAAAGATTGGGATAGAAATCGAGATAAAGAAGCTAGAACACATTTTCTGTCCTTTCCAAAAATGGCAGACTTGAATGGTTCTATTGGAGCAAGAGATTACATAGCTTGGGGAGAAGAAGAAAAGATTAACGAAGGATATAAATGTAGAATAAGAGACGAATGGCAAATTGTGCCATCCCAAAGAATCTCTGAAGCTCTTTTTATTCGTAGAAACAATAAGTATCCAAAATTAATTATCAATGAAGCTAAAGCGTTTACAACAGATACAATGCATCGTGTTACAGTAAAACCAAACGTTGACTTGAAAGCTTTGACAGCTAGTTATTATAATTCTTTATCATTGGCTTTTTCAGAAATATGTGGAAGAAGTCACGGAGGAGGCGTTTTGGAATTAATGCCGAATGAAGTGGAAAGAATTCTATTGCCTTACAATGAAAACAACTCTGATTTACTACCTATCATTGATAAAATGATAAGAGATAAAAAAGACATTTCGGAAATATTAAAAATTACAAACCAAAAAATACTGAGAGAAAATTATGGGCTTTCCGATTCTGAAATTGAATTAGCTGATAGTATTTGGAAAAAACTATCGAAAAGAAGATTGAATAGAGGGAAATAAGCCAATTCTATTAGTCCAGATGAAATAAGATTTATCAACTAATAATTGAAGCATCATCCGCTCGAACTCCCCCGCTAACGCGAGCGTCCCGCTCGTGACTATTTTAACCAACTTGCCATTTTCCAATTAAACCCTATATTTGATAACCTCACCAGTTAAAAAGCTCATCCATAAAGCTTTCAATGCTGTGTGGGTTTTAAAACTAACCAAAACCTCTTAATCTATGTTCTTCGCTAAAGGAATATCAAAACTTCAAAAATTCAAACATTACTATTTCTTAATAGCGGTGCTACTAATAGCAACCCAAGCCTGTAAACAAAAAACGGAACAAACTTCCTCACAAGCCGATTTACCTGCGGAAGAAGCATTTACCGTAATTATTTCGGGAGTAAAGGTTGGGCATTTAAACGTGACCCGTTCTGGCGATACGTTTGTAACCGATTACGACTATAAAGACAATGGCAGAGGCCCAACGATTAAGGAAACCATTGTGCTCAATAACGAAGGTTTCCCTGTGCAATGGGATATTGCCGGCAATACTACTTTTGGCAACGATATAAAGGAAAGTTATAAACTGGACGGGCAGCAAGCAACTTGGACGGACGCCACGGGAGAAGGTGCTGCAAAAATGGAGCAGCCTTCCTTTTATGTAAATCAGTCCGGCAGCCCGTATTCATTGCTTATGCAGGCTCGCGTGCTGCTAAATTCAAAAGATATGTCGGTTGAAGCCTTGCCAGCGGGACGGTTACAGCTTGCCGAGTTGGAGGCTATTACAGCAACTTCAGACGCTGGTCCAGTGAATTTGAAAAGCTATGCTTTATCTGGATTGGACCTTAATCCTTCTTATTTTGTTTTGGATGAAAAGAAGCAGTTTTTTGCGTTAATCACTCCAAGGATTGTCATCATTCGCTCCGGTTTTGAGAAAGAGGAAAAA
>JBBQQN010000023.1:0-35036 GCA_038215845.1 Flavobacteriales bacterium | reverse complement strand
CAAACCAGTTACAAAAGCAGATTTTAACGTAACATCCTACACCAATGAACAAGGCAATGTTGTTTCCATTACCAAACTTCGTTATTTACTATCCAGAATTGTACTTCATAAAGAAGACGGTACAACTGTAGCTTTTGAAGATTACAAACTTGTTGATCTATCTGATGAAAGTACTTTAAACCTGACCCCTACGATGGAAGTGCCAACTGGATCCTATACCGGAATTTCCTTTGTATATGGTTTTAATAAAGATGATAACACGCAAAATTATCCCGATTTAAACGAAGCAAATTGGAACTGGCCAGCCATGTTGGGCGGTGGTTACCATTTTATGCAGATGGAAGGTAGATATGAAGACACCAATGGTGATCCACAACTGTATGCTTATCACAATGGGACAGCCCGTGTAAGTGAAGGGAATTTTGAACAAAACTTTATATCGTTTGATTTCAACAAGAATTTCGACATCACCAACGATGCAACCATTGAAATAAAAATGAATATTGCTGAATGGTATAAAAATCCATACTCATGGGATTTAAATGTTTTAAATCTAGACTTGATGATGAATTATGCTGCACAAAAGCATATGAATGAAAATGGAGCCACTGTATTTAGCATTGGTACTGTAACACAATAGTTTAAAAATGAAGGAACGGTCAAAGAAAATATTTCGATATTTCGTATGGGTTTTTACTCTGTGCGTCATGGTCGCTTGTTCTTCCAATGACCCAGATACCCCAATTGATGAAGAGGGCTATGTGGCTACTCCAAAACCTTTGACCGTTCCTCCTATTTTTGACCGATTATTGCCCCCTCCCAACATTCCCGCAGATAATCCACAGACTGTGGAAGGAGTGGAATTGGGAAAAAAATTATTCTTCGACCCCATTCTTTCCGGCGACGGAACACAGGCGTGTGCCAGTTGCCATCAACCCAAAAATTCGTTTACCGACCTTCAACAGTTTAGCGAAGGAATAGACGGCATGGTGGGAAACAGAAATGCGATGCCCATCTATAATCTGGCTTGGAACGGACATTCACAATTTTTCTGGGATGGCCGTGCTTCAAGTATTGAAGCCCAGGCACTGGAACCTGTTACCAATCCAATTGAAATGCACAATACTTGGGAAAATGCGGTTTCAGATATTCAAAGCAATGCAACATATCCCGAAATGTTCAACAAAGCTTTTGGCACTAAAAATATAACCAAAGAAATGGTTGCCAAGGCCATTGCCCAGTTTGAACGTACCCTAATTTCAGCGAATTCGCCATTTGATAAATATTTGTTGGGCGAAGGTACCCTTACTCCTTCCCAGCTAAATGGCTTTAATGTATTTATGGACGGACAAAGGGGAGATTGTTTTCACTGTCACGGGAACGAAAATAGTCCGCTTTGGACCGATAACATCTTCCACAACAATGCTTTGGATGAATTTTTTGCAGACAAAGGTCTGGGTAATGTAACCGGGGATCCTAATGATGACGGCAAATTTAAAACCCCTTCCCTGCGGAACCTTGCCTATTCAGCACCTTATATGCACGACGGCCGATTTGCAACCCTCGACGAAGTTATTGACCACTACAGTGAAGGATTAGTCTATTCACCCACAATTGACCCATTAATGAAATTCATTGCCCAGGGCGGTGTACATTTAACCGAATCTGACAAGGCAGACCTCAAAGCCTTTTTGCTCTCGCTTTCCGATCCTTCGTTTATAAACAATCCAGATTTTCAGAATCCCAATTAGAGCAAGGAATATAACTCCCACGCCCAGTTCCCTTCCCAAGAAAAAATCTTCTGTTAATTATTAACTAAAACTATGACTGTATAGGTTTAAAATCTTTTAACGGTATGGTAAAAAGTACTATTTAATGTATATTTGTGCTCTAATTTAGAATTAATCTACATATGATTCAGGTAAGCGAAAATGCGAAAAATAGAATATCCCAGCTTATGGCCGACGAAGGCTATAACGTTGCGGTTGATTTTGTTCGCGTAGGGGTTAAAAGTGGTGGATGTTCCGGATTAAGCTACGAACTGAAGTTTGACCATAGTCTGGGCGAAAACGACAAGCTTTTTGAATATGAAAATGTGAAAATTGCCGTGGACAAAAAAAGCTTTTTATATTTAGTGGGCACCACCCTGGAATATAGTGGAGGACTGAATGGAAAGGGATTTGTTTTTAACAATCCCAACGCAAACAGAACTTGCGGATGCGGAGAGAGCTTCTCTTTGTAAAATTCTAATGATTTTTTGAATACTGAAGAAGGATGAGTAAATATACAGAAGACGATTTAAAAAAAGAACTTGAAACAAAGGAGTATGAGTACGGCTTCTATACCGATATAGAATCTGACACCTTCCCTATTGGTTTAAACGAGGATATTGTGCGTGCCATTTCCCTTAAAAAGGAAGAGCCTGAGTGGATGACTGAGTGGCGTTTGGAATCCTTTAGATATTGGCAACAAATGGTGGAACCGGAATGGGCAAACGTACATTACGAAAAGCCCGATTTCCAAAATATATCTTACTACTCTGCCCCGAACAAAAAACCTAAATACGATAGTATAGACGAGGTAGATCCCGAACTTTTGGAAACTTTCAAAAAACTGGGTATCTCATTGGATGAACAAAAGAAACTTGCCGGAGTGGCGGTTGATATTGTAATGGATTCCGTTTCAGTGGCAACTACCTTCAAAAAAACACTGGGAGAAAAAGGAATTATTTTCTGCTCTATTTCCGAAGCAATAAAGGAACACCCGGAACTGGTAAAAAAATATCTAGGTTCAGTGGTGCCCCAGCGCGACAATTTTTATGCAGCCTTAAACAGTGCCGTTTTTAGTGATGGTTCATTCTGCTATATTCCAAAAGGCGTTCGCTGCCCGATGGAACTTTCTACCTATTTTAGAATTAATCAAGCAGGAACAGGCCAATTTGAACGCACCTTGGTAATTGCTGACGAAGGAAGCTATGTTAGTTATCTGGAAGGATGTACCGCCCCAAGCCGTGATGAAAACCAACTTCACGCTGCAGTAGTGGAATTGATTGCCTTGGACGATGCCGAAATAAAATATTCAACGGTCCAAAATTGGTATCCGGGAAATAAGGAAGGAAAAGGCGGGGTTTTTAATTTCGTTACAAAACGTGGTCTTTGTGAAGCTAGGGCAAAAATTTCATGGACACAGGTTGAAACCGGAAGTGCCGTAACCTGGAAATATCCAAGCTGCATACTTAAAGGCGATAATTCTATTGGTGAGTTTTATTCCATTGCCGTTACCAATAATTATCAGCAGGCGGATACCGGAACAAAAATGATCCATATTGGCAAAAATACCCGTAGCACTATTATTTCAAAAGGAATCTCTGCCGGAAAATCGCAGAACAGTTACCGCGGATTGGTCAAAATATTGCCCAATGCAGACAATGCACGTAATTTTTCGCAATGTGATTCCCTTTTAATGGGCAATAGCTGTGGAGCGCATACTTTTCCGTATATAGAAGTAAAAAACAAAACAGCACAGATAGAGCACGAGGCCACTACAAGTAAAATTGGGGAAGACCAAATATTTTACTGTAACCAGCGCGGAATACCAACAGAAAAGGCCATTGCTTTAATTGTAAATGGTTTCAGTAAGGAAGTGTTGAACAAGCTGCCGATGGAATTTGCCGTAGAAGCCCAAAAATTATTGGAAATAAGCCTAGAAGGTTCCGTAGGATAAAAGATTCTTTCGGTGTCGGAAATCTCAATATTTTAAAACAAAATCATCAATTCTATGAAAAAAATCTTTTTAGTGTTCATGCTTTCAGCAGCGGTTTTTTCCTGTAAAAATTCAGAAGAAAAAAATAAGGAAAACGAAATTACCACTACAGTTCCTGCAAATCTTAAAACTTTTCAAGGAGAATTTATTTATACCGCAGATGCCGCCGTATTAAAAGGGAACTCTTTTATTTATGGGGTAAAATTAAACGAGAAAGCACAGGAGTTGGCACAGAAAGTAGCCTCCGTAAAAAAAGAAGATTATGATATGGTACCCGTTGTGGTCCGCGGCGAACTTACCGCAAAAGCAGAAGGCACAGAAGGTTGGGATGAAATACTTACGATTGAGGAAATCGTGAGGGTTAGCGATAAACCTTCCGCCCCAGATGTAAAATTAGAAGAGGCCGCTAAAAAAAATTAATAAAAACAGAACACAGCAACTAATTTAGTTGAGCTGTTACACCTATAACAACAAGCATATAGGCATTTAAAAGATTAAACATGTTGAAAATAAAAGATTTATACGCCGGACTTGAAGGCAAGGATATATTGCAAGGGATTAATCTGGAAGTAAAAGCAGGTGAAGTTCATGCTATTATGGGACCTAATGGTTCCGGGAAGAGCACCTTGGCCTCGGTAATTGCAGGAAAGGATGAGTTTGAAATAAGCCGTGGAAACATCACATTTGAGAATGAAGATATTTCCGAATTAGACCCAGAGGAACGGGCCCATAAAGGAATGTTTCTTTCATTCCAATATCCCGTGGAAATTCCGGGAGTTTCGGTTACCAATTTCATAAAGACAGCAATCAACGAAACCCGAAAATCAAAAGGACTTCCCGATATGCCAGCTTCAGAGATGCTGAAAAAGATAAAAGAAAAAGCCGATATGTTGGAGATTGACCGAAAATTCCTTTCGCGTTCACTTAATGAAGGTTTTTCTGGAGGAGAGAAAAAAAGAAACGAAATTTTCCAAATGGCCATGATGGAACCTAAACTTGCCATCCTCGACGAAACCGATTCCGGGCTTGATATTGATGCGCTAAAAGTTGTGGCAAATGGTGTAAACAAGCTAAAAACTAAAGACAACGCCGTAATTCTTATTACGCACTACCAGCGATTGTTGGACTATATAGTTCCTGATTTTGTACACGTACTTATGAATGGAAAAATTGTAAAGTCCGGTACCAAGGAACTGGCGTACGAACTGGAAGAAAGAGGGTACGATTGGATAAAGGAAGAATTGGTTTAAAATTTTTTCTGGTTTATTATTCCTTGTTTCTAAATTGAAAAGGAAAGTAACCTCGCCAACTTTATTATCTATTTGAATAAAATGAATTTAAGGGAAACAAGTTCAAATAACTTGAAACCTGCAACCTGAAAGTTAAAACCTATCATGAGTTTTAAAGATAAATTACTATCATCATACATCGCTTTTGAAGATTATTTGGAGGATGATTCCCCCTTACACGATCTTCGAAATGAAGCAATAAAAACGTTTGAAGCCAAAGGTTTTCCATCCAAAAAAGAGGAAGCCTGGAAGTACACTTCACTGAATTCCCTGTTGAAAAATGACTACAACATTTTTTCAAACAAAGAAAAAAACATTGAGTTAAAAACTGTTCGTAAATATTTCCTTCACGAAATAGACACCTATAAAATTGTTTTTGTGGATGGAGTGTACAGTTCATTTCTATCAGAAACAACCCATGATTCTTTGGATGTTTGTTTAATGTCCTCGGCTTTGAACAAGAGCAAATACAAACCTGTAATTGAAGCATATTTCAATAAAGTGGCCAAGGACGACAGTCTAACCGCACTCAACACAGCATTTACAAAGGAAGGCGCATATATTCATATTCCAGCTCATAAAGAAGTGGAAAAGCCTATTGAAATCATCAATTTTTCAACCGGAAACGAAGCTGCAATATTTCTTCAACCACGAAACTTAATCGTAGTTGGCGAGAATGCACATGTACAGATTATAGAACGGCATCAGAGCCTTTCCAGCAATGAGGTGCTGACCAATTCAGTAACTGAAATTTTTGCCGAAAAGCGCGCTTACGTTGATTATTATAAAATACAGAACGACGTTGAAACCGCTTCCTTGATCGACAATACATACATTTCACAAGAACGTGATTCTAATTGCCATGTCCACACCTTTGCTTTTGGAGGAAACCTGGTTCGAAACAATCTCAGTTTTTATCAAAATGGGGAGCATTGCGATTCCACATTAAAGGGAATTACAATTCTTGAAGACAACCAGCATGTAGATCACAATACGTTGGTACACCATATAGCACCCAATTGTGAAAGCCACCAAGATTACAAAGGCTTATTTGCCAATTCTTCAACAGGGGTTTTCAACGGGAAGATTATTGTTGAAAAAGATGCCCAAAAAACCGATGCTTTTCAGCAGAATAATAACATTTTAATTGACGACAAAGCAACCATTAATGCTAAGCCGCAATTGGAGATTTTTGCAGATGACGTGAAATGTTCGCACGGATGTACCATCGGACAATTTGATGAGGATGCTCTATTCTATCTGCGCAGCCGTGGAATTGGATTGAAAGAAGCTCGCGCTTTATTGATGTATGCTTTTGCAAATACAGTTTTGGAAAGTGTAAAAATTCCAGAATTGAAAATGCGGATCAACAAGCTTATTGCCAATAAAATTGGGGTAAGTCTGGGGTTTGAACTTTAATACCTTTCCATTTTATGAGCTTTGATGTCCAAAAAATACGTGAAGATTTTCCCATCCTTAAACGTAAGGTTAACGGCTATCCCTTGGTGTATTTGGACAATGCAGCAACATCCCAAAAACCACAACAGGTAATTGATTCTATTGTTGATTATTACAGCAATTACAATGCGAATATTCACCGAGGTGTGCATACCCTTTCGCAGGAAGCTACGGATGCCTATGAAGCTTCGCGGAAAAAAATACAGGCCCATTTTAATGCAAAGGAGGCTTATGAAATCCTTTTCACCGCAGGCACAACCCACGGAATAAACCTGGTTGCCAACGGCTTTTCGGAGATTCTAAAAAAGGGAGATGAAATAATTGTTTCGGCATTGGAACACCACAGCAATATAGTGCCGTGGCAAATGCTTTGCGAACACACCGGCGCCATTTTGAAAGTAATCCCAATGAACCAAGAAGGGGTTTTAATTTTTTCGGAATACGAAAAATTGCTTTCAGAAAAAACGAAACTTGTTTTTGTAAACCATATTTCAAATGCCTTGGGAACCATAAATCCCATAGAAAAAATAATAGAAAAAGCACACAAGGTTGGAGCTGCAGTATTGGTGGATGGGGCGCAATCCTGTTCGCATATAAAGCCGGATCTGCAAGAATTGGACGTTGATTTCTACGTAACCTCAGCCCACAAAATGTGCGGGCCTACGGGCGTGGGGATTCTTTATATGAAAGAGGAATGGGGCAATAAACTTCCACCATATCAAGGTGGCGGAGAGATGATTGCCGAAGTTACTTTCGAGAAAACAACCTATGCCGGGCTTCCCCATAAATTTGAAGCGGGCACCCCAAATATTTGTGGCGGCATTGCTTTTGGAGCAGCAATTGATTATCTTAACGCTATTGGTTTCAAAGCCATTCAAAAGCATGAAAATGAGCTGTTGAAGTATGCAACAGAAAAGTTGTTGGAAATTGAAGGTTTAAAGATTTACGGTACCGGCCCTGATAAAACTTCAGTCGTTTCCTTTAATATTGAAGGTATACATCCTTACGACATTGGTACTATTGTCGACAAATTGGGAATTGCAGTGCGCACGGGCCACCATTGTGCACAACCCATAATGGACTTTTATAAAATTCCCGGAACGGTACGGGCATCCTTTGCATTTTACAATACTTTGGAAGAAGTGGATGCTTTGGTAAATGCAGTAAAAAAGGCTAAAACAATGCTAACCTAAATTTATAAATATGAAAACATTTGCAACAGTATCCCTATTTATTTTCGCCATTATTTTTAGTGGGTGCGAAGAAACCAAAAAAGTAATTGACGTTGCCGGAAGTGTTCAACTCTCCGGAAAATATGTGGTAAATGATTTAAAAGGAGCTACAGTGGCAGTCAATAATACTCCAACTCTTATATTTTCGGCTTTGGACAAATCCATAAAAGGAACTACGGGCTGTAATTCGGTTTTTGGAAACTATACGTTGGATCTATATACAATCAGCTTCACGGATATAGCAGTTAGTGAAAAAGCTTGTTTGGACAGCAACATTTCAAAAATAGAAAAAGATTTCTTGGAGACCTTGAACAATACAGGCTCCTATAATCTTCAAGATAATATATTGACACTTTATTCCAAAACTGATAGAAAGGTCCTATTGAAAGCAACCAAGGACACAAATAATTAAAAAGAAAAAGACGCATGACGATTGATAATATTCAGAATGAATTGATTGATGAGTTTTCCATGTTTGACGACTGGATGGAGCGCTATGAATATATGATAGAGCTTGGCAAATCCCTTCCGCTCATAGACGAAAGTTTAAAAACCGAAGACAGGCTGATTAAAGGCTGCCAAAGCAAAGTGTGGCTCAATTCAGAATTAAAAGATGACAAAATAGTATTTACGGCTGACAGTGACGCAATTATTACAAAAGGGATTATCGCTATTCTGATTCGGGTTTTTTCAAACCAAAAACCACAGGATATTTTAAATGCCAATACAGATTTTATAGATGAAATAGGACTGAAGGAACACCTTTCTCCCACCCGCGCAAACGGGCTTGTTTCAATGATAAAACAAATGAAACTATACGCTGTGGCGTACCAAACACAACTTAATAATTAAAAAGATGGAAGCAGAAATTGATGTAGCTGAATTGGGCGAAAAAATAGTAAACGTTCTTAAAACCATTTACGATCCCGAAATTCCCGTAGATATTTATGAACTTGGCCTTATTTACGATGTGTTTGTAAATGAAGATAGGGAAGTAAAAATATTAATGACACTCACCACCCCAAATTGTCCCGTTGCGGAGAGTTTGCCTTTGGAAGTGGAAGATAAAGTGAAATCGCTAAAAATGGTAAAGGACGCCGAGGTAGAAATAACTTTTGACCCGCCCTGGAGCCAAGAACTTATGAGCGAAGAAGCAAAACTGGAGCTGGGAATGCTTTAATTTAGTGTTCAGTGTTCAGTGTTCAGTGTTCAGTGTTCAGTGTTCAGTAAAAATAAATTAATAACACAGTAACCCAATAACTTCTACAGTGTCCGAAGAAATAATAAACCGCGTAGCGAACAGTAAACTTTTAACCTTTGACCTTGAGGAAATTTATCCCAAAGGCGAACGCATTCCCTTTGATATTTCCCCTTGGCTGATGGAAGGCATTGTGTTGCGCGAAAGTGAATTTAGGGAAAAGGCAAAGGAATACGATTGGTCCCAATATTCAAATAAATATGTAGCATTGTATTGCAGTACGGATGCCATAGTCCCAGGCTGGGCGTATTTACTGCTTTCCCTCCATTTGGCACCTTATGTTGCCAAGGTTACCGTTGGCACTATGGAAGAACTTGAAAGCATTCTTTTTGCCGAATTGCTTCAAAATATCGATGTTTCGGAATACAAAGACAAGGCTGTAATCATCAAAGGGTGCGCCCACAAACCCATTCCAAAGAATGCTTATGTATTGTTGGCTCAGAAACTCCAGCCCGTGGCAAAAAGCATTATGTACGGCGAAGCTTGCTCTGCCGTACCACTTTTCAAAAGAAAGTAAACTGCGATTCATTCCTTTCTTTTTCGGCATTATTAAAAGAAACTGTTATTTTTGTTGAAAATTATCTATCTCAACAGAATGAAAAAATTATTTATCCTCGCAGTAATTTTAATGGCACCCCTTGCTATTTTTTCTCAAGAAAATACTCCTAAAGATTCAATTCCAGACGGCTGGCACAAGGAAGGAAACTTTTCCTTACTCTTCAACCAAGCTGCTTTTAACGCAGAATGGACAGGCGGCGGAACTTCAAATTATGCAGGAAATGCTTCCCTTGCATACGATTTCAATTACAGAAAAGGAAAAATAACGTGGGACAACCGCATTTTGGCCGAATACGGAATTACAAAAAACAAGGACGAAGAATTTTCAAAAAAAACCAATGACCGATTGGAACTGAACTCCATTTTGGGAATGCAGATTCATGAAAGCAATTGGTACTATTCCCTTTTCCTAAATTTTAAAACCCAGTTTGCTCCCGGTTACGAATTCAGTGAAGATGCCGATGGCCAGCAAATACGAACAGAAACCACACATTTTTTATCTCCCGCCTATTTACAGTTTGGTCCAGGGATGCTTTGGAAAAAAAGTGATAATCTAAAAGTGAATATTGCGCCTGCCACCGCAAAACTAATTATTGTGGACAGCGAGTTTACCACAGTGAATGAATCCGTTCCCGGTGCCTTAGATACTTATAACGAAAATAAATACTTTGGTGTGGATGCCAATGAAACTACTAGGTTTGAATTTGGTGCTTCCATTTCTGCTTATGCCAAGTTTGATATTATGGCGAATATTTCCGCGGAAAACATTTTAAACCTTTATTCCAATTATTTGGAGGATCCACAGAATGTAGATATTGACTATACCTTAAATTTTGTTCTTAAAGTGAACAAGTATATATCTTCCAACGTAACCTTTCAGGCTATTTATGATGATAACGCTGTACGGGGTTTCCAGATCCGGGAAGCTTTGGGTGTAGGGATTACTTACGGGTTTTAAATTCTGGATTGTAAGGTTACCAAATTATAATAGCTTCCTTTAGCTGCAAGGAGTTCTTGATGGTTGCCCCTTTCAATAATTTTTCCATTATCCAGCACCAAAATTTGATCTGCTCTTTGAATGGTGCTCAATCTGTGGGCAATAATAAAAGTAGTTCTTCCCGAAATTAAAGTGGCCAATGATTTTTGAATCATCAGTTCACTTTCCACATCGAGGTTTGAAGTGGCTTCGTCCAAAATTAAAATCTTCGGATTTGCCAAAAGCGCCCGCGCAATTGAGATGCGTTGTTTTTGACCCCCCGATAATTTCACACCCCGTTCGCCAATTATTGTCTCCATTCCTTTTTCGAAACGATCAGTGAATTCATCGACATAGGCAGATTTTAAAGCTTGTTCCAGATTTTCTACGGAAGCGTTTGGCCTTGAAAAAAGAATGTTTTCCCTAATGGTTCCTTCAAATAAAAAGTCGTCCTGTAAAACCATTCCCAATTGACTTCGATAACTTTCCAAGGTTACTTTTGAAATATCGTTGCCATCAATTGTTATCAGTCCTTCTTTAGGAGAAATGAGAGTAGCTATCAATGCGGCAATAGTACTTTTTCCCGCGCCCGAACTTCCCACGAGTGCAGTTACGCTGCCCGGGATGGCTTCAAAGCTAATATTTGAAAGCACGGTGCTGCCTTCAGGATATTTAAAGGAAACATTAGCAAAGGTTATGTTTCCCACAATATTTTTTAATGAATTGTTCCGTTGAATATCGATTTCAGTTTCCGTTTCAAGGATTTCCTCGGTGCGGTCCAATCCCGCAAAGGCTTCTGTAAGTAAACTGCCTATATTTCCTATTTGAACAATGGGAGCAATCATAAACGCCAAGTAAAGTGCGAAAGACAAAAATTCACCTATGGTCAATTCCTTATTAATAATCATTGTATTGCCTACCCACAAAATCGCTATGGCGGAAATACCAAAAACCAAGGTAGCCAAACTTATTACCAATGCTTTTGCCGTCAATGATTTATTATAATATTCATAAATCCTTTCTACGCCTATTCGAAAAATATCCAGCTCTTGACTTTCAGCGTTATACGCTTTTATGATGTGTATTCCGCTTAATGATTCATTTAACCGGCCGTGAACCTCAGCTTCTATCTGTCTGCGTTTTCTAAAAATGGGGCGTATGTGTTTATAAAGTTTTAGCGTTACAAAACCCAAAATAAATAAAGGAATAACTATATAGAAAGTAAGTTTTACATTGATGTAAAGAAGAATTCCGAGCGCAAAAAGAAAGGTGATTATTCCTCCCAAAAATAAAACCATTCCATTGCCCACAATAACGTTTAGCCCGTCTACATCGTCCATTACCCGTTTTGCAATTTCGCCGGATTTTCTTTTTTCAAAATACCCAATCGGAAATTGAAACACCTTTTTTTGAACCTGAACCCTTAATTCAGCAATTAGCTTATGTGCTTGGACGCTTAAAATTTTCGTCAGCAAATAGGTAGTTACGGCCTGGACAATAACTGCCAATGCGGCAATCAAAAGCACTTTCTTTAAAATTTCAGGGTCTCTTTCAATGACCACATCGTCAATAAAATATTTAAAGATTCCGGGAAGAACTAGGGTTGCTATTTTATTTATAAGAATCAGAAAAATTCCGAAAAATAAAATTTTTCTTTGCGGCCAGATGATGGATTTTATAATTTTTGAAAGTGATACCAAAGTTTACCAGGTTTGTACTATTCTTTTAATTTGATCGATTACCCGATCCTGTTCCTTCTCTGTGAGTCTGAAATAAAGAGGAATGCGGACCAATCCTTCTGCCCATGTTTCGGCTTCCTTCAATTGTGCGGTTTCCTTTGTTTTTGCAAAAGGGCTTAAATGCAGCGCCAAATAGTGAAAGGCCGCCATAATTTCCTTCTTCTTTAGTTCCTGCAACAAGATATTCCGTTTTTCCCTACTTGGCGCCTTTATAAAAAATAAATGCGCATTGTGTTTCGCATAGGTTTCAACGGTGGGTAATTCTATTTGAGGTAAATCTTTTAATGCTTGGTAGTAATAATTCCAACATTCCACTCTTCCTTCATTTATTTTAAAGAGGCTTTGCAGTTGTGCCCAAAGAAAGGCAGCAGTAATTTCGGAAGGGTAAAAAGAGAGGCCTACATCGTACCATTCGTATTTATTTACCTCGCCATCCATAAACATTTTACGGTTTGTACCTTTTTCCCAAATTATTTCTGCGCGCTCCACAAATTGTTCGTCATTGATAACCAAAAGGCCGCCATGGCCCGAAGTTATATTTTTGGTAGCATGAAATGAAAAGGTCCCGAAATGGCCAATACTCCCAAGAAATTTTCCTTTATAAGTGGCACCCAAACTGTGCGCCGCATCTTCAATTACCCAAATATTGTTCGCATTCGCTATTTGCATAATTTCATCCATTTCACAGGCAATCCCGCCATAGTGCATGGCAACTATTGCTTTTGTATTGGGAGTAATCAGTTTTGGAAGCTGTGCCGGATCGATATTGGGATTATCGGGAAGGGAATCGGCATAAATAATTTTGGCGCCTTTTAAAACAAAGGGATTTGCTGAAGTAATATATGTAAAGGAAGGAACAATAACTTCGTCACCAGGCTTAATATTCAACAAAATGGAAACCATATCCAATGCCGCCGTACAGCTATCGGTAAGCTTTGCATGGGTAAAAGCGAATTTTTCCTGAAAAAATCGATGGCACAATTCAGTATATTTTCCATTTCCGGAAAGCTCACCGCTAGTGATTACTTCTTCAATGAATTCAATTTCTTTACCGGAAATAAAAGGTTTGTGCAGGGGGATCATATATGCTTATAAAAAAGGCACGTTAAAGTTTCAAAAGTAAACTAATTTATAAAACCCGCAATAGATGAATCTTGAGAAGAATAATAGAAAAGCCTATATTTGAAAATTAAAATTCGGGGAGGGTTTCTTCCCTTTTGAAGCCCTAAAAATAGCATGACAGAACCTTCTGCAAAAATAAAACCCACCTACGCGCCTATTGTTTTTTTGGTAGCCAAGGATCGGTCTGGAACTACCCTATTACAAACCATGTTGGATTCACATCCGAATATTTCTGCGCCGCTGGAATCCAGGTTTGTGCTTCATTTTAAAAATAAATACGGCAAGGTTACAAAATGGACCCAAAAAATAAAAGTAGGTTTTATAAAGGATTTATTGAAAGAACAAAAAATGGAATTGTTCTGGGAATTAAATTTAGAAATGTTGAAACAGCGGATTGCAGCTTTGCCCGAAGAGACAACTTACGGTGAAATCTGCAAGCAGGTTTACGTATCTACCGCATCATTTCACGAAAAGGGAACTGCCGCACTTATAGTTGACAAAAATCCTATTTACGCCATAATGATTCCGCTGCTCAAGGAAGTATATCCTGATGCCCGGTTTATTCATTTGGTCAGGGACTTTCGGGGTAATGTGAATTCCATTTTCAGCCTCTATAAAAAAATAAGTATCAAAAATCTTGGTTTAAGTTGGGTAATGAACAATCAGGAAATTGAAAAAGCCAAAGTCTTTCAACCCGAACGTTTTATTACAGTTCGTTATGAAGATTTACTGGATCAGCCCCAAAGTGAATTGGAAAGATTGGTTCATTTTTTTGGACTTGAATTCCATCCGGCCATGCTCACCTATCACGAGCGGATTGCAGATGCCATTGAAGCCTATGTGAACCGTTCCCCAAATGAAAAAATTCGGAAAACGCGGCAAATTGGAATTGCCACGGTTCATAAAAATCTTTCAAAACCCCTCAAAAATTCGTTTAAGGATAAATGGAAAGAAACGTTTTCTGAAGAACAGATTGAAACCTTGGAAAAATACTGCGGCCTGTTTGCAGAAAAATATGGATACCATCCTACCACAAATGTTTCTATGAAAGAAGAAACAATTCCAGCAGCCCTGATTTTTGACAGAGAGAAATTGCGGCTTTATTACCGAATCCCCATCTGGTTGCGCGAACTGAAAAGCAAACCAACGATGCCCTTTATTCCCAAACAATGAGCAAAAATTTTTACGTCATGGCCATCGGCCGTTCTGGAACTACCTTATTGGCCAATATTTTGGATGCGCACCCAAATATTGTAGTGCCGCCCGAATCATTTTTTGTGCTCCATGTGGAAAGAAAATATAAGCACAGAACAAATTGGGATGCCAAGACGATTAAAAATTTTATAGACGATGTATATGTTGACAGGCCATTCCGACTTATGTGGAAAGTGCCACGCAATGTGGTGGAGGAATCCTTTTCGCAGCAGCATCCAGTAAAAAATTTTACTGAGGCCTGTAACCGTATCCGGGCAAGCTACAATGCCTCTTTTAAAAAGAAAGACATTCACCTGTTTGGCGACAAGCATCCAATTTATTCAAATTTTTGCGAAAGGATGATGCGCGTAAACCCCAAGGCCAAATTGATACATATGGTTCGTGATCCACGGGGCACGGGCAGCGGACAGATAAAGACCTTCAATAGAAAGGATGCCTTGGCAGTAGGCTATCTTTGGTCGCGTTACAATAAAAATCTGGCAGCCCTAAAAGCAAAATACCCTAATCAGTATTATTTGTTGAAGTATGAGGAATTGATTCTAAAACCAGAAGAAACTATTAAATCGGTTTGTGGTTTTCTGGAAATAGATTTCAAGCAAGAAATGATGGAATATCGAAAAAGTACCGTAGAGCGCTTTGAAAATTATACCGAAGCCATTACGAAAAAACACGAAAGCTTAATGAAGCCAATTGACACTAAGATGATTGAAGGCTGGAAAACAAAGCTCACAAAGAAACAGATAGTGCAGCTTGAGTATAGTACATATGCAGTAGCTTCACAGTTTGGTTATACATTCGAAAAACCAAAAGTGGGGTTATTTACAAAATTGAAAATGCCCTTTTCAAAATTAAAAGTGGTTACCGTGCTGGGAATTATTACTTTGTTTTTTAATTTCCCTTTTGCTTTTAGAAAGTTCGTTCTTACTTTTAAAAGCATGGCCTTGGACCATAACTACAAGAATTAAAACTATTCGATAAAAGAAAAATGCTCTGCCAAATGTGAAGGGAGTTTTTCATAAAGACCATCCGGTTTTTTCGACGGAATTTCAATATCTGCCCACGAAAGTTCAGTGGGATCGCCGCTCATTTTCTTTACCATCGCACGGATGGTTTTGGCGGTTGTTAAATAATTTTCCGGGGTAAGCTCCAATACATATTTGGTTTCATCGGAAAGTTCAGGAACAATTTGATAGCCAAATTTCTGATTGTATTCCAAGGCAATTTTATTGTCAGTCCGTACCTCAGCCATACTTTTTTTCATTTTCACCAAAAAGAAAATAAGGTCTGTAGCGCATACCGATGCTACAATTGGAAGGTGAGATTGCATTGCAGTGGGTTCCCAAATAAAAATACCGCCGTGCGAAATTCCTTTTTCATAGGAATCTATATTGCCGTGGGTAAGCCCTATTTTTTTTCCCTTGTGAAGAATTAAAAAATAATAATTCAAATCGTTGTTAATGGACGCAAACCATTTTTTTTGCTGCTCTTCGGTTATTTGGTTTTGGTAGAACATGCGCTTTCTTATAAGTTCGCTATTGCGATGATATCTAACCAACTCTATATCTTCCTCCGTAAGTCTTTCTAGAGTGATTCCATATTTTCTTATAATCATAACTTTTCTTCTTTTACAAAATATGCCGGTTTGTGGTTTAGTCGTGTTAGGATATTTTTAAGGTAATATCCCAATATTCCGAAGCACAACAACATCAAACTTGCCGAAAAACAAATGGAAACTATGAGGGCTGTAAATCCGGGAACGGACACATTAAAAACCAATTTTTTCACAATAAAATAAAGACCCGACAATGTGAAAATAAAAGAGAAAAGTCCTCCAAAATACATCATTAACTTAAGTGGCCAATTGCTGTAATTTAAAGTGTTGTTATTGGCCAAAGACCATAATTTTTTGGGGGTATAGGCAGAGTTTCCAAATTTACGCTGCGCGTGCGAGACGGGGACACATTCAATATAGTTGGTGTACCAGTGCAAAATTTCGTCAATAAAATTGAACTGCTGTTCATGACTTTTTAATTTTTCCCCCAAGGAACCCTCAATAAGCCTAAAGGAAGAGCCATTGCCGAAAGAACCATGTAGGTGCTTCGCAGATTTTTTATAGGCGTTACTACCCACTTGACGATAAAAAGGATGGTTTTGGTTGGCTATTCCGTAAATCACATTGGCTCCACTTTTTTGCATACGTTCAATTAAAAGGGGAATATCTTCGGGAGCTTGCTGAAGGTCGTCGTCCATAGTCAAAACCCATTTTCCTTTCGCTTTATGAAATCCACAAATGGTAGCGCTGTGCTGCCCAAAATTCTTGCCCAATCGGAAAAGTTTTATGTGGTCGGGATTTTCTTCTTTCAATTGAAGCAAAACTTGCCAGCTGTTATCTATAGAAAAATCATCGACGAAGATAATTTCAAAATCGGGGGTAATATTTTCAAAAGTTGAAACAATTCTTTCTTTTAATTCCCGAAGGGAACGTTCACTATTAAAAACTGGGATGATGATTGAATATTCCATTACACACCTGCCGTTAATCCTCCATCCATTATAATATGCGTCCCCGTGATCCATTTAGATGCTGGGGAAAGAAGAAATGATATGGCATTTGCCACATCTTCAGGTTCTCCAAATCCTAACGGATATTGCTCTCCATGTTTGTCCATTAATTCTTTGCTCACCGTTTTTTCAGCTTCCTCAAAAAGTGGTGTTTTAACCATCGCTGCAAGAATTACATTACTTCTTATTTTTTGTGGCGCATGTTCAATTGCAAGTGTCTTACTATAACTATTAATTGCCGCTTTTGTCCCCGAATACAATGCCCCGCCTTTGTTTGGAAAATTGGAGGCCACGGACGACATAAATACAATAGACGCTCCTTTGTTCACTTTTTTCGATTTCAAAAGCAAACTTGTCAAGATCAGCGGTGCTTCATAATTGTTGGCGAACATTTCCTGAATTTGTTTTTTGCCAATGAATTTAACTGGAAAATGTTTTACGATGCCGCTGCTGTGAACGATACCGTCAATATTGGTTATTTCAGAAACCAGTTTTTGCATATCATTTTCATCCGTAAGATCGGCCAAAATAATTTTATGGTTTCCCTTGGGAAGTATTCTTATAACCTCTTCCAATCTTTCACTATTCCTCGCAGTAAGAATTACTGTTGCCCCTTGTTCCGCAATCACTTCAGCAGTTTTTGCGCCTATGCCGGAAGATGCGCCGGTAACTAAAATTGTTTTATTTTCAAGTGAAAAGGGATTCATAATTCTATGATTTCTGTGCAAATAACATTTTTTAAAGTTAATGAAACAATTCCCCAAGACAAACCTACTCCGAAGCCCGCGAGAAGTAATTTTTTTTCTGAATTTTCCAATTGCTCTGAAAGTTCGCTTACAATGGTTAAAGGAATAGAAGCCGAGCTCGTATTACCATATTTTGACATGGAATACGGAACTTTTTCACTGGGGAAACCTGCTTTTTTACGAATGGTTTCGTTCATTAATTTATTGGCTTGATGCATTACAAAATAATCGTAAGCCTCAGTAGTTGTTTCTGTTTTTTCAAAAAATTCGTTTAAGGAATTTGGAACTTCCTTTATTGAAAAATTAAAAACATCGAGTCCGTTCAAAGCCAATTCCATTTTGGAGCGAATAATTCCGGGAGCAATTTCCTCTTTATCAAAAGATGCTGGTGAAGCTAGGTTCCTGATTCCACCGTGTGGAATTATGATGGCATTTTTTCCCGAACCATCACTGTTTAAACTGAAGGTTATTGCTTCGGCATTTTCCTCAAACCGTAAAGCCGTAACCGTTCCTGCATCGCCAAAAAGAGGATAGGTACTTTTGTCCTCCCGCGAACAGGTAATTGTTGAAACATCGCCGACCATCAAAAGTCCTTTTTTTAAGCCAGCGGCTTTCATCATTGAAGAAATCACCGAAAGTCCGTAAACGTAGCCGGAACATCCCAAACCAATATCAAAAGCCATGCAGGATTTTGGAAGGCCGAGTCTATCCTGCAAAATAATGGCGGTGGCTGGCAAATAATAATCTGTGGATTGGGAAACGAAAATTAGGATTTCAATTTCTTCGGTTTTCCAATCGAGTTTTTTTAGGAGTTTTTTTGCGGCTTCAAAGCAGAAATCTGAAGTTGCCATTCCGCGTTTTGCCATTCTCCTTTCTTCGACACCCGTAGTTTTTATCAGTAATTTTTTTTCACTTTCGGTCAATAGCTCATAATCCCAATTGGACTCCATATGGGCCGGAACGCTTGCTGCAATTCCTTTAATGGCTATATCTTGAATTGAAAAAAAGGCCACTTATGCTGTTTGTCTTGATTGTACTATGCTGTAAAGCTCTTCTACTTTTTTGATGCTCATTAAATCTTCGCCGGTAATTGTTACGTCATATTCTGTATCGATTAACGCAATAATAATTAGGGAATGCATGGAACTCCATTCATCCAAATCGGTAAATTTTGTTTCAGGCTTTAAAGTTCCTGGTTCCAATTCATCAAATTCTGCTTCCAGGGTTTTTATAAATTCTTCAATTCTTGTCATTTTTAAAATAATTATTTAGTTAATATGGTTGCGCCCCAAGAATAGCCAATTCCAAAACCGGCTACCAATATTTTTTGCCCCGGTTTTATGCTATCGTCATCAACCATTTCTTTTAGGGCTATTGGGATGGTTGCCGAAACTGTATTCCCAACGTGTTCAATGGAGATAATGAATTTTTCCTTTGGAATTTTTAATCGTTTCCGAAGAAAATCCAACATAGTTCCGTTTGCTTGGTGAAATATGAAAAAGTCTATTTCTTCAAGCTCAAGTTGATGCTTTGCTAATACTGCCTTTATTAATTGTGGAACACGTCTTACGGCAAACAGAAAAATTTTTGGACTGTCCATTCGGAGTCTTCCGCCTTCCAATTTTGACGGTATATCCTCGTGATGTTTAAGCCAAGCTATATCTGATGGGTTTTTAGTGGCCGATCTTTCTACCCACAAATTCTTTTCTCCTTTTCCATCTGTTCCAAAAATAAAATCCTCTATTGATACATTAATTCCCAGTTCAGGTTTTTCGCTAGATATCAAGGTTGCGGCAGCGGCATCACTAAATATGGCTCGCAGTTCAATATCTTTTGGGTGTATTACTCTTGTGGGCACATCGCCCGTAATAAGCAAAACTTTTTTTGCCATTCCCGAATGGATTACTGCTTTTGCAATGCTTAATCCATATACCCAACCAGTACAGCCGTGGAGAATATCAATTGTAGCGGTGGTTTGTTCCAATCCCAAATCGTGCTGCATAATACAAGCCGTAGCGGGACCTTTATATTCCAAGGCATCACTTACAAATATTAAATAGTCAATGGAAGACTTATCGATATTCCATTCTTGAAAAAGCGCTTCTGCTGCTCTATTACCAAGGTCTTTTGTAGTGTCTTCTAAATCAGCTACGTACCTATTATTTATACCGCATTGGCTAAAAATGGTCTGTGGGGTTATCTCAGTTTTTGATTCGCCGCCATATTCAAAAAACTCGCGGATAATGGTTTCATTATCTATGGTTTTTTCAGGAAAATAAGTTGAGATGGCGTTTATGTAAATCAAAATAGTGTTCTTTTTAATAGCCCTCCAAATATAAGAAACCATATTAATTTAATATATAATTAACGTTTTAATTCAACAGCTATGCTTTTTTTAATTTCTGTGTATATTTACCGGCCTTATTATTCGTCTTTATGCCAAAAAAACAATTCAGGATAAACCTATATATAATAATAGGATTATGTTTTCTCGTTTATGGAAACACATTAACCAATGAGTATAGTTTTGACGATGAATATGTTATTGTAAACAACAAAAGAGTCGAGCAGGGTTTCTCCGGAATTTCTAAAATATTTAAAACAAGATATTTGGAGTCGAGCGACCAAAATTATGGGTACCGGCCTATTACGTTAGCTTCTTTTGCCATTGAATATGGGCTCTTTGGGGCAAATCCAACAGTAAGCCATTTAATTAATCTTCTTCTTTATATTTTAACCTGCTTACTTTTATTTAAAATTTTACGCACCCTTTTTAAAAACAATCATTGGTTTTTACCTTTTATAATTACGCTTCTTTTTGTGGTGCACCCCTTACATACCGAAGTTGTAGGAAATGTAAAATCTAGGGACGAACTATTATGTTTCATTTTTGCTTTATTGGCTCTGGCATGTGCCATTAAGTACGCAAGAAAACAATACCTAGCATGGCTTATTGGCGTGTTTGCCTTTATGATTTTATCATTACTCTCAAAATTGTCTTCGCTTACATTTTTGGCACTTATTCCATTAACCGTTTACTTTTTTGAAAACACAAATAGGAAAGTGATTTTAAAAATTCTTGGGGCACTATTGCTTCCGATATTGCTTTATAAACTCATTAACACCCAACTCATTGAAACGAGCGGCAACAGAAATTTGCTGTTTGTTGAAAACCCTTTGTTCGTAAACGGAGCAGGATTTTTTGAGAAAATACCGATGGCTTTTTATACTGTTTTCTATTATATCAAACTATTGTTTGTGCCACATCCATTAATCAGTTATTATGGCTATGCACACATAAATATAGTAGGGTGGGAAAATATTTATACCTGGCTGGGAGTGTTGATTATTGTTCCGCTTCTTATTTTTACCGTACTAAAATTAAAAACCAAATCAGTCCTAGTCTTTGGTCTGGCTTTCTTCTTTATTAGTATTTCTATGTATTCCAATTTGGTCAAACCAGCAGTTGGTATTATTGCGGAGCGGTTTGCCTACATTCCATCATTGGGTTTTTGTATTGTTTTGGGCTGGTTATTGGTGAAAGTTTTTAAGATTGATGTTGCTACCACCAATGAAGAGAAGTTTCCAAAGCTCAATTACTTTTTTATAGGAATAGTTTCTGTTTTGATTTTGGCAAGCTCCGCGAAGGTTTTTAGCCGGAACCAAGATTGGAAAGACTTGGATACATTATTGTCAAATGATCTTGAAGTAGCGCCAACATCCGTAAAGCTAAATATGTTGTTGGCCGACGATTTATTTGAAAAAGTAACCGTCCAAAAACTGAAGCAAGCTGAAAAAGATTCCTTACTGGATAGAAGTGTTTTTTATTATAATCGAGCCATTGCAACTTATCCAAAACATACGCCGGCGCACAATAACTTAGGCGTACTTTATAATTTAAGAAAGGATTATAAAAAATCGCAGGAGCATTTTCTAAAAGCGAGTGAGGATGAAAAACCCACCTCACAAGCATTTTTCAATCTTGGCCTTTCCTATCTTACCAATGGTGATAAAACTAAAGCCATAGAAAGCCTGAAAAAGGCAATTGAATTAGACAATAAAAATTTTGAAGCCTATTACAACCTGATGAATATTTATTATGAAGAAGGAAATGTGGAGGAGGCTATGAGCAGCAATTTAAAAATGTTCCGTTTATTTCCTGAGAAAAGAAAATGGCTCTTTTCTGCAGGGCAAAAAATGGCTGAAACCGAACATGGTCAAAACACGGATTTTTATATCAATGCGCTTTTGGAGAAAAAATTGATCAACCAAAAAATGTATGACAGCTTTAAGAAAAAGCTTCAGACTTCCGTAATGAAAAAATAATTTTCTTTACTTATTCCTCTTCTTTATATTCATCGTAAAGAAAGCTATTGTAAGGAAAACGGGTGGTGTGTATTTCCTTTACCTTTTCATAAACCAGCTTTTTGAATTCATTGAAATTCTCCTTGTTCAGTGCAGAAATGAAAATAGCATCTCCATTCAATTTAGCCATCCACGTTTGTTTCCATTCCTCAAGAGAATAATGTGCCTTGGTTTTTTCGGTCATTAAATCGTCTTCCTCTATTTCCTCTGCTTTGTAGGCATCAATTTTATTGAAAACCATTATGGTAGGCTTATCGGCGCTGCCTATTTCTTCCAAGGTTTTATTTACCGAATCAATATGTTGCTCAAAAGAAGCATGCGAAATATCAACCACATGTAGCAATAAATCGGCCTCCCGCACTTCATCCAATGTACTTTTGAAGGACTCAACCAATTGTGTGGGCAGCTTTCTAATGAATCCAACTGTATCGGTTAGCAAAAAAGGAAGGTTGCCTATAACCACTTTCCGCACGGTGGTATCAAGGGTCGCAAAAAGTTTGTTTTCTGCAAAAACATCGCTTTTGCTAATTACATTCATTAAAGTTGATTTCCCAACGTTCGTATACCCAACAAGTGCCACACGAACCAATGCGCCACGATTGCCGCGCTGCACATCCATCTGTCTATCAATCTTTTTTAGTTTTTCTTTCAACAGGGCAATTCTATCACGAACAATACGACGGTCAGTTTCAATCTCTGTTTCCCCTGGACCGCGCATCCCAATACCCCCACGTTGACGTTCCAAGTGAGTCCACATACCGGATAAACGAGGCAATAAATATTGGTATTGAGCAAGTTCTACTTGGGTGCGGGCGTTACTGGTTTTTGCCCGTTGTGCGAAAATATCAAGGATTAGGTTGGTCCTGTCCAATATTTTACAATCCAGAATTTTCTCGATGTTTTTTTGTTGTGCTGGCGAAAGTTCATCATCGAATATAACTACACCTATCTCATGTTCTTCAACAAAAAGTCTTACTTCTTCAAGTTTTCCGGTACCAATAAAAGTTTTTGGATTTCGAACTTCCATTTTTTGGGTGAAGCGTTTTAATACCTCACCTCCGGCCGTATATGCCAAAAATTCAAGTTCATCAAGGTATTCGTGAGATTTTTCTTCATCCTGATATTGAGTAATCAGGCCAATAAGTACCGCTTTTTCGTAGGAGATTTCCGTTTGTTCTAACATAAAATAGTTTATCCCACAAATGTACGAAACACAGAGCAACCCTTTTTTGTACTTTACAAGCAATTAACATTAATCGCCCGCCTTTTTTATTAAATTTTTAAGAAAATGGTTATTCGTTAAATTCAGAAAAGGTTCCTTTCTCTTTTAACCATGACGGTTTTAAATATATTTTTTTAAATTGCAGGAAGTTTGCGTTGAAAACATAAATAATATTAACTGGTGACCAACCAGAAATGGCCCTCATTCACTCATATTTTTGAGTTTTTTGGGGGCTTTTATTTTGGTTTATTTTGAAGATAAATTCATTTTAAAATACGCTGCCGGCAAGCCATAATATTCCCCATCGTGGTGCCAACTAAATCCACATTTTTCCAAAATTCTTTTTGAAGCAGTATTTTCAGGGTCAATAATGGCCATTAAACTCTCAATTTGCGAAACTTCCGTTGATCGTTTTATCATGGCTTCGGAAACTTCACTCCCGTAACCTTTTCCCCAAAATTCCGGCAGCAGTACGTAGCCTATTTCGGCTTCATTTGCCCCAACCATTACCAGTTTTCCGAGACCGACAAAACTTCCATCCAAAAGGGAAGACAATTTATAATACCCTATTTCATTATTCTCTTTATGGACTAATTGTATTTTCTCGAAGCGTTCTGCAGCGTCCTTTTCTGAAAGAGGATGACCTGTTATCATTTTCATTACTTCGGCATTGCTTACCAAATGAAAATAATCATCAAAATCTTCTTCTGAAAATAAGGAATAGGACAGCCGTTGCGATTTCATATCGCTAAAATAAGGAAATATGTTATTCCCCAGAATGGCTTTAAAGAATAAAGCAATCCTTGTAAAATGAATTAATCTGAATTGACAATAATTTCATCAAACTCATACGTGCCATCAAAACCTTCTTCCCCGCTTCCCATATATTTCCACGCTATATAACCACTTCCTTCAATACAACTTAAATCCACATTTCCGGATGGATACCAGTTGCCGAAAGGATCACTATCTTGGGTTATATATGCGGCTGATAGTAAATTCCATGTTGCGGAGGGAATATTTTCCGGAACGCCATCCCAATCCGTAGAAATCAAAATTTCCAAAATGCTACCATCTGCAAAACTGTTGGAGGTTTTAAAGTTAAGCGTTTCCCCTTCCTGCAAGTCAAAATTTAATTGAGGGGTAATCAGCCAAGCAATATTGCTGGAATCACCAGAATTGAAGGCCTGCATTTTGGCGGAAATACCGAGGGAGGGATTATTACCTCCAGCCGTGTATGCTTCCCATTGTTCAGTTCCTGCTTCTATGAAATTTGTCCATCCATTCCCAGAAATTGGATCGCCCGGAGATTGGGTTTCAAAGAAATCACTGAACAGCACATTGGTTCCCGTAACATCTGAAATTCCGCAATCAATTTCGGCAGGATCACACCGTTCGGTGCTATCAAAATTTATGGCGGAGGGATCGTTTACCACAATGTTGAAATTTTCCCCAAAGAAATCGTAGGTCAAAATTCCATCCAACGAACCTCGTCCGGTTGGCAACAGGACAGCTTTAAAATCGGCATAAGTGCTTGTGCTGAAGATGGCAGTTATATTATTGGTGCAACTTTCCAAGGTTCGTTCCGCATCAAATTCATCGGTTGGTTCCGCGGCAAAGGTTTTGCGGTTTTCGCCCAAGGCATCATAACGGTAAAACTGGACATTATTTAAGCGGACATACAAATTGGTTTTATCTTCCGAAAAGTCGAAAATTTCAATTTCAAGTGATTCTATGTTTGCAACCTCAACATCGCGAACCACAAAATCGAACATAGCCGATTCTGAAATTTTTTCAATATTGTTTCCATTCCGAATTCCTAAAGTAAGCACCCCGCTGTTTATTCCTACGGTTAGACCGTCGAGTTTTACAAATATTTTTCTTCCAAATTCAAAGGTGGTGAAAAGTGGGTTTACATCGAGCAGAATTTTTACACCGGCTTCAGGATTTGAAGCCGTATTTTGAATAATAAGTTCTTCGAAAAAATTTCCCGCTTCGTCTATGGAAATTACATATCCAGTTACATATTTATTGGTTCCTTCAATGGTAAGTACCGCATCAGGATTTCCTGTAAGTGTTTGTTCCTGTAAAAGTAAATCGCGAAGGGAAGAAATTTCAATTACATCTGTTGGGTCAATATTTGGAGCTTCCAATTCAGTTTCGGGCACACTGAAATCATCTTTTTTGACACAGGATGTAAGGGTTATTGTCATTGAAAAAAATAGCACTATCAGTTTTTGAACGATCGATTTCATTGGTAATAGGTTTATGTTTCATTTTATTAAAATCTGACATATAGATTAAGGTAGTAAGTACTTCCATAACCATAAAAATAACGCGAGCCAAAGATGGGAGAATTCCTTCCTTGATCTTCCTGTACACTTCTGTAATCTGCCAATCGCGAATCCTCAAAACCGCCAGTTTTGTACTCTTGGTCCAGTACATTATTTACGGTTGCGAAAAAACCGAGGTAGTAATTTTTAATTCTCCACGATTTGCCGCCAACAATGTTTATGATGGGATAGGAGTCAAATTCTTCTTGTTTTAAAAGGGCTTTGGCAATCTCGGGATCATAATTGCTGAAAGTTTGGCCATCTCCATCAAAAGTAAAAGCATCTGACCTTCGCAAGGTGCTTATATCTATATATGCATTTGAAAAATAATTACCGGTAACACCTACCCACCAAAAGTCCGGATCGCTATATTCAAAGCCCACTTGATAGGCTCTTTCAGGACCACCGGCCATATGATAGTTCTTTAGTTTTGTAGTCCCGTCACCGAATCTTAAAATATCGAAATCGTCGCTGGTTAGGTATTGGTTGGGATTGTTGGTATATACATTTTGACCGAATGCCGCAGCGGCTTTCAACTTAAATGTTGTAAGAATTTGTGCTTCAACTCCAAGTTCTGCCCCCATTTTTCTGCTATCAATTCCAGTAATAATTTCTTGAACAAAGGCATATCCATCTTCAAAACCTTGGGCAGATTCCGTGAAGAAAAAATTGATATCCGTTTGGCCTTGCATTGCATTGTAATACCCTGTTAGCCGAGCTTTTATAAGTGGCGAACGGAAAAGATAACTAATATCGGCATTCTCTATTTTTTCACTTTCCAGACCAATTACTACGGCATTGCTTTGCCTTGAATTGCTGAATGTATTTCGGAGGGATGGCGCTTTACTGAAGTACCCCAGGTTAATATCAATAAGATGTCTTCCTGTAACTTTATAGGTTCCGCCAATCTTCCCACCAAAATTGGTGAAATTCAATTTTTCGCTATTGCCATACGACAAGTTGCCCGGATAATTTCCATTTTCAAATAAGCCATTGCGCTGATAATTGGTTTGTGAAACATTCGCAGCTATATAAAAATCCATTTTGCTATACTGAAACTGCCCTTGGACAAAGCCGGAAATAACCCCGGCATTCAATTCATAATTGTATTTATAGCGATCGCCCTCTTCCACGATTCTGTTCCGGTTACGCAAATCACTTTGGGCAATATCTCCAACAATTGTGTTGTTGACACCTTCGGCGAAATAGTCGATATCCAAATAACCCGTTCCTCCCAAAAGATCATTCAATTCTGCAAAATTTTCGCTTTTTAAGGTTCTGTAATTTAGACTGCCATTCAAAGTAAGATTATCTGAAAGACGGCTGTTGAGTATAGTGTTTGCACTAATTTGGGTGTCATCCGTCCTATCCTCTTGAATAGCATAAATGGAGTTGCCGCTATTGGCTTTAGCAATTCGGTTTGCTTCATATAAGTAATTCCAGTCCAATTGTCCATTATCAATAAATTCCTGTTCCGCCTGATACGCCAGCGAATAGTCATAAGGAGTCAAGTTTTCAAAACGAAGAAAATAGCTGGGAAGCCTTTGATAGTAATTAGGGTATGGATTTCGGGCGCCACCAATGTACGCGGCTTGCCCATCTACTTCAATAAGGCGGGTTCCTCCGTAATCTATGCGGGTATTCCCTATTTTTCCAAATTGATATGCAAGGTTAGTATTTAAAGTTGTTCTATCGTTGAGGGCCCAATAATGATTAAGAATAATTACAGGCTCTTTCACCGTTTTTACTTTTGAATTACGTATTTCTCCGTTTTGAAATCCCCAATTGGGATTGTACTCAATCCCTTTTAAGTTTTTTACTTCCTCCGTTAGTGGGCTGGTTTTACCTCGTTGGTTGGGAGTATAGAAAGCAGTAATATTAAGGCTCTGTTCTGAATTAAGTTTTTTCTCCACCGAAGCAAAAAAGGAATTAGCGTTATAAGGTGTTCCTTCCTGAAAACCTTCTTCCCCAAACCTTCGGGCCAATAATACCGAATATGCCCAACCATTTAGGTTTAATCCGCTGTTATAGGAACCCATCACCCGGCCACGATAGCTTCTGTTACTTGTGGCATAGGATACTCTTCCACCTTTTCGGTATTGCGAAGCGCGGAAAATTATATTGGTTGTGCCGGCAACATCTCCAAAAGTATAATCGCTAGCCTTTAGGCCCATTGAGAATTCCTGATTTCGTTGCATATCGTTCAGACCTCCCCAATCAGACCATTGAGGACGACCATCGTATTGTTTATTCATTTCAATCCCGTTGATGAGCAGTTTCCCGTTCGCATTATCAAAACCTCGGGGTTTAAAAAAAGTAGTGCTGAAATCATATGCAGCTGCTCTTAAAAATACATCGCTAGATGCCTGCAAGAGTCCAGAAACATTGAAGGACATTCCCTCATCATCCTCCAATTCATTGTCGGAAAGGCTAATAACTCCAATTTGCGCTTCTACTTCCTGCATATCGATTTCCATTAAAAGGGGATCCAAGTTAATTGGAGAATTTTCCTGAATAGTTATAGGTAGCTTCAAAGTAGTATAGCCAGATTTTGAAATCATCAATATCTGTTGCCCTTGCGGAAGATTTTCCTGAAGAAAATAAAATTCCCCTAAAGCATTTGTTGTGGTATTGAAGATACTTGCCATAATGTTGATTTCAACATCTGGAATGGGCTCATAGGAATTGGTTTCCAATACGCGGCCTTTTACGATAGCCTCTTGTGGATATGAGTCTATTTTTCCCAAAAACACCAAAAAACAGATAAAAATGAAAGCTTTCATCGTTACTTGTAAATTTGTTCTGGGAGAGAATTTCTATTTGAAGATGTATAAATTTATGAAAAAAAATATTATTTAAATATTAAAATTGTTAAGTTTTTTTATTTTTAATAAATTAAAAATAATAGAAATGAATTTATTTCGACTTCCATTTTTTGTTTTCTTATTCTATTTTTCGTTTTCATTTTCTCAGACCGAAAAAGAATACACCATAAATACCATTGCTTTCTATAACCTTGAAAACCTATTCGATTATATAGATGACCCTTTGATTTTTGATGACGACCGCACTCCCGAGGGCAAAGATCATTGGACCGAAGAAATCTATAAAGCCAAGCTGGCAAATATGGCAAAAGTAATTGCTGAAATTGGGGAAGATGTTAGTGGAAATTCCCCGACAATTATTGGCGTAAGTGAAATTGAAAATAGAAAAGTATTGGAGGATTTACTGGCGCAAGCTCCCTTAGCAAAAACGAATTACGGGATCATACACTTTGACAGTCCTGATAGGCGCGGAATAGATGTGGCGTTACTCTATCAGAAAAAAATATTTGTTCCTACCCATTATAAAGCATTTGAGTTGGAACTATATGACGACAATGACAAAACCAAACGGATTTATACCCGCGACCAATTGCTGGTAAGCGGAATGCTCGATGGCGAAAAAATTCATATAATTGTCAATCATTGGCCCTCAAGGAGCGGTGGGGAAGAACGCAGCAGGCCCAAACGGGTAAAAGCTGCAAAGCTTAATAAGCGATTAATAGATTCCCTATTCAGCGAAGACCCCTATGCAAAAATTATTACGATGGGAGATTTAAACGACGACCCTACAAGCCCAAGCATAAAAGAAATTCTTCAGACAAAAAAAGACCGGGAGAAATTAGAAATTAAGGAGTTGTACAATCCAATGGAAGCCATGTACAATAAAGGGATGGGAACGCTAGCCTATAGGGACGGATGGAATCTTTTTGACCAAATAATACTTTCTTCTGAATTTGTGACCAAGGATTTCTCTTCCTATCGACTTTATAAAGCAGGAATCTTCAATAAAACATATCTTCAAACCCCACGCGGACAATATAAGGGCTATCCCTTCCGAAGTTTTGTAAATGGGTATACAGGGGGTTATAGCGATCACTTTCCCGTGTTTGTTTATTTAATCAAGGAAAGAAACTCGGGGAATTGAAGCCGCCAAATTTCATAAAAAAATCCCGTTATGAATTTTAACGGGATTTTCATATTTAAAGATTTAGAATTTTAAAACCATTGGTTCCAAGGAATCCTGCTTAAAAGCAATACAAGTGCTATGGCATAAAAAATTGCGAGGGTTTTAAATTTTCTGCTGGAAAGGAGTTTCGCTTTGTGTTTTGAATAACCGATGGTTATAAAAATTACGGTAAAAATCATTACTAAAGGGTGCTCTACCGCAAAAAGCCTAAAGGTTGAATCTTTCATAACGGGGCCCATTCCCATATTTAGAATATTTTGAAAGCCCAAGGGGGATATGAAATACAGTATTAAGCCTATTAACACCTGTATATGGGTTACAATCAGTGCAAAAAGTGAAATCCTGAAATCCTTCGGCCCATACTCCCTTTTGGAGAAAAATCCCGCCAGGGCATTAATCGTGGCAAGTAGAACAATTAAAAGGGTTAAATACGCCCAATAGGAGTGTATAAATTGAATGGTTGTGTACATAAATGTTTTTTTTAATGACTTTCAAAGATAGGGTATTTATACAAAAAAGCAGTCCCGGAATTTATTTCCGGGACTGCTTAAATTATTTTGAAACTAGTTATTAAAAATTAAAACGAATGCTTGTATTCCAAGTAGTTCCGAAACCGAAGAAAACGCGGTTTTGGGTAGAAATACCATCATATGTGCTATCGCCAGGTCCAGCAAAAATATTGGTTTCAGATTCTGAGATATAGGTTTCATCCAAAATGTTGTTCACATTTACCCTGAATTCCAATTTTTGATTGTTGATAAATGGAACGTTAAGAGATAAACCTGCATCCAACAAACCATAGCTTGGAAGCTCTAAAGATCCATCATTGTCTGCAGTTGCAAAATCCGCAGCGTTTATTGCAGCATAAAGCCTGTCAGCATAACGGTAGTTGGCATCAATCTTAAGGTTCTTTGTAATATGAACCGCTGTTCCTAAACTTGCAGTAAACTGCGCTGCATCACCAACTTTGATATCATCTAGATATAAAGTTCCAACACTTGGCTGTCCATCTACAATAATTGGCTGGTTACTTTCATCAAAAAACGAGGCAGATACATCGCCTTTATAACGCCAATCTCCGTAAGAAACCATTCCCATAAATTCAACCACTTCGTTTAAACGAGCAGTAAAATCAAGCTCAACACCCATGTGTACTTGTTTGATACCTTCTATGTTTGCAGTTCCACGAACATCGTCTCCATTATCATCAGGTGTATTGTTAACGTCTATGTTTTGTGAAATGGTGGTGAATCTATCATCCCAACTGGTACGGTACAAATTCACATTTGCGCGGAAACCTCTTGTTCTAAATCCGTATCCTACTTCAGTACCGATAATTTTTTCGTTCTTAAGATCGGTATTTACATCATTAGAAACGAAGCTAGGAAAAACTGCATCAAACAAAGGCTGTTTAGAGTAATAGCCCGCATTTACAAATACGTTGTTTTTTTCATCAACGTTATAGTTAAGACCACCCTTTATATTTCCACCTAAAATATTTTCAACATCCGACTTTTGTTCCGGATCTGAATCCAAATAGTTGAAATAATCTATTCTCTGGAATCCTTGGTTTGAAACCGCTCCTTGTAAAAAGGCGGAAACAGCATCTTTTGAATATTCAAATTGTCCAAAAGCGCCTAACCAGCTTACTTTTCCATCGTTGTAATAATCAATTTTTTCCTCACTGTCTATACTTTTGAATACATTGAAAGTATTACCTACTGTAGGCTTATAGGTTTCATTTAAAAATCTGTAAGGATTGTTTATGTTATCACTGTCCACATAAGTATCCCCGCCTAAAAGATCTACTAATCTTCTGTAATGGTATCCTGTGTAGGAACGTAAATCAATACCCAAATCCATTGTTATTGTTTCGGTCAATTTTGTTTCAAAGCTGGATATTAAACCAAACCAGTTGTGTGAGTTTACGGATGATCTTTGTGAGATACCATTTTCTGGACCTCTAACATAACTATTGTCACTTACAAAAGAAGAACCACTGCTGTTCCCATTTACAAAACTTCCTTGATAGGCACCGCCACCGCCTGTATATCCTTGTCTTGGAGCGCCAAAATCTGGAATGTTAGCTCCGTTGTTCCATGCAACGATGTCGTCAAACCTGATGATTCCGTTCTCATTTTTGAACACACCTGAAAAGGATTGTTGTCCGTTAATTCTACCTATGGAACCAACAGATCCACCACGACCAAATGATGCGTATGCAGATGTGCTAAGTTTAGATTTTTCAGTAATAGTCCAGTCCCAGTTTAAGGATGCTAATGGCTTGTGGTAAAAGTTTCCGCCAAAAGTAAATTCCTTACCGTTGCGTAGACCCCAATCACTATTGTATTTAATACGTGGTTCGCCATTGTTACCATATTTTATGTATTCATCCAATGATGGAGCAAACCCTCTTTGGTTGTGCTGTTGTGGCGCACCGGTTAGGGTAAACTCAAATTGGTGCTTATCGTTGGGTTTGAAACCAACGCCAATATAATAATTGTAGCCTTCAAATTTGGTACCATCTACGTAACCATCCCCTTCAGTTCTGCTTAACAAGAAAGATCCGGACCAACCATTTTCTGAAAGACCGGTTGAATATGAAGCTACATTTTTTAAATAGTTGTCATTACCTACAGATCCTGTAAAGAAACCGCCTTGTTTTCTATCTGCACTTCTGGTTACCACATTTATGGTACCCCCAACAGATGAAACAGTAAGTTTTGAAGAACCTAAACCTCGTTGTACCTGAATAGCAGATGCAACGTCTGAAAGACCAGCCCAGTTACTCCAATATACAAGTCCATTTTCCATATCATTAACGGGTATACCGTTAATAAGTATGGCAGAGTTTTGGGTATCGAAACCACGTATGTTGATACGGGCATCTCCAAAACCACCCCCCTGCTTTGTAGCATAGATAGAAGGAGTGTTGCTCAAAATTTCAGGAAATTCCTGTGATCCAAGTTTTTCTTGGATTTCTTCGGCACGAATAGTTGAAACGGCAACAGGAGTTTTACGATCTTTCGCAATATCTACTACTCCAGATGCAGTTATAACAACTTCCTGCAACGCATCAGCATCAGGCAATAAAGTAACCTTGCCTAAGTTTGATTTACCATTTTGTAATGAGTAGGAAACATTTTTAGGAGTATATCCCACAAAAGAAAGGGTAACCGTTCCCGAATTGCTTCCCACATTTAAAGTAAAATTACCATCAAAATCAGCGATGGTTCCATTAGAAGTTCCAGTTTCTAATACATTGGCCCCTGAAAGTGGCTGCCCAGAATCTGTATCCAGAATTTGTCCAGTAACAGTTCCTTGTGCAAAGGTGGTAGCCAAGCCACCAATTAAAAAAATAAAAAGTAATAGTTTTCTCATCGTTCTCTATTTAGTTTAAGAAATTTTGACAAAAGTACATTCTTTAAAACTTCTATTACAAAAAAACAAGGTTAAGAAATCAATAAGAACAACTTCAAAAATAAAGATAAGATGTATCTGCTAACTTGCTGAAATTTAACAAATTAATTAATAACAAGTTTATTAACAGGGCTAATAGTGGAAAATTAATTGTAGGATATGCAGTCCAATTTCTCTCTTAAAGACGACGATTCTGCGAAATATTTATCATGATATTCCTTGGGCAAGGGTTTTGAAAAAGGAGTGTCCTCTCTGAAGGGATCCACCTCTTTTCCATTTTTCCAAAAACGGTAACACACATGTGGCCCGCCGGTATTTCCGGTCATGCCGATCCACCCAATTACATCTCCCTGGCTCACGTGGTTTCCCACCTTAACGTTACGGGCCCTCATATGCAGATATTGGGTTTCGTAGGTTTCGTTATGCCTTATTTTTACATAGTTTCCATTGCCGCCCTTTCGTTCAGATTTTATAACAACGCCATCTGCGGTGGCTAAAATAGGGGTTCCTATAGGAGCCGCAAAATCGGTTCCGCGGTGTGGACGCAATTTATACCCGTAATATTTTATCCTTCGGTTAAGGTTGTAGCGGGAAGATATTCTACTGAATTTTACCGGGGCCTTTAAAAATGCACGTTTAAGGTTGTTGGCATTTTCATCAAAATAGCCTTCTATTTTTTCGAGGGAATCGGAACTGAATTTAAAAGCATACAGTGGTTTTCCGTTATGTTCAAAATATGCAGCCTTTATTTCATGTAGGCCACCGGAAATGGTATCGTCTATAAACCTTTCAGAATAAACAACCTTAAACTTATCCCCGGGTTGTAATTTGAAGAAGTTGATGGTCCATGCATATATATTGGCCAACTGATCCGTCATGTACGGACTCAGGTTTTGTTCCTCCATGGTAGCGGAGAGGGAGCTATTTATTACCCCCGAAGCCATCTTTTCTACGTATGTTAAGGATTTTTGATTGTTATAACAATTAAGGGTATCCCGAAAATCCACAACCGCATAATTTACCGGAGTGGTTTCGTAGATAAAAACTTGGGTAGTGTGTATGGAATCTTTTGAGTTGAGAAGCACATAGGGCTTGCCCACTACAATTTTTCGGACATCAAAGGTATCCCTGAACTTTGTAGCCACTTCAAGTATTTTGTCCTGTGAAATATTGTTTGCGCTAAGTATATCGCCAAAAGTGTCCCCAGGGCGAATGGTGTCACGCACCACATTAAAATCATTTAAAATATAACCGTACTGTTCTACAATGGGGATTACTTCTTCGGTTTGAACTTCAATTTGATCGTCCTTGGTGTTTTCACAAGAAGTAAGAAATGCTAGGGCTAAGACTACTAAGATTAAATGCTTCAATTCAGGGGGATTTCGGTATTATAAAATATTTTTTAATCTGCAATTATTTTGAAGGAATGTTGCAATCCTTTAAACTGGGTCAACGTGGCTTTTAACGAACCTACGGCCAAATCTGCCTTTATCAACATGGGTATTTTATTTTCATCATCACTTACCCAGACGGTTAGACTTTCTTTTTCTTTAAAAACCCGTCCCGATTGTACGTAAGGTCTAAAAATTAAACACGCAACGTTGCCAAAATTAGTTTTTAAAACTTCTTTTCCAAGAAATTTTAGTTTGAATTTGTAATTTTCTTTATCAAAAAACATATTCATCTCAATAGTCTGCCCTTCCTTTATGTTTTTTGTGTCCAGTTTATTGCGAAGGTAATAAAATGCGGATATCATATCCTGCGTTTC
>JBBQQN010000022.1:0-35681 GCA_038215845.1 Flavobacteriales bacterium | reverse complement strand
TGTTGTTGCCGGAGCCATCGCAAAACAATTATTAAAGGATATAAAAATTACCGCCTACGTTTCTTCCGTGGGAGAAATAGAGCTTAACAAACCATATTCGGAACTTAATTTTTCAGAAATTGAGAAAAATCCTGTTCGCTGTGCCGATGCCGAGATGGCTTCAAAAATGGAAACCTATATTAAGGAAATTCGTAAACAGGGCGATACGGTGGGAGGAAAAATTACGTGTGTTATTCAAAATGTTCCCGTTGGACTGGGAGAACCTGTTTTTGACAAATTACATGCTGAACTGGGCAAAGCGATGCTATCCATTAACGCAGTTAAAGGCTTTGAATACGGAAGTGGGTTTGAAGGCACCAAAATGAAGGGAAGTGAACATAACGATATATTCAACGAAAACGGTTCTACAAAAACAAATTACAGTGGAGGAATCCAGGGCGGAATAAGCAACGGGGAAGATATTTATTTTAATGTTGCTTTCAAACCCGTAGCCACCATTATGCAAAAACAGCAAACCATAGATAGCAAGGGAAATAAAGCAGAAGCGGAAGGAAAGGGAAGACACGACCCGTGTGTGGTTCCCCGCGCGGTTCCTATTGTAGAAGCAATGGCTGCTTTGGTTTTGGCCGATTATTTTTTGTTGAACAAAATTTCGAAACTTTAAAAATTTAAGATTAATAAGTAATTAATTTATATGAAGAAACTAGCGCTGCACTGGAAAATTATTATTGGGTTGGTATTGGGAATAATTTGGGCAATCCTTTCCAGCCAGATGGGTTGGAGCGCATTTACCATTAATTGGATAGCGCCTTTCGGTACTATTTTTATCAATCTTTTAAAATTGATTGCAGTGCCTTTGGTATTGGTTTCAATCATTAGTGGAGTTGCGAATATTGGCGATCCTAAAAGTTTGGGTAGAATGGGAGGGAAGACATTGCTAGCCTATTTAATTACCACATTATTCGCGGTAGGCCTGGGATTGGCAATCGTAAATATTGTCCAACCCGGAAAACTTGTTGACGAGCAAAGCCGGATTGATAACAGAATAAGTTATGAAATCTGGGCAGCTTCTGAAGGAAGACAGATTAAGGATGGAATAAATTATCTGCAAGACCCTGCCTTTTTTGAACGCGCTCAAAAAATTACAGATCTTACAAAAGGTGAACTTAGGGACGCATCGGTAACTGAAAAGATGAAAACCGCTGAAAAAACTAAGGAGTCAACTCCTTTGCAACCTTTAGTGGACATGGTGCCTGAGAATTTTTTCTATTCCTTAAGTGATAATGGATTGATGCTCCAAATAATATTTTTTGGATTGTTTTTTGGGGTCTGCCTGCTTCTTATTCCGAATGACAAATCGCACCCTGTTACCAGTTTTATGAATAGTACCATGGAAGTTTTTCTGAAAATGGTTGACTTGGTAATGCAAGCTGCACCATTTTTTGTATTCGCATTGTTGGCAGGGGTTGTAAGTAAAATGGCGGGCGATGATTTAGGAAAGGTTTATGAAATATTCAAAGGATTAAGTTGGTATTCATTGACTGTATTTATTGGGTTAATGCTTATGATTTTTATAGTTTATCCGCTCATTTTAAAAATATTTGTCCGAAAAATACCCTATATGGGCTTCTTTAAAGCCATGGCGCCGGCTCAGACTTTAGCCTTTTCAACTTCCAGTAGTGCAGCAACGCTACCTGTAACCATGGAATGCGTGGAAGAAAACTTAGGGGTTGACAAGAAAATCACCAGTTTTGTTTTGCCAATTGGAGCTACCGTCAACATGGACGGAACCTGCCTCTATCAGGCAGTAGCTGTAGTATTTTTGGCACAGTTGCATATGATTGATCTTACCATGGGGCAACAGCTGACCATTGTGCTTACGGCCACATTAGCCTCCATAGGATCAGCGGCGGTACCAAGTGCAGGTTTGGTTATGCTTATTATTGTATTGGAATCTGTAGGGCTTAATCCAGCTTGGATAGCTATTATTTTCCCAGTTGATAGGATTTTGGATATGTTCCGTACCGTAGTCAATGTAACGGGAGATGCCACTGTTTCTACGATAATTGCCAAAGGGGAAGGAATGTTGAATTATCCCGAAAAAGAAAATCCTTCAGAAACATTTGATTTGGATTCTTAAGTCCTTTTAAAACAAGTCCCTCACTTTTTATAAAAATTACTTTAAAAAGGACTTTATTTTTGTTAACCGCTTAATTTTAACAGCTTACCTTTTGGAAAGAAAGGGAATATTTTTTAATTTAGGAACTTCTCCCCGGGATAAACGCCCGATCTAACCTTTTTTTTCTTGAATTTACCTGTTTGGCTATGACTAAATATCATAGTTATGAAAAAAATTATCTTATTTTTTTGTACTGGCATTATAATGGGGAGTTTATATTGCCAAGTGGGGATTGGAACAGTAAATCCTACAACTTCTTCAATGCTCGAAGTGAGCAGTACCTCGGACGGCGGAGCTACTTACAAGGGATTTATGCCGCCACGGGTTCCGAATATTCCTGCCCGAAATTCCATAACGCCAAATATATCAGAGGCGGGATTATTGGTTTTTGTAATGAACAATGGAAATGGAGAAAGTTGCCTACAAATCTGGGACGGGGGAGTTTGGAATGATATTTCCTGCGTGACCATTCCCTCACCTGAAATCTGGATCAATGAATTTCATTATAAAAATATTGGTACAGATGCGGGTGAATTTATTGAGATTGCGGGTCCTGCGGGATATGATTTAAATACGTGTACGCTTGAATTATATAATGGAACTACTGGCACCAATTATAATACAATATCGTTAAATGGCATAATTCCAAATCAATCTAATGGAGTTGGAACCCGTTCATTTGTGGCTACAGGACTTCAAAATGGTCCAGCAGATGGAATTGCAATTGTAAAAGCGGGCTTAGTTATACAATTTCTTAGTTATGAAGGAATGTTTATGGCAACTGCTGGATCGGCAAATGGGATAAATTCTACGGATATTGGTGTAAAAGAATCGAAGACTACAACTCCAGTTGGCTATTCGCTCCAACTGAAAGGAGCTGGAAATTCATACGGGGATTTCCTTTGGAATGCCCCTACACTTGATTCCCCCGGAGCTTTAAATTCCGGTCAAATTATAAACTAACTTGAAGCAACCTTATAAAAATTTGGTTTTCAATTCCGGTGTGGGAATCATACAGCTTTCCTTTTTTCCAAACCATTTATAACGGTTTCGAGCGATATAATCATACACTGAATTTCTAAGGAATTTTGGTACGAGCATAAACCCAAAAAGTAGGGGGTAAGCTCCGGATAGATGCTTCGCAATATAAAGCGCTGCGGAAGATTTTTCGTAATATTTATCTCCATCAATCAAAATAATAGAGTCCACTTTTACGGTATCAATATTGAATTTTGAAATCAGTTCTTGTCCAGTTTCACTTTGAAGCGCCGTAAATTTAAAGACGTTTTTCGAGTCTCGTTTAATGATAAAAGTGACAGCGCCATTGCAAAGATTGCAAACACCGTCAAAGAGGATTATTTTGTGTTTTTGGCGTTTATTCATAATACAACTCAAGTAGGCAGTAGCAGTTCTCAGTTCTCATTATTACTGCCAACTGCCACTGAAAACTGCAATTTATTTTAAACTTTTTCCAATTCCTCCAAACTCACATTGGTGGTAAACATTCCGTAATTCACGATCGCTTTGTTTTTTTCAATGGTGTCAATGGTTCCTATTGCTTTGCCATCGATCATTCGCACTCGGTCGCCAATTTTTAGGGCCACTTTCGGTTTTTGTGGGGGAAGTTTTTTGGCTATTTCCTTTTCTTCTTTCTTTCGTTCACGGATCACTTCAACTTTTTGTTCCACTTCCTTTTGAACTTTTATTTCCTTTGCCTTAACAACTTTTTTGACTTTTGGGGCCAGTTTTTTCCGCTTGCTGTTTTCAACCATTACCAGTTTCATCAACTCATCAATTAGCTGTTTTTTTTGTTTGTTGTTGAAGTATTTTTCTGAAAGGCTATCAAATTTTTTGCCCAAACTTATGAGCTTTTGGTTGGCATCAAAAAGCTCTTGATAGCTTTCCAATTTTTCCTGTACGCGCGCGTTTATTTCTTCTAATTGTTTGCCTTCCACACGAGCTTTTTGCTCTTCATTTTTTAATGATTCGGAAGTTTTCCGAAGATTGGAGCGTTCTTTTTGAAGATTCGCAATAGTTTTGTCGAAACGTATTTTCCCCCCTTCAATTTTCTTTTTGGAACGATTTATCAAACTATATGGAATTCCGTTTTTTTGCGCTACCTCAAAAGTGAAAGAACTTCCCGCTTCTCCTAAATGCAGTTGGTATAAGGGTTCCAAAGATTTGCTATCAAACTGCATATTGGCATTAATGGCTTGTGGAAGTTCATTTGCCAACAGTTTTAAATTGGCGTAATGGGTTGTAATAATCCCAAATGCTTCGCGTTCGTAAAAAACTTCGAGAAAGGTTTCTGCCAAAGCCCCGCCCAGTTCGGGGTCGCTTCCCGTTCCAAATTCATCTATCAAAAAAAGTGTTTTTTTGTCGCACTTTTTCAGAAATTGGTTCATCTTTTTTAAACGATAACTATAGGTACTCAAATGGTTTTCGATAGACTGATTGTCGCCAATATCGGTCAAAATCCTTTTGAAATAACACATTTCGCTTTGCGGCTCAACCGGAACCAGCATCCCACTTTGAAGCATTACCTGTAACAGACCAACCGTTTTTAGGGTAATACTTTTTCCTCCGGCATTGGGACCTGAAATAACAATTATTCTTTTTTCAGGGATAAGTTCAATACTCTGGGGAAATGTTTTTTCCTTTCTTTTGTTATTAGAAACCAATAAAAGCGGATGATATGCTTTTTGAAGCAAAATCCTTTTTTCTGAAGTAAGTATAGGTAAAACCCCGTTGATGTTCAGCGCGTATTTTGCTTTGGCGTAAAGCACATCCATGGTTATCAAATATTCCTGATAGCTTTTTAATAATTCCAAATGTGGCCGTACAAATTCGGTAAGTGCTTTTAAAATTCTTTTTACTTCTTCGTCTTCCTCATAGAGAAGATTACTGAGTTCATTAGCGTATTCAAGGGTTTCCTGCGGCTCAATATAGACGATGCTTCCTGTTTTGGAACTGCCCATTACAGCGCCTTTTACCTTTTTTCGGTGCATGGCCTTTACGGCAAGCACCCGTCGGTTTTCTACTACCGACTCGCGAATTTCATCCAAATAATCATTTTGGGAATATTGTAACAATGCTTTGGCAAAGGAAGAATTGATCTTGCCTTTCACCACATTAAGCCTTCGCCGAATGGCGCCGAGCTCTGCGGAAGCTTCGTTTTTTATTTCACCGTATTTGTCAACCCTTTTATTTATTTCTTCGGAAATGATTGTCGTGTAATTCACATCTTCCGAAAAGGAATTGAGGTGTATATAGAATTCCTCGAATTTTTTGAAGAATTTCAAAAGAATCCGGGTAGTTTCTGAAATAGAAAGTATTTTCCGGAAACCGGAAATCTCCAACGTACTATTTTCAATATCCAATAATCGAAGTTCCCTAAAAATAGGCTCAAAACCGTGATTTGGAATTGGGTTGTCTCCCTGAAAGGAAGCCGTAAATTCCTTTACGCGCTGCAATTCTGGTTCAATTTGAGAAAAACCCTGAAAGGGTATAATTGAAAGAACCTTTTCCCGTCCGGGTTCCGTTACACAATTTTGGGAAACCTGCTGAAGGACAGTAGGAAATTCAAGGTCTTCTAAAGTTTTGTTATCTATGCCTGCCATTGCTTTCCCCATATGTGGGGATCTTTTTGAATGTTGTTATTTAATTGTAATTTTAATAGCACAAAAGTAACAATAATGGAGGTAACAATTGAGCCTGGTTGGAAAGCCATTTTAAAGGATGAATTTGAAAAGCGGTATTTTAAAAATTTATCTGAATTTGTAAAATCTGAATATACTTCTGACAAATGTTTTCCGCCCGGAAAGCAGATTTTTTCAGCCTTTAATCATACTCCTTTTAATGAAGTTAAGGTTGTAATAATAGGGCAGGACCCATATCATGGTATTGGACAGGCCAATGGACTGTGTTTTTCGGTTGCAGAAAAGGTTGCCGTTCCGCCTTCACTTAAAAATATTTTTGAAGAAATCCGAACAGATATAGGCTCTCCAATACCAACTTCGGGCAATTTGGAACGCTGGGCAGACCAGGGGGTTTTATTATTGAATGCAACGCTAACGGTGAGGGCACATCAAGCAGGAAGTCACCATAAGAGAGGATGGGAACAATTTACCGATTCGGTAATTGAAAAGCTTTCAAATGAAAAGGAAGGATTGGTGTTTTTGCTGTGGGGCGGACCTGCAAAAAAGAAGGGAGCAAAAATTGATGGTACAAAACACTTGGTTCTTACAAGCGGGCATCCATCGCCATTGGCCGCAAACAGAGGTTATTGGTTTGGGAACAAACACTTCAGTAAAGCAAATGAGTATTTAATAAGAAATAATAAAAAACCAATAAATTGGTAATGTTTCGGCTCCACTCAGCAGCCGTGTGGGGAAATCTTAAACTTTAAAATAGAATAGAAGCGGGGAGATACTTTCTATTCTTCTTCTGGTACTTCGGGTTCGGTAGCGTCATTACAGCTAAACTGCAACAAAAGAAAATTTGTGACTAACAACGCCCCCAGAACGATTAAAAATGTAGTCATGATGATTGTTTTTATATAAACAAGATGCATGACCTAGTTGGGGGTTGCGTAAATAGTTTAAGTAAATTTTTAGAAAAAATGTAAAATGCTGTCTTTCTGCATTTTATTGTTGATAAGATTCAATTTCAGTAAATGGTTTTGTATATTTTCCAGCTCATCAGAGGTCATTTGTTCTTGACTCCAGTCAGTGAGTTTCAGCCATTCATTTACATCAGTTATTTTTTGCCCGTATCTTTTGGCTATCATTTTATTAATGTCGGGAATTTCCTTAAAAGTTTTTGTTGTTTTGTTTATTACTTCCAAAATGGATTTGATACTCGTTTCTTCTTTATCGAGTAGCTCATTCCGAACTGCTATAACAAAACTTGGCCATGGAGTAGGGGATTCGCCAATCAATCGGAAGGTACCATTGTCTACGTAAGGTTTTGTCATAAATTTTTCCCACATAAAATAGTCGCCATCGCCTTTGGGGAGTCCTTCCAAAGCGCCATCCAAATCCTTTATAACCTTGAATTTTAAATCCTGCTGCAGGTTCCAGTCGTGGTTTTCAGCGTTAACGTACGCCATTAAATGCGAGCCAGAGCCGTAACGGCTTATCGCGGCGGCAGTTCCCTTTAAGTGGCCAACTTCCTGAAATTCCGAATCCGTTGCAACGTGAATACCCCAAATTAAGGGCGATTCTACAAAAACCTGTACAATTTTACTTTCGTTCCCATTGATAATATCGCGAACCATTCCTTCCGTTAGGATAACGGCCATATCAATTTCCTTTTGGCGCAAGGCACGGCACATTTGGCCGGTTCCGCCGGCATAATCCTTCCAACGGAGATTGATTCCTTTTTTTTGGAATTCCTTGTCGCGCAGTGCTAAATACCAAGGTAAATTGAAGTGTTCCGGCACTCCTCCGATGATTAAATCCTTCATTCAGTAATTGTTTGTAGAGCTGTTTTAATTAACGAATCAATGGTCTTTTCAGGATTTTTACTGAAAGTACCAGCTTCCCTATTGGCTATAATGGCGTTTAAGGATATTGCTCTATGACCCAATAATCTTGCCATTCCATAAATTCCGGAAGTTTCCATTTCCAAATTGGTAATCTTTTTTACCCCAAAGCGAAAATCTGTAAGCTTTTTGTTCAAATTTTCGTCTTCAGTAGCCAGTCTTAGTACACGTCCTTGAGGCCCGTAAAAGCCAACATTGGTGGCAGTAATGCCTTGTATGAATTCGTTAGAAGAAAATTTCTTTAAGAGTCCCGCATCCGCGGAAACAACGTACGGCTTGGATTTTTTAGCGTTCCAATCTGTAAACTTCACAAAGGCATCAGAAAAGTCTTCCTCCATAAAGGAAGTATTTTTGTAAAAATGGAGCAGGCCATCAAATCCGATGGCTTTTTCTGAAACTAAAAAACTGTCAATTTCTATTTCCGGTTGGATTGAGCCCGAAGTCCCGATGCGAATAATATCGAGGGAAATTAGTTTTTCCTTTATTGTTCGCGTTTCAAAATCGATATTTTTTAATGCATCCAACTCGTTAAAAACAATATCGATATTGTCTGTGCCGATTCCTGTTGAAACCACGCTGATCCGTTTACCATTAAGCTTTCCAGTGTGGGTTTTGAATTCTCTTTTATGGACAGAACATTCTATTTCATCAAAATATTTTGAAACTGCTTCAACCCGGTCAGGATCGCCAACGGTTATTACAGTATCAGTCAGTTGATGCGGCAATAAATTAAGATGATAAATACTGCCGTCTGCATTGAGGATAAGCTCGCTGGATTTTAGGTTTTCGGGTTTCAAGGTTTGAATGAGATTTTTATGTTTATTGGTATAGAAAGTGGTAAGTAGTTTTCACTGAATACTGCTACTGCAAACTGAAAACTTTTTCAACCCCCAACACGTTTCACTTTAAACCCTTTCTTCTTTAAGAACTGCATTATTTTATTGCGATAATCGCCTTGTATGATAATCTGTTCATTTTTAAAACTTCCGCCCACGCTTAAAAGTTGTTTCAGTTCTTTGGCTAGGATTTTAAAATCGGCATCCGCTCCATTATACCCTTCGATAATGGTTATTGGTTTTCCTTTTCGCTTTTCGTACTTGCAGATTAAAGGTTCATCCTGAAGCCAAATATTTGGCTGATTGTCCTTTTCGGGTACTATTTTTTCAGGTTCATGATCTGGGAAAAGGTTCTTTAACTGGTCTTTTAAATCCATAAAATTGTGGTTTCTGTTACGCTTGACAAATGTTATGTGCCTGAGCGAGTCGAAAGGTTATTTTTTAATCAATCCAATTTCCACCAAGCGTTGGTGTAAAAATTCCCCGGCGGTAATATCGTCAAAGGCTTTTGGGTGTTGCTCATCGATGCATTCTTCCAAACAGTTCAATTTCATATCGCTGCGAGGGTGCATAAAGAAGGGAATTGAATAACGTGGCTTGCTCCATTCTTCACGGGGCGGATTAATAACTCGATGAATGGTAGAACGAAGCTTATTATTTGTAAGCCTTTCAAGCATATCTCCAACATTTATAACCAGCTCATCTTCTTTTGGAATAGCATCAACCCACTCGCCATCTTTTCTTAAAACCTGTAACCCACCTGCAGAGGCGCCCATTAATAAAGTAATTAGGTTTATATCTCCATGGGCTCCAGCTCTCACTGCTCCTTGGGGTTCTTCAGTGATGGGAGGATAATGGATCGGTCTTAAAATACTGTTGCCGTTTGTGGCCCAATGGTCAAAATAAAATTCGTCCAAACCAATATAAATAGCTAATGCCCTAAGCACATAAACACCTGTTTTTTCAAGCATTCTATATGCCTCCATTCCTGTATGGTTAAAGTCGGGAAGTTCTTTTACGTGAACATTTTGAGGGTATTTTTCTGAAAGATCTGCATCAGCAGTGGCTTCTTGGCCAAAGTGCCAAAATTCTTTTAAATCGCCTTCCTTTTTTCCTTTGGCATGCTCCTTCCCAAAGGAAATATATCCGCGCTGTCCGCCAAGGCCTTCAATTTCATATTTCTTTTTTACCTCCAAGGGAAGATCAAAAAAGTTTTTTACTTCTTTATAAAGTGCCCCGACCAATTGATCGCCCAAAAAATGGTTTTTAAGTGAAACAAAACCTATTTCCTCATAAGCGGTGCCTATTTCATTTACAAATTTTTGCTTCCTTTTTGGGTCTTTGGAAAGGAAATCGGCCAAATCTACGCTCGGTATATTATTCATAACAAATTAATTTAGATTACAAAGATACCAATTTCACTAAGTTTTACCGAAGATAAAATTTGCTTTAATAATCCTTTTGGCAATGGGTTTTTTTCTACTTTTGAAGCAGCAAATTAGATACTGTGAAACGCCTTTTTGTCTAGCCGAAATTTGTCGGCAAATAAAAATGGGCATTGCGGCTACACATACAAAAACAATTTTCTATAATATGAAATCTGAAACAAGCCCCCATATATATTTCGATTATAAGCGAAATGGCATTGATGACACTACTTTATTAAAACTTTACCGCGGGATGTTAAAGCCACGGTTGATTGAGGAAAAAATGCTCATTCTCCTCCGCCAAGGAAAGGTTTCCAAGTGGTTTAGCGGAATGGGACAGGAAGCAATTTCCGTTGGAATAACTGCTGTTTTGGATAAAGATGAGTATATCCTGCCCATGCACCGAAATTTGGGGGTTTTTACAATGCGTGATATTCCTCTTTATAGATTGTTTTCGCAATGGCAGGGCAAGGCCAATGGCTTTACCAAAGGCCGGGATAGAAGTTTTCACTTTGGGACGCAAGAGTTTCATATAATTGGAATGATTTCCCATTTGGGACCGCAATTTGGCGTTGCAGATGGAATAGCCTTGGCCAATAAACTTAAAGGAAATAATAAAGTTTGTGCTGTTTTCACTGGGGAAGGCGGTACCAGTGAGGGAGATATACACGAAGCGTTGAACGTAGCTTCAGTATGGCAATTGCCTGTTCTTTTCTGTATTGAAAATAATGGATATGGCCTATCAACCCCAACAAACGAACAGTACAATTGTGAAAATTTAGTGGATCGTGGCACGGGCTACGGAATGGAATCACAAATCATTGAAGGAAATGATATTTTGGAAGTTTATTCAAAATTGAAAGATCTGGCAGAAAGTATGCGTATTAATCCCCGTCCTGTCCTTTTAGAATTTAAGACTTTTAGAATGCGTGGGCACGAAGAGGCGAGCGGCACCAAATATGTACCTACCGACCTTATAGATGAGTGGGGACTTCGGGATCCTCTTTTGAATTTTGAAAGTTATTTGCTGGAGGAAGGAATCCTCACTGAAGAAAAAATTCTGGAATTCAAAAAGGAATTCAAGCACGAAATAGATGAGAATCTGGACATCGCATTTGCAGAACCTATAATTGAGTCTACCGAAGCTATCGAATTAAATGATGTTTACAAACAATTTGAATATCAAGAAGTTAAAGAAAATTCAGTAGTTGAAAATATACGTTTAATAGATGCGATTTCCCAAGGTCTAAAGCAATCAATGGAGCGCCACGACAACCTTATAATAATGGGGCAGGATGTGGCTGAGTATGGAGGTGTTTTTAAAATTACTGAAGGATTTGTGGAACAATTTGGTAAAGATCGCGTCCGAAACACACCTATATGTGAGTCCGCTATTGTTTCTGCAGCAATGGGTCTTTCTATCAACGGTTTTAAATCTGTGGTGGAAATGCAGTTCGCAGATTTTGTTACCTCTGGTTTTAATCCAATTATAAACCATTTGGCAAAAAGCCATTACCGATGGAATGAAAACGCGGATGTGGTAGTTAGAATGCCTTGTGGGGCAGGGGTGGGGGCAGGCCCTTTCCACAGCCAGACCAACGAGGCGTGGTTCACCCATACCCCGGGTCTAAAAGTGGTTTATCCAGCGTTTCCGTATGATGCAAAAGGATTGCTTGCTACCAGTATTGAAGATCCAAACCCGGTTATGTTTTTTGAACATAAAGCCTTGTACCGAAGTATTCGTCAGGATGTACCTACGGATTATTACACCTTGCCTTTGGGGAAAGCTTCCTTATTAAAGGAAGGAAAGGATGTAACTGTAATAACTTATGGCGCAGGCGTACATTGGGCGTTGGACACTTTAGGGGAACTCACTGATGTTAGTGCAGATCTTATTGATCTTCGGACCTTAATTCCTTTGGATACGGAAGCTATCTATAAATCCGTAAAAAAAACAGGGAAGGTTATTATACTCCAAGAAGATAGCTTATTTGGTGGAATAGCCTCTGATCTTGCGGCCTTGATTATGGAGAATTGTTTTGAGGATCTTGATGCTCCAGTTAAGCGAGTTGCAAGTTTGGAAACTCCAGTCCCCTTTGCAGCAAACTTAGAATCTGCCTATCTTCCTAAACAAAAATTCAAGAAATCATTGCTGGAATTGATGTCTTATTAATAATTTAACATTCATTGTTAAACTTTAGATAAAGACCTGACAAACGTTAAAATTGTTGTTTACTTTAGTACCATACTAATCATTAAAACCTCAATATTATGGTACGCTGGATTGTTATTTTTCTAGTTATTGCGTTAATCGCAGCAGTTTTTGGTTTCGGGGGCATCGCAGAAGGTGCAGCTGATATTGCAAAAATTATTTTTTACATCTTTTTAGTACTTCTTGTACTATCATTATTGTCTAGATTATTCAGAAGATAATCGAAAAACAAAACCAATTTTTTAATCTCCAAAAATCAATTTATGAAAAAAATCCTCATTTTGGCCCTAATCGTGGCTACTGCATTTTCTTGCGGAGCACCTAAAACTGTTCAGGAATCCCGAAAAGTAATTAAAGGATATTGGACACTTGACAAAATCTCCTATAACACATCCGGAACCTTTAATGTGACAGTCTTTAACGATACCTCTGCAGAGTGTTTTGAAGGAAGCACTTGGCGTTTTATTCCCAATAACAATACAGGAAATTACACAATCGACAATTCTAATTGTCCAACTGGGCAGCGAGATTTTATATTTACAATTGTAGAAATAGATCCTGCGTCCGGTGTGTATGACTTTTTAGTGAAGCCTACAAATGCCAAAGGAAAATCAGAGGACAACTCTGGCTTTAGAGTTAATCTGGCGCAATTGAATGAAAATTCGATGCGATGGGAACAAACAGTAACCCTTGATGGCAAGCCCTTCAAAATAAATATGAACTTTTCTAAAATACAAGAATAATTATGAAGACATTTTATAAACAAATTTCAATCGCTGCTTTTGCTTTACTACTTGTAACAAGTTTAGGAAGCTGTGAAGCTACGCGAAATGCCAACAACAAACAGAAAGGTGCCGTAATAGGCGCTACAAGTGGTGCCATTTTAGGAGCCATTATCGGCAACAATGTCGGTAAAGGTGGTAATGGTGAACTTGGAGCTGTAATTGGTGGTGTTGTAGGTGGTGGTGCTGGAGTGCTAATTGGCAGCAAAATGGATAAACAAGCTCAGAAAATTGAGCAGGAAATTCCTGGAGCCCAAGTAGAACGTGTTGACGATGGTATCGTAGTTACTTTTGATGAAAACAGTGGTGTGTATTTTGACACTGCTAAATATAACATCAATAGTGCTTCACAAGGTACACTAGACAAACTTGCCAATGTTTTAAGAGAATATCCAGATACTGATGTTCTTGTAGTTGGGCACACTGATAGTGTAGGTTCTGAAGAAAGCAATATGACGCTTTCAAAAAATCGCGCGCAATCAGTAACCAATTATTTTGTTTCTAACAAGGGGTTAAGCGCCAGTAGATTTACAACCAATTGGTTTGGTGAAACTGCTCCGGTAGCGGATAATACTACTGCTGAAGGCCGTGCAAAAAACCGTAGGGTTAATTTGGCCATTGTACCGAACCAAAAAATGAAACAGGATGCCCAAAAGCAAGCTGGAGAATAATATTTTTTAATATTAAATAATAAATCCCGTTCCAAAATGGACGGGATTTTTTTAGCTTTATACACAAATCAAATGGCAGTTACCCCTAAATTTGAAGTTGTAATTATCGGAGGCGGCCTCGCGGGGCTGACTACCGCATTGCATCTATCGGAAAACGGCTGCCAAGTTTGCCTTATTGAAAAATACCCGTATCCGCACCATAAGGTTTGCGGAGAATACGTTAGCAATGAAGTGTTGCCTTATTTAAATTTAATGGGAATTGATCCCTTTAAGCTAGGAGCCAAGAAAATTTCGAAGTTTCAAATTACCGATACAACTGGAAACCCGATTAAAGCCTCCCTGCCGTTGGGTGGGTTTGGAATAAGTAGGTATGCTTTCGATAATTTATTATACGAAACACTAATAAATAAAGCGCAAGTTATTTTCGATACAGTTGAAAAAGTAATTTTTGAAGCCGATTCCTTTAAAATTACTACCCAACAAAAAACCAGCTTTAGGGCTGACTATGTGGTCGGAGCTTTTGGAAAACGTTCAAACCTAGATTCTTTTTTAAAACGTAAATTTATGGACAAGCCTTCTCCATGGCTTGCTGTAAAAGCACATTATAAATATGAATTTCCCGATGATACCGTAGCCTTGCACAATTTTGAAGGAGGATATTGCGGCCTTAGCAAAACGGAAACCAATGCAGTAAATGCATGTTATTTAACGACCTTCAAATCATTTAAAAAATTTGGAGATATTCAAGTTTTTCAGCAAAAAGTGCTTTCCAAAAACCCTTTTCTCAAAACATTTTTTAAAGAAGCTGAACCTTTGTTTCCAAAGCCCTTGACCATTGGCCAAGTTTCATTTGATGAAAAGAATCCCGTGGAAAACCATATTTTTATGGTGGGTGATAGCGCTGGCCTAATTCACCCGCTTTGTGGTAATGGAATGGCGATGGGGATACACGGTGCCAAAATATTTTCTGAATTATTTTTGGAATCAATTCAAAATAAATTACAACACCGATTGCAATTGGAAGCTGCATATACAGAGTTGTGGCATAGAACCTTCAGCAAGCGATTAAAAACCGGCAAGCTTGTTCAAAATATTTTAATGAACCCAATTGCCGAAAAGATTGGGTTTTCGATAGCCAAACATGTTCCTTCGCTCTTGCCAACTCTTATTAAAAAAACCCATGGAAACCAATTTTTATGATTGAATTTAGCAAGAAGTTCCGGTCCAAACAGTCGGAAATTATGGACGATTTTGAACTGCAGGGTCCCGAAATGAAAGAATTGATGAACGACCTGAGAAAAGTGAATAAATGGTTGGGGGGAAATAAAATCACATTGAATGCAGTTTCCTATTTGTTGGAAGGGCATTCAAAAGAAAAGGAGATTACCATTATTGACTTAGGTTGTGGAGATGGGGAAATGCTTCGGCAGTGTGCCACTTATGGAGCAATGCATGGTTATAAATTTAAATTTATTGGAATCGATTTTAACCCAAATATTTTAAAGGAAGCTATAAAAAAAAGCGAATCCTTTTCAAATATTTCTTTTTTGAAAACCGACGTATTTTCCGAAGGAAATTCACTGCCAAATTGCGATATTGCATTGGCAACATTGTTTCTGCACCATTTCAGCAATAAAAAAATTGAATTGTTGGTAAAACAGCTTTCGGAAAAAGCGACAATTGGGGTAGTGGTAAACGATTTGGAACGGAGCAGGAGTGCGTTTGTGCTTTTTAAAGTTGCAAGCGAAATATTTTTAAAAACAAAAGTGGCGCGGCATGATGGTCTAGTTTCCATAGCACGAGGTTTTAAAAAAGAGGAATTGACATTAATTTCAAAAAAAATCCCAAATCAACACAGTAGCATTCAATGGCGATGGGCGTTTCGCTATAAATGGATACTCAAAAAAAATATATGAGCGTAAAAATAGTAAGCGTGGCAAAACAATTGCCTATATATAGCAGAAACACTTCCGAGATTATTCCTTTTGTGGAACAGTGGATGGAAGGCCAAGAAAATCGATTTAAGCGGAAAGTGGTAAAGATTTTTGAAGGGGCGGGCGTAGATAAAAGATACTCAATTATGGACCCCTTGGAGGTTTTTACAGCCAGCAGTTTTGAGGAAAGAAATGATATTTACGTTCGCGAAGTAACAAAATTGGGCAAGCAATGTCTTGTAAAAGCTTTGGAAAAAGCCGATTGGAAAGCTACTGAAATAGATTATATTATTACCGTAAGCTGCACCGGAATTATGATTCCATCCGTGGATGCCTACCTTATAAACGAATTGAAAATGAGGCAGGACGTTGTGCGTCTTCCTGTTACTGAAATGGGATGTGCCGCAGGAATTTCAGGAATTATTTACGCCCAAAATTTTTTAAAAGCAAATCCTGGTAAAAAGGCCGCCGTAATTGCGGTTGAGGCCCCCACGGCTACCTTTCAACTGGGAGATTTTTCAATGGTGAATGTTGTAAGCGCCGCCATTTTTGGCGATGGAGCTGCCTGCGTGCTTTTATCTTCTGCCGATGAAGACGAGGGCCCGGAGATACTTGCTGAGGAGATGTACCACTTTTACGATGCCACGGACATGATGGGCTTTAAACTTGTAAATACAGGACTTCAAATGATTCTTGATAAATCTGTTCCCGAAAAAATCGCCGAACATTTTCCAGCTATTATCCATCCCTTTCTGAAGAAAAATAATTTGGAAATAGAGGATATAGATCACCTTATTTTTCATCCGGGCGGGAAAAAAATAGTGGAAACCGTCGAGGATTTATTTGGCTCTTTGGGCAAAAATATAGATGATACCAAAGAAGTGCTTAAATTGTATGGAAATATGAGTAGCGCTACGGTACTATATGTTTTGGAAAGATTTATGGCCCGTGGTGTTAAAAAAGGAGAGTTGGGGCTGATGCTTAGTTTTGGCCCAGGTTTTTCTGCACAGCGCGTATTATTGAAATTTTAGAATAAAAATTATTTTTCTTTGCGAGAATAGGAAAGGTAATAAAGAAGTATATTATTTATGAATGAATTTAAGGATAAATGGGCGGTAATTTTGGGAGGAAGCAGTGGCCTAGGGCTAGCGAGCGCAAAAAAACTTGCATCACATGGAATGAATATCTGCATAGTACACAGGGACCGAAAAAGTAATCTTTCCGCTTTCGACACTGCTATAAAAGAAATTAAAACACTAGGGTTAAATGTAAAAACATTTAACCAAGATGCCTTAAAGAATGAAGTGCTCCAGGAAATAATAAGCCAATTACCGAAAAACAGTATAAAAATATTGATTCATAGTATTGCAAAAGGGAGTCTGAAAAAAATGACAGGGCAAAAAAGTGATATTCTCAATATGCATGATCTTGATATTACCATTCATGCCATGGCCACAAGTTGGTATCAATGGACACAGGCCCTAATTGAAAAGGAATGTTTTTCTGATAAGGCTAGAAATATATCATTTACAAGTGAAGGGAGTACTAAAGTTTGGCCTGGCTATGTGGCGGTTTCAGCGGCAAAGGTAGTGCTGGAATCATTAATGCGGAATATGGCTATGGAATTTGCTCCTTTGAGTATCAACAGCAATTGCATACAAGCGGGCATTACAGAAACCCCTTCGTTTTTGGCCATTCCCGGCAGCGATGAACTTTCCAAAATGGCAAAAAAACGCAATCCTTTCCACCGGCTCACTACACCTGAAGATGTTGCAAATGCAGTATATCTTTTATGTAGACCCGAAGCCGATTGGATAAACGGGACGGTTTTAAAAGTAGATGGGGGCGAGAGTATTTGTTGAGTTTATGGATGAATTTGAAAAAATACTAAAAACCTTACCCTACGAAAAACCATTTTTGTTTGTAGATGAATTGATTTCGGTTTCAGATGATGGGATTGAGGGTAATTATACTTTTAAAAATGATGAATTTTTTTACCAAGGCCATTTTAAGGATAACCCCGTAACTCCCGGCGTAATTTTAACGGAATGTATGGCGCAGATAGGAGCGGTATGCTTGGGGATTTATTTATTACAAGAGGAAAGTTTTTCCACAAGACCAACTTTTGCCTTGAGCAGTTCCGAAATGGATTATTTTTTACCGGTATTTCCAGAAGAAACGGTCACAGTGATTTCAGAAAAAATATATTTCAGGTTTCAAAAATTAAAATGTAAGGTGAAAATGCTAAACAATAAAGGCGAAACTGTTTGTAAGGGCAATATTAGCGGAATGGTTCTGAAATAAAAAGAATGCACAAATGAAAAAAAGAGTAGTCATAACCGGTTTAGGCATTGTTTCTCCCAATGGGGTTGGACTTCCCGAGTTTACCGAGGCCTTAATGGAAGGCAGTTCGGGAATTAAGTTTTACCAAGAACTTAGTGACCTCAATTTTTCCTGCCATCTTGGTGCATCTCCAAATATTTCCGAAGAGAAAAAGCACGAATACCTTACCGAATTACAATTGCGGAATTTCAATAGTAGCGGCATTTTATACGGGGTAATTGCGGGAATGGATGCCTTAAAGGATGCAGGCATTTCCATTGCAAAAAATAACCAACAGCCTTTGTGGGACCTGGGAATTATTTTCGGGACAGGGACTAGCGGTATTGAAAAATTTAGGGAAGCCATTTATAAAATTGACGAAAAAAATGTACGCCGTTTGGGTAGTACTTCCGTAATGCAGACCATGGCAAGCGGGGTAAGTGCCTATTTGGGTGGAATTATTGGCGCTGGAAATATGGTCAGTGTAAATTCCTCGGCCTGTGCCACGGGAACAGAGGCACTCCTTTTGGGCTATGAACGAATTGCCAATGGCAAGGCCAAACAAATGCTCTGTGGCAGTACAAGCGATATGGGACCTTATATTTGGGGGGGATTTGATGCAATGAAAGTTACAACCTACAAATACAATGAAGCACCAGAAAATGTAGCAGGGCCAATGAGTACTGAAGCCAGTGGATTTGTTCCCGGCAGTGGGGCGGGAGCATATGTTTTGGAATTATTGGACAGTGCATTGGAGAGAGGAGCAAAAATTTATGCCGAAGTTCTTGGAGGTGCAGTAAACAGTGGTGGTCAAAGAGGAGATGGAAGCATGACGGCTCCCAATGGATTGGCTATACGTAAATGCATTACAGAGGCATTAAAAGAAGCCAATATAACGGCTTCGGAAATTGATTATATAAATGGACATTTAACGGGAACAATCAAAGATCCCAATGAAATTGAAAACTGGTGCGCAGCCTTGGAAAGAAATGGATCCGACTTTCCCTATATCAATTCCTTAAAGGGAATGGTGGGTCACTGCTTAGCAGCCAGTGGAAGTATTGAAATTGTGGCAGCACTTCTGCAGTTGGATCAAGGGTTTGTTTTTCCCAATATAAACTGCGAAAATATCCATCCAAACATCACTGCGTTGATTACTCCTGATAAAATTCCGATGAAACTACTGAAAACACCGCTGCAAACCATAGCAAAGGCGAGTTTCGGTTTTGGTGATGTAAATGCTTGTGTTATCTTTAAAAAAATTTAAAGCACATGACTTCTGAGGATATTTATGCCCGATTGGAACCTATTATTAAAACCTATTTACCCGAAGATGTTTCCGCTTCGGAAATAAATCGCAATAGTGATTTAACCCGCGAACTGAACATAAACTCAGCCCATCTTGTGGATATTATTTTAGATATTGAGGATGTATTCAATATTGAATTTAAAAATGAGGATATGGAAAGTCTTCGAAATGTTAACGATGCCATTTCGCTCATTCAGCAAAAAAAGTCTGTTTAAATAAACGGTCGATTTCTTTCTTATTGTTTCGTTAATTCCTCTTTATAAGCCCGTTAAAGTGGGTTAAAATATTGGCTTCGCTTTTTTGATTTATTATTTTTAGATAAAACAAAATAAAAAATCATGAAAAAGTTACTCTTATTATTACTTCTATCTACAAGTTTTTTAGCATTTTCCCAAGATCCATTTCTGCAAAAATCAAATGCGGAGGCAAAAAAGGAAGCTGTTAAAATTACCAATCGTTATATTCCGGAACTTGCTTTAACAGGAATGCAACAACTTTTGTTTCAGCAAAAAGTTGAAGAATTTTTAATCAGAAGATATAAAATTGAATCAGAATTTGAAGGAAAGGAAAAACTAAAAATGCTCTACAAACTTCAACAGGAAGAAACTGATGAAATGAACAACATAATAACTCGTCCGCAATTGGAAGTATATAAAAAGGTTAAACCTAACATTCAACCTTTGGAAACTGTAAAAAAGGATGAATAATTATTCATCCTTTTCTATAAAATCTTCATTTTCGGTTGTTCTTTCCTCATCGGGCTCCCCATCCATAGGGCTTTCTTCAAGGCCTGCAGAATCAACTTCAAAAAACTCCATTATTTCTGGGGGATTTGTAATCTGCATGGTCCTTTTTCCATTAATGGCAATAGGGCAGGAGATTACCGCATCATTTTTTTGAATAATTTTCAGCCAATCATTTGATCCGAATGCTGAAACACTTTCAGAATCCAAATCCAGCTCGCGTTTATCTACCAAGTCGCCAATTTTCACACCGAGTGAAGCTGCTATTTCTGCCCATTGGGTATCTGAAACCTTTGTGTGAGCCAGATCAATAGCCAAGTATTTTTTTTCAATTCCTGTTAAATAGCTTAAAGTGTGCGTGCCAACCCGGGTATTGCTGCTATATATTAGCGTCAATTGGTTTTTGTCCCTTGCTATGACTCCCATATCCTTCATCTGTTTAGTGTGTTTTCATTTTTTCCTTGCGTTTCTGCAGCTGAACCTTAAGTTCTGTAACAACTTTAGAAATTGATGCTTCCAAGGAGGCGGTAGAGGTTTCGGCAAAAATGGAAGGACCAGGTAGACTCAATCTTACACTGCATATTTTTCCATTTTCGGGACTGCTAGTGTTTTCTTTTTTGAAATAAACATCTGCGCTTATTATAAAATCGTATTTAGATTCAAGCTTGTTTAATTTTTCGGCGGCGAAAGCTTCCAGTCTTGGACTTGCCGCAATTTCATGATACTCAAAATTTATGTTCATATTTATTGGTTTAGATTATCAAATTTAAAGATACGATAGGCACAAATCCATTACAAACTTTTAAGGGGATTTTGTGAAACTAATCTTCTTCTTGGGGATTTTCTCCGGGAATTACCACTGAAGCAATAATGCCACTTGCTAGTGCAACCACAATAACCCCAAGGGATAACCATTCCGGCATTTCAACATTATGGGAAAGGATCATTTTTATACCCACAAATGCAAGGATAACAACCAAACTATAATTGATGAACCTAAATTTTGAAAGCATTCTTGAAATAAGAAAATACATAGAGCGAAGCCCGAGAATGGCCAAAATATTTGAACTGAAAACAATAAATGGGTTTGAGGTAATCGCTAAAATAGCGGGAATACTATCTAGAGCAAAAAGTATATCTGTAAGTTCTATAATTATTAAAGCTACAAAAAGGGGAGTGGCGGCGCGTATTCCCATTCTCTTGATAAAAAATTTATCCCCTTCCATTTTATAGGTCACTGGAAATATTTTTTTTAGATAGCGGTATACTTTTGAATGCTTCGGATCAAAATCGGCCTCTTTGTGGACCAACATCCTATAGGCCGTAATTAAAAGAAAGGCCCCAAAAACATATATAATCCAGTCAAATTTATTGATTAATGCTACGCCGAAAAAAATCATGAGAGCCCTAAAAACAATGGCTCCCAAAATTCCCCAAAAAAGCACTTCATGCTGATATTTTTTCGGAATGGAAAAGGAAGAGAAAATAACAGCTATAACAAAAACATTGTCAATACTAAGGGAAAGTTCAATTAAGTAGCCCGTTAAATATTTAAGGACCGCAGTGTTGGGCGATAGGTTTGTGGGGTTGTCAATAAGCCCTTCGGCGAATAGCCAATAAATAATACCTGAAAAGGATAGCGCCACAGTAACCCAGATAGCGGTCCAAATTCCCGCTTCTTTTGATTTAATAACATGAGGCTCTCGGTTAAAAATCCCTAGGTCCAGCGCTAAAAATAAAATGATAAAAGCAATAAATATTCCCCAGACTAACATTCCTTTTTTTAAACAAAAATAAGAGCATTCCCAAATTTATTATGATACAAAATGTTAATAATTAAGGAAAGCGTTAAATCTTTTTTAAAGAGGAGGGGCATTGCAGCAAAAGATGGTAATTTAAAGGGATATTAATGAAATTAAGAAAATGGAAAACATAACAGTAACAGAAAAAACAACTCCTTTAGCACACCCAATATTAGAGAGTATAAAAAACAGGTGGAGCCCAAGAGTATTTTCAAAAAAACCAATCTCGGAAGAAAACGTAAAAATTTTATTGGAAGCCGGAAGGTGGGCACCAAGCGCTTCAAACATTCAGCCATGGCGAATTGTTTGGGGGATTAAAGGCACTAAAATGTACGACCGCATTTTTGATTGTTTGGACGATTTTAACCAATCTTGGGCAGAAAACTCACAGGTACTTTGGTTGAATGCCTTCAAAAAAACAATGAAAAATAATGAAAAGGAAAACTTTCATGCCCTGCACGATCTGGGTTTGTTTATGGGAAATGTAATCCAACAAGCAAACAGTATGGGTATAGCAACCCACCAAATGGCAGGAGTTCAGTTTAAAAAGGCTAAAAAGGAATTTGACTTTCCGGATGATTACCATGTGACTACTGCTGTAGCGCTGGGTTATTACGGTGGTGATCCCGATATATTGCCAGAAGATCTTGCAAAAAAAGAAACCAAAAAGATGCGAGAAAGAAAACCCCAAAATGAATTTGCCTTCAACGGCAATTTTTCAGAAGAATAATTTTAAAGGAAAAACTATGGAAGAAGAAAGAAAAAAGAAAAAGGCGGACTTTCAAGATGAATATACACGTTCCTCAAATTTCAATAATGCTGGTGAACCCGATAAATTCAAAGTTGGAGGAGATGGCAAGTTAAAATTGACGAAGGATAAAGATTCTAAAAATGAATCTGACAAAGAAAAAATTGCGGATACATTTCGCAAAATAAATAAAGAAGAAGAATAAGAATAAGAATATTTTAAAATATAAGTTATGAAAATTGGAATAATAGGAAGTGGAAATATAGGTGGAAATTTAGGAAAACACTGGGCAAAAGCAGGCCATAAAGTTTTGTTTAGCTCACGGCATCCAGAACAATTAAAGGATTTAGTCCGCGATGCAGGCAACGATTCTGAGGCGGTAAGTGTTGCGCAGGCATTTGAAGCAATTGCAGATGTGTATTTGTTGGCAGTTCCTTTTAAGGCACTCGATTTGCTTTCAGAACTCTATGCTGGCGAATACGGCAATAAAATTATAATAGATGCCACCAACCCATACCCTGAAAGAGATGGTGAAATGGCGCAGGAAGTAAGGGACAGTAATAAAAACTCATCTGAATACACTGCCATGAAATTCGGTACGGCCAAAACAGCTAAAGCCTTTAATACAATACATGCCAATGATTTAAAGACAATGGCATTCCGGGAAACGGACAAACTTGCCATCCCTTTTGCAGCACAGGATGTTGAAAGTATGCAAATAACCCAAAAGCTAATAGAGGATATTGGGTTTGATGCTATTTACCTAGGCGGGCTGGAGAAAACCCATATTATGGATCCCGATCAAAAAATATACGGTAAATCCGTTGGGAGAAAGGAATTGGAAGCAATGATCTAATACCCCTTCGATAAATTCTCTAAAGGGTTTGATTTTTTATTCTGTAAATAATTTTACATTTATGAAATCGAACCTTTTTTTATATACTTATATTTTTTTTTATGAGAGAAAATAATGATGCGGAAATAACCGAAGAACAGAAAAACATAGATTCGGAGTTAAAAAATTCTGAAACTTCAGACGATAATTCGGCAAAGTCGCACGGAGAAATTCTTAAGCAGCAAATTATTGATGGGCAGAAAACCTATGATAAAAATTCAGTAAGTATTCTTTTGAGTTCCTTTACTGCGGGACTTGAAATAGGATTCACTTATCTTTTGTTATGCACCCTGTATTTTTTCTTGGTTGGAAAAGTTTCGGAAGATACCATAATGAAACTAATCTCCTTTGCCTATCCGCTGGGCTTTATTATGGTAGTCTTGGGCCAATCCATACTTTTTACGGAACAGACTTCTTTACTCACATTACCGGTTCTAAATAAAAAACGCACGTTTATCAGTTTATTGAAATTGTGGGGGTTGGTTATAGTTGGGAATTTATTGGGGGGATATGCCATGGCAGGCGTCTTGGTTTGGTTTGGTCCCCATTTAGGCATTTTCGATCTTCTTACCATAGAGAAAATAGCGGTCCACGTTACGAATCACGGAAGCTGGGTTATTTTGGTTAGCGCTATTCTTGCGGGTTGGCTAATGGGCTTGTTGTCTTGGCTGGTAGCCGCCTCCAAGGATACCTTGGGCAGGATTTTTATTATCTATATGATTACCGCCGTACTTTCATTTGCAGGGCTACACCATAGTATTGTGGGCAATGTGGAGGTGTTTGCGGGATTAATAACCAGTTCTGCTATTTCTTTAAGCGATTATGCCATATTCCAAAGTATTGCCCTTTTGGGAAATGCCATAGGCGGGGCAGTATTCGTTGCATTATTAAAATACCGGGCTTTCGTTTACGATGTAAAGGCATAACAGGCTTCATAAACCTCCATTAAATATTAAATCCCTTTCAAATTGATATAATTTGAAAGGGATTTAATTTAAAAGATTTTTAGCAAGACTAACTTTGTCTTGGTTTAATATCGGCTCCCGGTTTGGGAGTTGCTTGTTTTTTTGCCGGGGCTTTTTGTGCAGCACTGGCAGTAGTTTTCTTTTGGGGGCTTTTACTTTTTTCTGGCATATCAAAAGAGTTTGGTTAAACAATATACTAAAGATACTGCTTTAATTGCTTAATAGGAATATAAACAAACAAATAATTATTTTTTGATTTGAGTAACTTATTTGAATTTGAGTAACTTAGTAGAGAATTAACCAAATATTAATGAAGCTGAATACGTTTTTTAAACAATGCCACAAAAAAGAAGTTTTCAAAATGCTTTCCATCTATGTGGTATCTTCTTGGGTTCTTTTACAAGTGGTTTCCATAACCTGGCAACCATTGGGGCTTCCGGAAAAGTCCGTTACTTTTCTTATTATTCTTTTGTTGATTGGTTTTCCCATTTATATACTCTTGCTCTGGAAGCTTCGTCTGGCTGCCTTGGAAAAAGCAGAAATTGAAATAGGGGACGGCAAGCCAAAAAAAAGCGGCTTCCAGAAAATGTATTTTTCATCTTTGGGTATCATTGCTACGCTCTGTGCCATAACTGCATTTCTTATAGTGAACATAAATTTTTCACAACAAAACCAATTGCCAACTTTGGTTGAGAGCGATAAAATTGCCGTCCTAAAATTTGGAAATAACACAGGAGATCCTAAATACGATATAGTAAGCAAAATGGCGTCAGACTGGATAATGCACGGAATAACTGAAAACCATTTGGCCCAGGTAATCTCCCAGGACGTAATCACCCAATACAGCAGTATGTTGCGGGGGAAAAAAATAACGGAGGATGAAGGCACCATAGTAAGGGAATATTTAAAGCCAGGGAAAATAATCTCGGGGAATTTCTATCTGAAAAACGATAAGCTATTGTTTCAGGGAACCCTTATAGATGGCAAAACAGACAGGACAATTATTGCTTTTAAATCTTCGGAATGTAGTTCGGAAAATCCATTGGACTGTATAGATGCCCTAGAGGAATCCATTACCGGCTATCTGATTACGGAAGGACATAAAAAGGAAATGCTTCAGGAAATACCTCCCAAGTACGAAGCCTATAAATATGTTTTGGAAGCAAAATACACCGATGAAAATTCAGAGTATATAAAACTGCTGAACAATGCCATAGCTTCAGATCCGGATTACTTTGAGCCTAAAGTTTTGCGGGTGGGCTATTATTACAATATTGGGGATTATGAAAAAGCGGATTCTTTACGAAATCTAATTAAACCCGATTCGCATAACAATACACGACAGGTTAACCTTCTCAATATGTACGATGCCCTGTTGCGGGGCAATAATAAAAAGACCTATCAAACCCTCTACAAGGAATATGAGATTGCGCCCTTCGATTTAAAATCGAACAGAAGCATGATGACCGTTGCCTTGCAGATGGTTAACCGACCCGAAGAAATAGAACCCATTTTTAAGGAAATCAAGATGGACAGCATGGAACTTCAAAACTGTTCAGACTGTATAGAAAGACTATATGTAAAGGGATTGGCGGACAGCGAGCTTAAAAAGTATTCCGATGCCATCAAGACACTCGAGCCCGTTCTCGATAAAACGAACGCGCCACTACTTCAAAAGCCATTGATTCGCGCCTATGTGCGCTCAGGAAATGATGAAAAAATCACCCAATTCCTGAACAGTGTTTCCCTTTCGTCAAATACGGAAGACTTTCAGGACCTCTGCCTTTTTACTGCCAAGGAGTATTTGCTGTTGGGCAATAAAAGCAAAGCTGATGCGTATTTTACCAAAACAATCAATCTAGATTCCGAGACATCCCAAAAAAAACTATTGGCCGAAGCTTATTTTGGCAAAGGCAATTATAGTGAAGCTGAGAGGCTTTTTAAGGAAATCCATCATGCCCGACAGAAAGATACCGACGTTTTAGCCAAACTGGCGATTGCCTCCCAAAAAACGGGAAAATCCAAGGAAGCGCAGGAATATCTTTCCGCTTTGGAAAAACTCCACGGAAAATACAAATACGGGTCCATTGAATATGCCCTCGCACAATATTATGCCGCCACTGGCGATGAAAAGCGACTATATGAAAACCTGATGAAGGCTGTAGCTTCCGGTTATTTTTATACTCCCCTGGCCTTTCATAATGACCCTCTTTTTTTAAAATATAAAAATTCAGCTAAATTTCAGGAGGTATTGACTTTCTGGCATTGACTTTAATTAAAATATTGATACCATGGGGAAATTAAAAAATGCATACGCACTTTTGGTAGGGGTTGGGAAGGACCTTCCCGTAACCGTAAAGGATGCTAAGGCCATTCACAGCATACTAGCTGATAAAACAATGGCAGGTTACCTTTCTGAAAACATCACGTTATTAACCGGACGCAAAGCCACCCGAAAAAATATACTTGCAGCTTTCGATAAATTGATAGCTACCGTGGACGAAGATTCTTCTGTTATGCTTTTCTATTCGGGGCATGGCGGTACGTATAGCGACAATTCATTTTTAAAGGAAGAACATTGGAAACCAGAAGCCGAAAACCAGAAATACTTTCACCTCTGCCCGTATGATTATGATCCCGTAGAGTACGAAACTACATGGATAAAGGCAGAGGAAGTAAAGGAAAAGATACAGGCGCTTAAATCCCGAAGGTTGATTTTCTTTTTGGATTGTTGCCATGCTACGGGAATGGTCAAAGGCATTTCCTTGGCCGGAAATGAACCCAAACTTATACAGGCAGATGGCCTGGCGCAGAATCTGGACGATGGCAGGGGCATGTCTATTATTTCCTCCTGTAGGGAAGATCAGGAATCGTATATTATGGAAGGCGATAAAAATAGCCTGTATACCAAATGTATGTTGGAAGTTTTGCAGGGAGAAAATAAAACGCATTTTGACGAACCCTATGTAAGAATTTCAGAAGTGGTGCAGTATATTTTTAAAAAAGTACCAGAGGGAAGTCCCCACCAAAACCCTTACGCAAACCTTCAGATTTACGACGATTTTATTTTAAGTTACGTTCCTAAAGAACGGTTTAAAATTTCTTCTGAAAAGACAATAGATGCTTTAGTTAAGGATTATAAAAAACCTGTAAAAGAGCTTGTTACAAAATTTAGGGAAACAGAGAAAGCCAATAGTGCCATTCTATTTATTCATGGTTTTTCGGGCGAAGCCTCGGGTACTTTTGGCAATGTTCCCCAATTTTTAATGGACAACCAAAAAATGGACGGTTGGGATATGTTTCCATTGGGGTACAGCGAAAACGTTCCGCCCGAAATGGGGAAGGCAGTTTGGGCTTCTCTATCAGATTTAAAGCGAAATTCGGATTATTTGGTAACCTCGCTAAAACATAAATACAGCAAGTACAAAAGGGTGGCCATTGTGGCGCACAGCCTGGGCGGACTTGTAGCCCAGCAAGCCATTCTGGATTTGCCGGCCGAGGAAAGAAACCGCATTAGTCACTTATTGCTTTTCGGGACCCCCAGTGGAGGGCTCTCGGAAAAAGGCTTGCAGAGTTTATCCCAAAACAGTTTAAAAGAATTGGGCAGCGGTGGCGCTTATATAAAATCGCTTCGCGAGCGGTGGGACAAAACCTTTAACAATACCTATCCTTTTGCATTCAAAACCGTTGCCGGAACCAAGGATGCTTTTGTTCCGGTAGATTCGAGCTTGGAACCTTTTTCCAAAGAATATAGGGAAATGGTGGAGGGCAACCATTTTTCGATGGTTAATGTGGATAATGAAGATAATGACAGTTACCAATTAATTGTGCAAACCCTTACCAATAATACCTTTCTCAATAAATTTTCGGTGCCAGAGGAAATAAATATTGCCCTGGGGGAATATGATGCCGTGATAAAAAATCTTCTTCCAAAAATTGATAGCTTGGATGCCCAAGGGCTGGAAAGATTGATTTTGGCATTGGAAGGCGCCGATAGGGAAAAGGATGCCATAGATATTCTTCAAAAACACCCATTGGCAAAGGACAATTCCAACTTACTTGGGGTAATAGGGGGTAGGTACAAAAGAAAATACCTGAACACCTTTTCAACCGAAGATAGGCAGAAGGCAATTAAATATTATAAGGAGGCCCTACAGATTGCCGAAACCAAGGACGACTACAAGCAGATTTATTATCCCGCCATCAATCTCGCTTTTTTAAGTCTGCTGAATGATGACCAACCGGCCATGAACGATTTTGCGAAAAAAGCAATCGCAGCAACCGAAAAAGACCCTTTTAACAGTATGTGGAAACTTGCAACCCTTGGGGAAGCCTCGCTTTATTTAGGCGATTTTGAAAAAGCGATGGAGTATTATGTAAAGGCGGCAAAAATGGCAGGAATCCGCGAAAAGATATCCATATACAGTAATGCCTTCAATGCCTTTACCCGTTTAATGGGGACTGACAGCGAAGAAGAACCGTTTATTAAATTCCTAAAAGTCAATTTTTTATCGTAATTTAATTTTAAAATTTGATAACAATGCTCACATTCACTCAAGACGAGCTTCCGGAGCTACCGTTTAAAAAAGCCGTAAAAAAACCCATCCCCATAAAATGTGTACAGATTGAGGAATATTTTGAGGTTGAAACCATGGAAGGCAAAATGAAAGGCAAACCGGGAGATTGGTTGATGGTAGGCGTAGACGGTGAAAAATATGCCTGTGACAAGGCGATATTTGAGAAAACCTACGATCTCTGTAAAGAGGATTAAACCTGTCCTGCGACAGGCTTCAAAATATTGGGAGTTAATTTTAAAACCTTCAGGTAATGGCTTCAAAAAGAATATTCATCAGTTATTCCAAAAAGGATACCGAGTATGTTTCATCACTGGTACAGGCACTTCGCAAACAGGGCTTCGATGTGTGGTTCGACAAAAATATAATAACGGGCAACGATTGGGACGATACCATTGAAGAAGAATTAAAAAAAGCGGATGCAGTGGTCCTTATACTTTCAAAAAGCTCCGTAGAATCAGAGGGCGTAAAGGATGAGATGTCCTACGCAATGAGTTTGGGGAAAAACTTAAACCCCATTAAAATAGAGGATTGCAGTGTGCCCATGCGTTTGGCGCGAAAACAATATATAGATTTTCCAGCCCTTGGCCATCAGTTGGGCTTTGAAAGGTTGGTGAAGGATATAAACCTTCAATTAATGAATGAAGGCACCGTACCGGTAACAGCGGGAACCTTTGTTCCTCCAAATCAAAACACCGCCTCGCCACAAAACACGAACGCTCCTGTTTTTCAAAAAAGGGAACAAAAGCAGAACAATAATTTACTATATATAATAGGAGGGATTTTTGTAGGGGGCGCGCTGGTAGTTGCCATTATTTTGGTTTTAGTGGCCATATTAACTCCAAAGGCCAATAATTTGAGTAATTATGAAGATACCAATGATTCAATAACAGAATATGATGGGAGCCTTGTAAATGCAACGGTTGAAGACCAAGACTGGAATACTGCTTACGGTAAAAATAATCTGGACAGTTATATTGCCTTTTTATATACCTACGGGAAAACCTCAAAATATTATACAGACGCCTATAATGAAATAAACAAGTTGTTGCCCAAAACCGCAACGGTTTGGTACGGTGTAAAAGGTGGCGATTATAATTTCAGCAAATATCTTTTTTATTCTGGCGAGCAAACTACGCCACCGCAATACGAAGATATAATAACGCCATTGTTTAAAAGCGAACTCTACGAAGGCGAAAACTATGAGCGCAATGGGGTTTTTGTACAGCCCGGCCAAAAGCTTTTGGTCTATGATGTTTGGGTGGACGTAAACAATAATATCTGGGCTGGGGTGCGGTATCAATAAGAAAAGCATTTCCTAGGTCAATAGCTGTAGAGGGGGTAAATTGACATTACAACTAAAAGAGAAGATATAAAGCAAAGAGGGTGAAGCGTATAATCTATATGGGCTTTTAAATATTCTATTTTACATAATATAAATTATAGAACACATTGTTGTGGGTGAATGGTGAATTGTGATTAGGGGATTAGGGGATTAGGAATTACCGAATTAGCGAATAGTGATTGTTGAATGGTTCCTATTTATTACTTATCCATGGCTTACCCATGGCTTATCTATGGGGTATCCATGAGGTATGCATGGAGTATATACGGGTGAACCTTGGATTGTGTATGGTGAATAGTGAATAGTGATTGGTTATTAGGAATTAGCTAATTAGCGAATTGCGATTGGTGATTGTTTATTGATGAATTGTGGTTGGTTTGTGATTTGTTTATATTTATTTGACTTAACTACAAGGTTATTAGAGTATTAAATAAAGCACAATTAACAAAACCTTGTTTATGTTTTATTAATTATAACGTTTTTTTGCATGATAACCCCCAACAGTTATGATAAGAACAATCGTCTATATAAGTAATGCCGTAAAATTATTTGAAGAGAGACATTTAGATGAATTATTTTGTCAGAGTGTCAATAACAATTCTACCAGGAATATTACAGGGATATTATTATATAACGAAGGAACTTTTATTCAAATTTTGGAAGGCCACAAACAGCCCCTCGATAATTTGTTTAAAACCATTCACCAGGATAGACGCCATAATAATATTACCAAAATTCTGGACAGGAGAATTGGTGATAGGCTGTTTAGTAAATACCGAACCGGGTTTAGTACACTGAATAACTATAGCCAACTGGAGGAATTGGAGACTTTTTTAAGAAACCGTAAGGAAACTTCCCACTCCCATACTATCCTAGCATTGTTAAGCCCATTTCTTAATAAGCGATATAGTCCAATGAAAGTTATAGGCACTGAAGCTACTCTGAACATTTATTAAATAAAGATTATCTCAACAAAAAAATAACATAATAAGATTTAAGGAATTGCCCCCTTTATCTTTTATAGACCGAAGCCTCGTTAAGAATTTTATCGAGGCTTCGGTTATTCATATATTCTTGGACACTTTTGTTTTTAATTTTATGATAGACTGTATTTTATAATCATACTACTGCAATGCACTCCATGGCCTTTGTGCTTTCCAATTTTATAAGCTGATGGTTTTCTTCCATTTTTCTGAAACTTATTCCTATCCATACTGTTATGGCTACTTCTTGAGGGATTGATGCTATGGGCGTATTGATCTGTAGGCTTATGTTTTGATGCTCTATTTTACATAATAATGGAATAGTAACTACTGATGCACCCAAGGCATTTGATTCTGGATATACCGGCTGGTATTTTTTTGTTTCCTCATTCCAGGTATGTACTGAAACTATACTTATTGCTGCTATGAGCTGGAAGTGCGTTGCAGATTTTGGATATTTCATTAGGTTTTCCTTAGTACTTTTCGCAATTTTCACATTGATACTAGTACGGTCTTGATCTATGGAAATTGTAGGTTTTGCTGTATAGAGCTGGTTAAATATTTGCATTTTGTTCAGTTGAAAGCCTAGGAGCGCTTGATTGTGGTTAAAGAGGTTTGCCTCCCTTTGTCCAGGCCTACCCCTCCCCTTTTGGATTATTTTACGGCAAATACCTGTTAGCCGACTAGTAAGACGGCTGTCCTTAAAGGTTTTTACATTCTCTTGCAAGCCGGTGCAAATGGCTTTTGAACAAGAGGATGCCCCACCGAATTCTTTGTTATTTGCTCTTACTGTAGCAAAACGGGGATCATTGTAAATTTGATCTTTGGTTGGCGGGGATGATTTACGAGAAATATGTTTTCCATTTAAGTAATAAAAGGTAACGCCCTTGATAGAGCCGATGATTTTTATAATGGAAGACTTAAGTATAGGCATTGTACTGCTTTTAAATAAGTTGCTGTACTAATATAAGAATTTTTGATTAGGGATTAGGGATTAGGGATTAGTGAGTAGTGAGTAGTGAGTAGTGAGTAGTGAGTAGTGAGTAGTGAGTAGTGAGTAGTGAGTAGTGAGTAGTGAGTAGTGAGTAGTGAGTAGTGAGTACTGAGTAGTGAGTAGTGAGTACTGAGTAGTGATTGAATGGTGAATAAGGATGAAGGGTTATTTAGGAATTAGGGTAGAGCGAAGAGCGAAAAGGGATTATTGGACTGCTGGATTGGGCTTCACTTTTGTGTTACTGCTTTATTTTTTGATAAAATATGTTTGTATTTTCAGAAATTCCGTTTACGATTGTTGGCTTTTATTTTTATGAATTGTAGAATTTCGTTTTAATAAATCATAAGTTTTATCATCATATAATTTCTACATGTATTTTTCCTGAGATACAACTTGAAAATCCATTTTCGAACAAGGATAAATATACATTTCGATGCATACCATCTACTACAGGATATGCCCTTCTGATATCAAAGGCCTCTTATAATCTAACAAAACAATCTTGTGCATTTGCCGAAGAAGCAACAAAATCTACCCTAATAAAAAAAGCCCCCCAACCAATTCATAATAGATTTAGGGGGCAGCATTGGCGACCCCAAGTCGCGCAAAAGAAATAGTTTTTTGAAAGGATTTTTATTTTAAATAAAAACAACTTCAACTTTCATGAGAGAAAACTACCTTAAGAAACAAATATAGGAGTTTTCCTACATTTAATATGATAAAAAATTAAAGAAAATTTTCTGCATTTATATGTAAGGCGCATATTAATTTATTATACAAAATGAATTAATCTGCATTTTGCTCTAGGCTTTAGCCTAAGATTAGTGAATTTGTGATTTTGTGAGTTTGTGAATCTGTGAGTATGTGACATCAATGACACCTTAAAGGCCCTATCCACAAAAAGCTCCTCTGGTGTAGTATTTTTGATGATGATGGCAAGTTAGTCTCAACAGATTAACTAGGCTGAATCTTCGATTTGCCACGGCCTATCGGCCTCGCAATGACCCTTCGGCTACGCTAAGGAGAAGCTCCCGCTCAGGGCAGGCTATTTTCTTTCATAGGATTGCCGCACTTCGACTGCGCTCCGCTCGCAATGACCTCTCGACTGCGCTCGAGGTAGGCTTGTATAATAGTTTATACCACACACCCACTTCTCCGCAGCACCTCCAAAGGCGAGCTCCTTAAAACTTCCCAAATATTGCTCAACCCAATCCCCAAAACCAAGAGGGAAATTCCAGGTAAAAAAACCAAGAATGGGATTAGTGAAGGTGTAAAAGGTTCATCAAATACAAATACCGCCAAGAGTATACTGCTAACAAGCGCCAAGAGTATTCCCAAAAGGCTGCCCAGAATTCCTAAAAATAGATATTCCAGGGCGGTAATGGTCAATATCTGTTGGTTTTTTGCGCCCAGGGTTCGCAGTAAAACGCTTTCCTTTATTCGCTGGTATTTACTAGTACGCACAGAGCCAATCAAAACAATAATTCCCGTAAGTATGCTGAAAAACGCCATAAAATTAATAATCCAAGATACTTTATTCAGGATATCTTCTATTACCGTAAACATCTGCCTTAAATCTATAACAGACACATTGGGAAATTTAGTGACCAAGTCTCGTTGCAGGATAGCAGAACTGGCTTCCGTGGGCGCATAGGTTGTCAACACATTAAACTGTGGCGCATTTTCCAATACGCCTTTTGGAAATACCACAGTAAAATTAGGTTGCAGATTGGTCCAATCCACTTTTCGGATGCTGCTAACCACCGTTTCCATCAATACGCCCTGTACATTAAAAACAATAGAATCGCCAACGGTAACCTTGGCATCTTCAGCCAAATTATCGGAGATAGAAATTTGGATGGGATCGTCTGCTTTATGTAAAGCCACCCACTCCCCTGCTATAATTTCTTCGGAATCGGTAAGTTTACTGCGATAGGTGGCTCTAAACTCATGGTTTAAAAGCCAGCCTTTTACTTGGGAAGTACTATCCGTTCGCAAGCTGTTTACCAATTCATTTTTTATGCTGTGCATCCGCATAGTAACAATCGGGATATTATCCAATACCGTCAAGTCATTCGCTTTAAAGGTGTCTGCCACCTCAGCTATTTGGTCCGGTTGTACGTCCAAGGTAATCAAGTTTGCACTCTCTGAGGTTTGCCCCAATGCGGCTTTATCGAGTAAAATATCTTTTGTAAAGTAAAGCGTGCTGATTAAAAAGGTACCCAACCCAATAGCTACCAGTAATACAACAGTTTGATTGTTGGGACGAAATAAATTCAGCAAACTCTGCCGTGTAGTAAACCCGGCGCCCTTGGGAAAATACCTTTTAACCAAGTTCATGCTACCGATGGCAATCCCTGCAAGGATACCGAAGGTGACGAGAATCCCGCCGATAAAGGCCAATGCAAATAACCAATCTTTAAGCAACCAATAGGAAAAGGCGTATAAAAACAAAACAATCACGGCAATGGCAATATAACGGGCTTTCCCTGAATACTTTAAGGTGTCGCCGCTAACCCGTAGCACTTCCAAGGGTGAAACGTACCATGTGCGCAATAAAGGCAATAAGGCAAACAAAACCGACATCACCAAGCCTAAGAGAACGCCTATGATTAGCGGTTGTGCGGTAATGCATATGGTTATATCGAAGGGTAAAAACTCTTTTAATACAATGGGAAAAAGTTCCTGTAGCCCCACCCCTATTATGGTTCCAATAATACCTCCTAGGATTCCTATTCCTGCAATCTGTATCAAGTAAATCAAAAAGCTTTGTTTTCTGGACGCACCCAGACATTTTAAAACTGCAATCGCTTTTATTTTTTCCTTGATATAGATATTTACCGAGCTGGCAATCCCTACACAGCCAAGCAAGAGTGCAATGAAGGCGGTCAGGTTTAAAAACGAGCCTACATTGTCATAGCGGCGCCCCAATCTGCTGCTCGTGCTGGTGTGGGTATCCAAGTCTGCGTTTTCGGCTTTGAGCATAGGTTCTATGTGTTCTTCCAGTGCCACCAGATCTGTATTGGGTTGCTTGAAGAAATATTGATATTGTTTTCTGCTTCCGAACTGTAATAATTCGGTGTCGGCTATAAGCCGAAAAGGTATTACTACCAAGGGGGCAACAGAACTGGAGACAGCATTATTACCAGGAATGGCGTTTAATTCTCCAGTTATGGGCAATGTTATTTCGCCTATTTTAATGGAGTCGCCAGCTTGAAGGTTGTATTGCAACATCAAGGTAGCATCAACCAAAGCGCTACCTAAAGCTTGATAGGAAGTAGCGGCTGTAATAGGTTGTGTTTCAAGTTTTCCGTAAAAAGGGAAATCTCCTTGCAATCCACGTATCCGGACTAATTTAGTGCCGTTATTTTTAGGAAAAGCGGCCATTGACACAAAATTTACTTCCGATGCATCT
>JBBQQN010000021.1:0-36610 GCA_038215845.1 Flavobacteriales bacterium | reverse complement strand
CTCGTTAACTTCTTTTACTGTTAGGTTAACCAATTTTTCTGCGAAATCTTTCAAATCTGCCATTTCTATCGTTTTTAAAAATAATTGTGTTTATATAAATTAATTAGTGCTAAATGAAATTTTATCCTTCTCTTTCGGATAAGGTTTTAACAAGTCCTGCGATTGTGTTACTACCACTCTTAAGAGCTGAAATAACGTTTTTAGCAGGCGATTGCAACAACCCGATGATTTCTCCAACAAGTTCGTCCTTAGATTTAAGGTTAACCAAGTTATCCAATTGATCATCACCTACGTAAATAGATTCTTGGATAAAGGCTCCTTTCAATAAAGGCTTATCAGATTTTCTTCTGAATTCTTTAATTACTTTGGCAGGTGCATTACCTGTTTCAGAAAACATTAAGGAAGTGTTTCCTTTAAGAATTTCTGTTAATTCACCAAAGTCCTTATCTGAACTCTCCATTGCTTTTTTAAGCAATGTGTTCTTAACAACTGCTAACTGAACACCCGCTTTAAAACAAGCACGGCGAAGGTTAGTAGTGTTCCCTGCGTTAAGGCCTGAGATGTCTGCCAAATAGATATTGGCGTTATCAGACAACTGTGCAGTCAACGTTTCAATTACTTGTGATTTTTCTTCTCTTGTCATAATTTCAAGTTTTTACTGCTCAGTAAACCTTTTGGTATCCACTTGAACGCCAGGGCTCATTGTGCTGGACATAAAGATGCTCTTAATGTAAACACCTTTTGCCGCCTGAGGCTTAAGTTTAACGAGGGTTGTTAATAATTCTCTTGCGTTTCCTGCAATTTTTTCGGCATCAAAAGATGCTTTCCCGATTGCTGCGTGTACAATACCGGTTTTATCAACCTTGAAGTCGATTTTACCAGCTTTCACTTCTGAAACTGCTTTAGCAACGTCCATTGTAACGGTACCGGTCTTTGGGTTTGGCATAAGACCACGTGGTCCTAAAATACGTCCCAAGGGACCCAATTTACCCATAACACTTGGCATAGTTACAATTACGTCAACATCTGTCCAACCTCCTTTAATTTTGTCGAGGTACTCATCAAGACCTACGTAGTCTGCTCCGGCTTCTTTGGCTTCGGCTTCCTTATCTGGAGTTACCAAGGCCAATACCTTAACGTCCTTACCTGTTCCGTGTGGAAGTGTAACAACGCCTCTAACCATTTGATTCGCTTTACGTGGATCCACGTTAAGACGTATCGCAAGGTCAACGGAAGCATCAAACTTTACGCTGGTGATTTCTTTTATTAAAGCAGAAGCTTCAGCAACTGAATAGGCCTTGTTAGGCTCTACCTTTGTGCGGGCTTCCTTTTGCTTTTTAGTTAATCGTGCCATTTTATAGATTCTTTTATCAGATTAAAAAGGTGCGTCACCTTTTACTTTAACTCCCATGGAACGTGCAGTCCCTGCTACCATTTTCATAGCAGATTCTACAGTAAATGCATTAAGATCGGGCATTTTGTCTTCCGCGATCGTTTTAATTTGATCCCAAGAGATAGTGGCAATTTTTTTTGCGTGTGGTTCACCGGAGCCTTTTTTTGCTTTAGCAGCTTCTAATATTTGTACGGCAGCGGGTGGGGTTTTGATAACAAAATCGAAAGATTTGTCTTTATAAACCGTGATCGCTACTGGCAATACTTTTCCTTGCTTATCTTGGGTCCTTGCATTAAATTGCTTACAGAACTCCATGATGTTAACACCGGCAGCACCTAGGGCAGGCCCAACTGGTGGCGATGGGTTAGCAGCACCTCCGCGAACTTGCAACTTAACTACTTTACTGACTTCTTTTGCCATTTTTCATTTTTTAAGCGGTTTTTCGAAAGTGGAAGCCTAAGAAAAAACCTATTAAGCGTAACAATTAAACTTTTTCAACTTGCATATAGCTGAGTTCCAATGGTGTTTTTCTTCCGAATATTTTCACCATAACCTCGAGCTTACGCTTTTCTTCATTTATTTTTTCTACGGTACCGTTAAATCCGTTGAACGGTCCGTCTATTACTTTTACGGTTTCGCCGGAAATGAAAGGAATGTTTACGTTATCATCTTTAACGGATAATTCATCAACCTTTCCTAACATTCTGTTTACTTCAGATTGTCTAAGCGGCACGGGATCTCCACCTTTGGTTTCACCCAAAAAGCCGATAACACCGTTTATTGATTTTATAATATGGGGAATTTCACCTCCCAGATTTGCTTGTATCATTATGTAACCGGGAAAGTAAACGCGTTCTTTATTTACTTTTTTTCCATTACGTATTTGTATAACTTTTTCAGTGGGTACTAGAACTTGGTCAATAGAATCCTCTAGCTCCAATCGTTTTATCTCTGACTCGATATACGATTTGATCTTGTTTTCCTGTCCACTTACGGAACGGACTACATACCACTTTTTTGCACTTGTTGTTTCAGTCATTATTTACGACTTGATCCATTTAAAATATTGGTCCACTACCCAGTGGAATACTGTATCTACTCCCCAAACTGCTAGAGAAAGCAAAATTGAGAATACCGCCACAATAACGGTAAGCTTTTGTGCTTCTGCCCAAGTAGGCCATGTAACATGACTCTTAAGCTCGTTGTATGATTCTGTAATATAGTTCACCATTTTGTCGCCGATTAAAGTTCAGATTTTCCCGAAGATTTTCTTTTATAAAAGTATTTCAGAAAGTAAATCTTTTTGCACGGGTTGAGAGACTCGAACTCCCGACACCTGGTTTTGGAGACCAGTGCTCTACCAACTGAGCTAAACCCGTTTAACCGAGTGTAGCACCATCACTCTCTTTTATATAGTAATGCTAAACCCGTTATAAAAGCCAAGGTATCCCGAAGGAAATTCGGGACACCAAGAGACTTTTAATTATATTTAATTAGTCTAAAATTTCAGTTACCTGACCTGCACCAACAGTACGTCCACCTTCGCGGATAGCGAAACGAAGACCTACGTTCATTGCAATTGATTGTAGCAACTCAACGTGGATAGTTAAGTTATCACCAGGCATAACCATTTCAACACCATCAGGAAGCATAATTGTTCCTGTCACGTCAGTTGTACGAACGTAGAACTGAGGACGGTAGTTGTTGTGGAATGGAGTATGACGTCCACCTTCTTCTTTTTTAAGAATATAAACCTCAGCTTTAAATTTAGCGTGTGGCGTTACTGATCCTTTTTTACAGATAACCATACCACGACGGATATCGTTCTTTTCAATACCTCTTAAAAGGATACCAACGTTATCTCCAGCTTCACCTCTATCAAGAATTTTACGGAACATCTCTACTCCAGTAACTGTAGAAGTTAATTTTTCAGCACCCATACCGATAATGTCAACAACATCACCTGTGTTGGCTACACCAGTTTCAATACGTCCTGTTGCAACAGTACCACGACCAGTAATAGAGAATACATCTTCAATAGGCATAAGGAAAGGCTTGTCAACATCACGTGTTGGCAATTCAATCCAGCTATCAACAGCTTCCATCAATTCCAAAACTGTATTCACCCATTTTTCTTCACCGTTAAGTGCACCAAGTGCAGAACCAGCAATTACAGGTCCATTATCACCATCATACTCGTAGAAGTTAAGAAGATCACGGATCTCCATTTCAACTAATTCAAGTAATTCTTCATCATCAACCATATCCACTTTATTCATGAATACAACCATACGTGGAATACCTACTTGGCGACCTAGAAGGATATGCTCACGAGTTTGTGGCATTGGTCCGTCTGTAGCAGCAACAACAAGAATAGCACCGTCCATCTGGGCAGCACCAGTAACCATGTTCTTAACGTAATCCGCGTGACCAGGACAGTCAACGTGTGCGTAGTGACGATTAGCAGTTTGATATTCTACGTGTGAAGAGTTAATTGTTATACCTCTTTCTTTTTCTTCTGGAGCGTTATCAATTTGGTCGAATGATCTGGCTTCCGAATAACCCGCATCGGCCATTACTTTGGTAATAGCTGCGGTTAAAGTTGTTTTACCGTGATCTACGTGTCCAATTGTACCTACATTTAAGTGGGGTTTTGACCGATCGAAATTTTCTTTTGCCATTTTGTATTAATTTTAATCTTAGTTATAAATATATTAGTGTTACGTGTATTAAAATTTGAGCCAATGATGGGAATTGAACCCATGACCTCTTCCTTACCAAGGAAACGCTCTACCCCTGAGCTACACCGGCGTAAAGTATTTAATCTACTCCTTTTCCAAAAAGGAAGAGATTCCTGCCTTCACAGGAATTTTTGAGCGGGAGACCGGGTTCGAACCGGCGACATTCAGCTTGGAAGGCTGACGCTCTACCAACTGAGCTACTCCCGCATTTTAGGAAATTCCAAAAGGAAATTCCAAATTCAAAATTTTTAAGAACATTTCCAATCTAAAATTGCCCGCATCCCTATTTGGAATTTCAGCACTTGAAAACTGGAATTTTCAAAGCGTGGGGAGAGCAGTCCCGAAGCTTCGGGAGAACCAGCGAAGGTCCTCATTCAGCTTTATGCTCAAATGGTGGGGAGAGCAGGATTCGAACCTGCGAAGACGTAGTCAGCAGATTTACAGTCTGCCCTCGTTGGCCGCTTGAGTATCTCCCCGGTAATTTCATAAAAGAACTTCTCTTTTTAAGAGCCGATAGAGGGACTCGAACCCACGACCTGCTGATTACAAATCAGCTGCTCTAGCCAGCTGAGCTACATCGGCTTTTTAACCCCTTTTTATCGCCAAAATTTGGTCATAAAAAAGTCCGCTATTTCTAACGGACTGCAAATGTATAGAAATTATTTTTTCTACAAAACTTTTTCTGAAAAATTCTATTATAAATATGCTTTTTGTTTGTGTTTTCTTTTTTTAAGTTGTCTTTCGAGGGTTTTAACCCCTTCATCAGTTGCTTCCTCAAAAGTCTTTGCCTCCTTCTTCACCATTAAATCATCTCCCGGAATACTCAACAGTATTTCAACAATTTTGTTTTGTTTTTCACTCGTTTTTTGAACCTTGAGAAACACGTCTGCAAAAACTATGTGATCATAAAACTGTTCCAACTTGGAAAGTTTTTTTTCAACGAAGACTATTAGCTCATCTTTTACGGCAAAGTTGGGGGCCTGAACATTTACTTTCATATAATATCATTTTTAAGATTAAAGTAATATGTATTTTTATTCCATAATTTATTTTATTAGTTGCGAGGATGTGAGTTTTGATAGACCTCTTTCAATTTTGCAATACTATTATTTGTATACACTTGCGTTGAAGCAAGGCTGGAATGTCCCAAAAGCTCTTTTACGGCATTTAAATCTGCCCCTTCGTTTAGAAGGTGGGTGGCAAAAGAATGCCGCAAAATATGCGGGCTTTTCTTTACCTTTTCAGAGGTTTTACTAAAGTATGAATTAATAATTCTATAGACAAGCGTTTCATACACTTTAACCCCTTTTGAAGTAAGAAAAAGACACTTATCATCCTTAATGTTTTCCAACCCTCTCCTTAAAACCAAATACTCCCTGACAGTATTTAAAACCGAAGGCAACAATGGGATTATACGCTCTTTATTTCTTTTTCCCAGCACCTTAATTGTTTTTTGCGAAATGGAAATATCCTGTATTTTAGTATTAATGAGTTCAGCCCTCCGGATGCCGGTTGAATAAAAAAGCTCAACGATCAATCTATTGCGAAGGCCCTCAAAATCCTGTTCGGTCTGAAGCAACTCCATAACATTGTCTATTTCTGTTTCCGAAAAAGGAAGCTGGATTTTTTTTGAAGTTTTAAGCGCTTTGTGCTTTAGTAGCGGATTGACTTCCAACTGCCCTGTTTTCAACAGAAATTTGTAGTACGTTTTTAATGAGGAGATCTTTCGGTTCACTGTTCGGTTTGAAATACCAGAATCCACTAATGAAACTATCCAGCTTCTTATAACAGCGTAATTGACATTTTTAATGTCGGTATACTGATATTCCTTTGAAGCAAACAAAAAAAAATTATCCAGGTCTGTTTTATAGGCCACCACTGTATGTGGTGAATATTTTTTTTCCAACTGTAGATAATCTATAAAATCTTGAAAGGACATATTATCTGAAGGTTTTTAGGTTTGGGCGACCTGCTAAATGTACAAAATTAGCAGCAAAGGCATTGATTTTTGAAAACCTAAAGTAGGTAAAAATTAAAAAACCGCAGTACAAAAATTGTACTGCGGTTTTACTTTTATTGAACAAAAAAGAAATTAAATTTCTTCTGCGTCCCTAAGTCCTTGAATGTATTGTGCTTTTTGAACTTGAGCTCTTTTTTTAACTGAAGGTTTCATAAAAGCTTGTCGTGAACGTAACTGGCGCATGGTGCCGGTCCTGTCGAATTTACGTTTGAAACGCTTTAGCGCTCTGTCGATATTTTCTCCGTCTTTTACTGGTATAATTAACATAGTGTCATCACCTCCTTTCTTTAGGGTGGCAAAATTAATAATTAATAATGGATAATGGATAATGAATAATGAATTTTTTTTATGAAAAAGGAAAACTATTGCTTAAACAAGGACGCCCGCTTGCTCAGATCCTGAATAAGCTTTTCTTCTTCCTGACTTTCCAATAGCACATTATAGTTTTTCCAAAATTCAGCATTATAGGGTCTGGGCGAAAAAATATCTGCAGACCAATCCTTTGCTAATGCTTCGTTTATGGTTTCTGGCTCATGCAGAATCTCGGTAAACAATATTTCCTGTATAGTGTAGTAAAATTGCTCTCCCTTATCAAAACCTTCAATGCCTTCAGTTTTCTCTCTGTCTGAAGACCTATCACCTATATTGACCAATTTTGGGGTTTCGTAATAAACGTATTTAGGATACATTTTATCCTCAAACTCCATATAGGTTATAACAAGCTTGTGATTTACCTGTGTATCAAAAAGACTTTTGCTTCGTCTTTTTTGCACATCTGAAGCGGCAATCAGTTCATATTCTATTTTTTTAATGGCGTAATTATCCCAATAAATGTACAGCCAACCCTGGGGTTCAAAACCTTCGTTATATATGTTGGGGGTATTTAAACCGATAAAATCTTTACCTTTTGAAATTTTTATCTTGTAAAGCTTTCTTCCATTATCAACCAAAATGGTATCCAAATCAAACTGATGTTTATCCAGCATGTTTTTACCAAGTAAAGCGTCCCGCATATTTGAATTTCTGACCAAACCGAGCCTTCCCTTAAAAAGATTTTCCAAACCATTTACACGGCTATCGTTCCATTTTATGGCTTCGATCAAAGATGAGGTTTTAATGGAATTCCTATTTAAATTTCCTGCTTTGGAATTCATACTTTTAAGATATGCCGAAAATGTAAACAGGCTGTCAATATCCCTTAAGTCGTAGCTTTTTCTAATTTCGTCAACATTAATCTTCAAATTATCCTTTGCCCCCGAAGCGTAACTTGAATCATACAAAGTGATTGCGGCTTCAATAAGCCACTTGTATTCCTTTTTGTTTCGCTCTTTGTGCCTTAAAAAGCCTTTTTGCAAATAAGGTTGCTCGGGCAGATTTCTAGGCAATCTTTCAATTGCCCTAATTACAATATCATTTCCTGTTTTGGGCCTGGTATCACCAACCACCACTACCTCGTCCAGAGAGGCTACGTCTTCCTCCAAAAATATGTCGGAACCATTTTCAAAATCCGCAATGGCTGTTTTGAAACTTTTATAGCCTATTGAGGAAATAACGAGCGTATCGTTAGCAAATTCACGTGGAACTACCAAAACAAAATTCCCATCGGTATTGGTAATGGTTCCTACCGTGGTGTTCTCTATATAAACACTGGCGCTTTCGATGGCGCCATAGGTTAAAAAATCTGCAACTTTTCCCTTAAGTTCCGTTTGGGAGAAACTGGTTGCACCAATGAAAAAAATGAATATTGGGAAAAGATTTTTTAATGGGAAATATCTCATTTTTGAATTTGAATTTAAGAAGTAAATTGGGTACAAAGATAATGGATCTAGGTAGCCGGCTTATATTCCTTCCCTTCAATAACCATTTTGGCAATTATTTCACGAAGAATCTCGGAAGTTCCTCCGCCTATTGGCCCCAGTCTGCTATCGCGTAAAAGTCGTGCCAGTGGGTAATCTTCCATATAACCATACCCGCCCAAAAACTGAAGGCATTCGGTCATTACTTCATCGGCAACTTTGGTAGAAACAAGTTTGCTCATCGTGGCTTCCTTAACCACATATTCCCCATCATTTAGGCGTTTTGCGGTGACGTAATTGAAGGTTTTGGTAATTTCCACCTCTGCGGCCAATTGGGCAACCCGATGGCGAAGTGCCTGAAATTTGGAGATGCTTTTCCCGAAAGCGGTACGGTCTTTCATATACTGAATGGTATATTCCAAAGCGAACTCACTTCGAGCGTGTGCATTAACCGCCATAATCAACCTTTCCAATGCAAAATGCTGCATAATGTAAGGAAAGCCCTTATTCTCCTCGCCCATTAAATTTCCGGCTGGAATTTCAACATTGTCGAAAGCTATTTCGCCGGTATCGCTGGCGCGCCAGCCCAATTTGTCCAATTTTGTTGCGGAAAGGCCTTTTGTGTCCCTATCCACCACAAAGATGCTGATGCCTTTGTTGCCAAGTTCTGGTGAAGTTTTAGCGGCTACAATTAAATAATCGCTGTAAACACCGTTGGTTATAAAGGTCTTTGAGCCATTCAAAATATAACTATCCCCTTTTTTTACGGCTGTACTGCGCATACCGGAAACATCACTTCCTCCAAAAGGCTCAGTAATGCAAAGGCAGCCAATTTTTTCACCAGTAATACTTGGGGTTAAATATTTTTCTTTTTGCTCGTGGTTTGCTTCTTTGTTAAGATGCGTCATCGCTAAATAGGCGTGTGCCCACATAGCAGCTGCAAAGCCTCCACTATTAATTTTTTGAAGTTCTTCCAAAAAGATTACAGTGTAAAAAAGGTCTAGGGCCATTCCACCATACTCTTCCGGTTGGCTTAAACCAAAATAGCCCATTTCTCCAAATTTTTCCCAGATGAACCGTTCAATATGCCCAGTTTTTTCCCATTTCTCTATATGGGGTACAACCTCTTTTTGCAGGAAATCCTGAAAACTTTTTCTAAAAAAATTGTGCTCTTCCGTAAAATACATCTTATCCATGCTTCTCTTTAACTGTTATTAAATCCGCTGTTTGCAGAAGTTTAAATTTACTCAATGGACAAATATAACTGAATTAGTATTAATTTTCTTTCGGTCATTCCGTCAATTTTTTCCAGTTCCTGAAATGAAATTACTTTTTCATGAAGCACACGGTATTCCCAAATTTTTTTGCCCAGTTCAAAAGATATCCCCGGAAGGGTAGCAATATCAGATGCGCTTGCTTTATTAAGATTAAATTTAGCAATCGGTTTTGGGGTTTTAACCGTAAAAACATTCAATGTTCTTTGAACCACAACGGGATCCAAGCCGTAAACTTCGTATAACTGAATATCATCGCTGAATCCCTTAAGTTTTTCACGATATGCAACAATCCGTTTGCTCAAGGCTTCACCTATACCGCTTACTTGCTGCAGTTGTGCCTCGGCGGCGATATTTAAATCAATTTTTTGTGAATAGGTTTTTTCTGAAAAGCCTTTGTTTGAAGAAAAACTTTTGAATTCGGTCTTTGCTTTTGGATTTGTAATCCATTCGGGGAATTTAAAATAAGGGCTGATCTCGTTCAGCAATGAATCGGAAACTTTAGTAACGTTTTTAAAATCTGCGGCAGAATTGATCCATTTCCCTTCCTTTCTGTATTGAAGCAAGCGGTCTATCTCCTCGTTTGACATCCCCAAAGTATAGCCTTTAAAGTCTGTTATATAATTTGGGTTGAATGGATATTTTTTTGGTTTCTTGTTTTCAATTTCCGCAATCCTAAGGGAATCCAATTCTTTTTGAAGGGAAACAATTTGAGAAGAAGAAACGTCCAGCACATCTTCTTCTGAAAAATCCACAAAAAAGTAAACGCACAATAATGAAATGATAAGTAGCAACAAAAGTAAAATCCCACTTCGCTGTTGTCTGTTGAACATGAAGTGGGATTTTATATTCATTTGAAAAATTTTAATCCGATAAAGCTTCTTTCTTAATTTTTATAGCATCCAAATAGCGGCGCAATTGTTTTTTTACTACTGGGAAGAGGAAGAACAAGCCGATCATATTCGGAAAAATCATTGAAAATATCATCGCATCGGAAAAGTCCCAAATTGATTTCATATTTGCGGCGGCACCAATAATAATAAAGATACAAAAAAGAACTTTGTAAACTAAATCCATGGTTTTTCCCCTTCCGAAAAGATATTTCCAAGCTTGGAGCCCATAATATGACCAAGATATCATTGTTGATACTGCAAAAAGGAATACAGCAATAGTCAAGAAAATATTGGAATAGGGGATAAATGCGTGAAAGGCTTGAGCAGTGATTCCGGAACCTTCATAGGACACGCCATCAATAATTGCCACCCCATGACCCGTTACATCGCCATATTCAAAATATCCCCCCATATTAAAAATGATAATTACCAAAGCAGTCATAGTACATATAACTACTGTATCAATAAAAGGCTCTAAAAGTGCCACCAAACCTTCACTGGCCGAATATTTTGTACGAACTGCAGAGTGGGCAATTGATGCAGAACCTGCACCTGCTTCATTGGAAAACGCAGCCCTTTTAAAACCGACCAATAATACTCCTATTAAAGATCCAACTCCAACGGCAGTTGGTTTAAATGCCTCAGCCATTATTAAACTTACAGCATCGTCAATCAATGTATAATTGCTGAAAATTATATATAAACAGGCAATTATATAAAAAATAGCCATGAAGGGGACTACCTTTTCGGTTACCTGTGCAATCCTTTTTATACCTCCAATTATGATGATACCAACCAAAATAGCAAGCAATACGCCAATCCAAAAACCAGCTGCAGTGCTTTGAAGGTTAAACAAATCTTTCAAAACAATTGTTGCTTGATTTGATTGTGCGGCATTACCACCACCAAAAGAGCCACCAATACAAAAAACAGCAAACAGCACTGCGGTTATTTTGCCCAATGTTGCAAAGCCTTTTTCCTTCAGCCCTTTGCTCAAATAAAACATTGGTCCTCCATACACAGTTCCGTCTGCACCAACATCTCTATATTGAACTCCCAAGGTACATTCCACAAACTTTGTAGACATACCCAAAAGCCCACATACAACCATCCAAAAAGTAGCTCCGGGACCCCCAAGTGCAATTGCTAATGCAACCCCCGCTATATTACCGTTACCTACTGTACCGGAAACTGCTGTTGCCAAAGCTTGAAAATGGCTAACTTCCCCGTCAGAGCTTTCATCGCGTATTGTATCAACAATATCACCATCAATAGCCAAATCATCGTCAAGTGCATCTACGTGTGCCCGAAAATCGTCAACCTTATTCATGTCAACACCTTGAGCAATGCCGCCTTCTCCATATAAAATTTTTGCTCCATGGTTTTCTATATCCTCATATTTGCCTCGAACAGTTTGTATTGCCCGCCAAAAATATCTGAAATTAGGAAACCCAAAATATAAGGTGAAAAATGTGGCACTGAAAACAAGTAATATTAGAATAAAGGGAATTCCACCTATTTGAAAGAAAATGACATTAGAGAAAAAATTGGAAACAGGTAAAAATGCCTGATTAATTTGTTCATCTATTCCTATTTCGGGAGGTGTTTCTTGTGCAAAATTTAGTAATGGAATTAGAAAAGTGATCAGCGAAAGAAGATATTTCTTCATAGTGGATTTTTAAGGTTTGAACTTTAAAAATAAAGCCAAGCAATATCCTCAAAAAAAACTATATTTCAAAACAATGAAAACAAATTTGTTAATGCTATCTTAAAGGCGATAAAACACAAAAGTGAAATAGTAAAAATCAGTAAAAGTAAAACCCCACTCCGCCGTTGTTTATTGAACGTGAAGTGGGATTTTATTTATAAAACTGTTTTAAATTTCTTTCTCTTCTTTACTTGCATGGTGAATGGTAGCGTCCATTTTACCTATTTTAATTGCGTTCAGGTACTTTCTCAACTCTTTTTTCACTTTAGGCGAAAGCAGTACCAACCCAATAATGTTGGGGAAAACCATTGCAAAAATCATAGCATCGGAAAAACCGATTACAGCACCCAAACTTGAGGAGGCACCCACAACCAAAAATATTAAAAACAATACCTTATAGGTAGTATCAGAAACCCTTCCTTTTCCAAAAAGAAACTTCCAAGATTGAAGTCCATAATAGGACCAAGAAATCATAGTGGAAATAGCAAACAAGATAACGGCTATGGTAAGTACTATGGAGAAATTTGGAATAGCTGAATTAAAAGCCACCGAAGTTAAATCAACCCCATTGATTGGTTGATTGTTTGAATTGAGCATAACATTACTTGCCGCATCAAGATTTCCATAAGTAAACAAGTTGTGCTTTGCATTGGTAATAACAATTACAATAGCGGTCATTGTACATATAATAACCGTATCAACAAAAGGCCCCAATAATGCGGTAAGACCTTCACTGGCAGGATATCGGGTTTTTACGGCCGAGTGTGCAATGGCTGCAGAACCTACCCCTGCTTCGTTAGAGAATGCGGCACGTTGAAATCCTACAATCAAAACTCCGACTACACCACCAAAAGCAGCATTTGGATTTACGGCACCTTGCCATATTTGATTGGCTGCAAATGGAATCATATCGAAATTGATTCCAATAATTATTAAACCAGCACCTACATAAACAATAGCCATAAAAGGGACTATTTTTTCAGTTACGGATCCTATTCTTTTTATTCCTCCAATTATTACCAGACCAACAACCACAGCCATAACCAGACCTACATAAAGGCCTGCGTTTGGCCCATCCCAATCCATTAATTGTGTTAACTGTGCTGCTGCTTGATTGGATTGAAACATATTTCCCCCGCCAAAAGATCCTCCAATACACATAACCGCAAAAAAGATAGCCAACACTTTACCAAAAACAGGCATTCCCATTTCTTTCAGACCCGTTGTAAGATAGTACATGGGGCCACCATAGGTTTTTCCATTTTCGTCTACTTCTCTATATTTTACACCCAAAGTACATTCCACGAACTTTGAAGCCATTCCTAAAAGTCCAGCTACAATCATCCATATTGTTGCGCCTGGCCCGCCAATTGCAATGGCAACCGCAACCCCGGCAATATTCCCCAATCCAACCGTGGCAGAGAGGGAAGCAGTTAACGCCTGAAAGTGTGTAACCTCTCCGGGAACCTCTCCAGTTAATTGGACGGTGTCGAGAATTTTACCATCCTTTACCTCAATTTCTTGATCAGCAGGAACATGATGATCTAGTTCGTCATATTTTCCTGAGGCGGTTTTTATACAAGTTTTTAGATATCTAAAGTTAACCCCATTAAAATACAGTGTGAAAAAAAGTGCTCCCGATAATAAAAGAATAATTACAATTGGCACATCTTTTCCTGCAATTGATATAGGATAAAAAATCAAATCAACAATTGGCGTTGTATATTTAGCAAAAATGGCATCGATTTTATCTCCCAGACTTTTTTGTTCTTGTGCAAAGGTTATAAAAGGCAGTAAAAGAGTGAATAGGGAAAGAAGGTATTTCTTCATAGTGGGTTTTTAAATGAAATGTTTTTTTATAAAGCAAGCAAGATGCTTAAAAATTTCTAGAATCTCAAAAAAATGCCAGAAAATTTGTTAACGTTTTCTTAAACGCCATACTGGTGTTTCAACTTTTCTATCTGGTTTGGACGGCCAATCAAGATGAGTTTTGAATTTTTTTTCAAAATCATTGATGGCTCAGGATTTACAATGTATTCTCCGGCGGGGGTCCTATAGCCAATTATTGAACAGCCCGTTTTTTTCCGCACATCCAGATCTTCTATAGCTTGTTCCTTTCCGTGGGGACACATTTTTTCGAAGGGAATTTGTTCCACATTAATACTATCATCTTTTCCCGAAACACTTAAATTATCCAGAAATTCGACCAAATCTGGAACAACTACCAAGGAAGCCATATGGTCTCCCCCTATCTTATCGGGCATTATCACGTTGTCGGCTCCGGCGAGTTTCAATTTTTTGTAACTGGTTTCTTCGGTGGCGCGGCTTATTATTTTCAGATTTTTGTTCATTTGCCGAGCAGACAGTACTATAAAAAGATTGTCAGCATCGCTGGGCGTGGCACAGATTAAAAAAGATGCTTTTTCTATTCCCGCTTTTAGCAGGATTTCATCTTCTATGGCATTTCCCAACATAAAAAGCAAATTATCATCCCCTAAACGGTCCACGACTTCCTCGTTTTTTTCAATGATAACAAAAGGTTTTTTATACGCCAGCAGCTTTTGGACGGCTTGTTTGCCATTCCTGCCATAGCCGCAGACGATAATGTGGTTATGCATGGATTCGAGTTTTTTTTGCACTTGTTTTTGTCTTAAATTTCCTATGTTTTTACTTAGAATATATTCCGTAATTACAGAAATAGCATACCCAACTATAAAGATACTTGAAAGAATTAGAAGCGAAACAAATATTTTTTCCATTGGGCTCAGGGGCATCACTTCTCCGTAGCCTACGGTAGTAATGGTAATTACAGTCATATAGAGTGAATCTACCCAGGTATAGTCCGAAAAATAGTGAAACCCAAAAACACTAATAATAAATACCCCAAAAAGTAACAAAAGCGGAATCGTTATTTTTGATTGGAATATATTTTTCATCTATAGAAAATATTTGTTTTAAAGGAAATTTGAACCGAATTTTGGACTTTACAAATCGAATACCGAGGTACGTTTTGTATTTACAAGATCCTTTAATTTCAGCACAAAAGCCAACGTTAGATAAATTGCAAAACCTACCCCAAACGTAGCAAAAGAAACATAAATAAAAAACAAGCGCACATTTTTGGCACGCATACCCAAACGATCTGCCAAACGGGAAGACACGTAAAACCCGCGTTTCTCGAGATAATATTTTAGTTTGTAAATGGCCTTCATCCTAGGTGCAAATTACGTTTTTTTATATCAATTATTTTAGCCCGTAATCCTTTTGGTTACAATTTTAGAATATTGACTGTTATTCTTTTAAAATGAAGTTTCCCACGGCACATTGCAAACACTTGTTTTTATCGCAATATTCGTTTTTAAGTTGAAGCAGGGCCTGTGATTGATAGGCATTCCCCGACACCGGCATTAAGGAATTAAATTTCTTTACAATCGAGTTTTCCTCTGAAGCTATTTCCGAAGCAAGGGCAAGAATTTCTTCCGAAACATCTTTCCCACTTTGGGAAGCGTAGCAAAATTTTACCGGAATTATGGTATTTATCACCAACAAATCCACAAAGCTTTTGCTTAACCTCTTTTTCCGATCAAATGTTCCAAGACCAAAGTTGTAATGTAGGTCCCAATATTCACTCGCAGCAATTTTAAAAATAGCGTAAAAATCTTCCATTTTATTTATTGAAATAATCTCTGAAAATAAATTCCGGTTTTCAGCATAAAGCACCGAAAGCTGTGACAAACGCAGTGTTGGGAAATTGGGTGGCCGCAAGCGGAAAAATTTTGGGCCAATCACCACACTATTCTCCAAATTGAACTTATGCCGAAGGTAATGGTACCTAACCTTCAACTTTTCAAAATATCCATCTTCCATACTTTCATCCAGCAAACTTGCCTGTCCAAAAAGAAGAGCTTCCATATCAAACTGACTTTGACTGCATTTTTTAACTACCGAAAAATCAACAGATTTTGCAATGCTAAAAAAGGATTCGCCATTCACATTCAAACCAAAATTACGACAGAGCATTCTAAAAAGAAGCGATTCCCAATGGTTTTGAGTGCTTTTCAATTCATTTAAAATAAAGGTTTCTTTTTGCTGAAGTCTTTCAAAGTAAAGCCTTTCCAGCCAATTTTCAATTGTAAAGGTATCCAGTTTCTCAAAATCCTTTTCGCAATTGATCCATAATTGGTGTTTTGAAAACAATTTTTGATAGCGCTCCAAAGTGTTTTTAAAAACGTATTCCTTTAAAACCAAAGTAGGGATTACCGCTCCGTCCTTTCTGTAAATCTCGGAATCGTGCTGCCACACTACGTGCAGGATTACATTGTCAAAAGCGGGATCGTTATGATGACCATGCGTATACCAATCAGAAGATTTAATGTGGATTTCAACGTTGCCCGCCCATAGCTGGCCCGCCATTTCAACCTGTGCATTAAAGAAGTCTGGGCCTGAATTTTGGTTGTGCTGCCCTTCCTTTATTACAAACAGGATTTCGTTGTCAACAGTGGATAAACCCGATGTGTCAAATTTCCGAAATTTCCATACGTAATGTAGAAAATCCTCTTTCATTTCGATAAAGTTTGAGGGGAGAATCTGGGGGTGGTACGTATAAAAATAGGAAAATTATTCCGCTTCCGCTACTTCTTTTTTCTTTTCATCTTCGTGTTCCAATTCCTTTTCTACTTTTTCGGTAATGGTATCGGCAAAGAGGATTCTATTCCATTTATACAAACGTCTATAAAGCAATATGTACCTAAAAACACCCACTGCCAAAAACAGAACACAAAACACTAGCGCAATATAACCCAACCAGTGGACATTTCGGAAATCTTTAAGCTGCAGAAGCGCAATGCCTCCCAAGAGCAGATATAGCGAAGAGCGGATATAGGAAAGAAGCGTACGCTCATTGGCAAGCTTGGTTCGTTCCAGTGCTAATATTTCATTGGTATTTGCAGGAACGGGCTTGGTGCGTAAAAACCGAAATAATTTTTTTGCTTCGTTTTTCATTTCAGTTTAAAATTAACAAAAATCCCGCTCCATTGGATATAGAACGGGATTTATTTATAATGAAATTATTTACAAGGAGCTTATGATGTCATGCTTTGTTATAATATTATATTGTCCGTCCCCCATATCAACTAATACAGCATTGTTTTCTTTGTGAATCAATTTTGAAATCTCCTCAATGGGAGTACTTTTCTTTACTATGGGGAAAGGTTTGTGCATCACTTCTTTTATGGGAAGATCAGCCACATTTTTGTTCTCCAGATATTTGCGGAGCAAATCGGTTTCGTCCAAAGCGCCCACAAAACCTGTTGTATCTTCCACCGGAATCTGGGAAATATTGTATTTCTTCATCCGTTCAATGGCATGGCCCACAAGCTCTTCCGTTTTAACGGTAATTAGTGGTTTGTCTGCGTGTTCTTTTATCAAATCTGAAGCGTTCTTAGCTTCATCCTCAATAAATCCGCGTTCGCGCATCCATTCGTCATTGTACATTTTACCAACGTAACGGCTTCCGTGATCGTGAAAAAGTATTACAACAACATCGTCTTTTGTAAAATGATCTTTCAATTGAAGCAAACCTTTAATTGCAGCTCCGGCTGAATTTCCAAGGAAAAAACCTTCCATTTTCGCAAGTTTCTGTGTGTAGATTGCAGCATCTTTATCGGTTACTTTAGTGAAACCATCAATCACACTAAAATCCACATTCTTCGGAAGAATATCTTCACCAATCCCTTCAGTGATGTACGGATAGATTTCATTTTCATCAAAAATCCCGGTTTCGTGGTATTTTTTGAAAACGCTTCCGTAGGTATCAATTCCCCAAACTTTTACGTTCGGATTTTGTTCCTTTAAATATTTGCCCACACCGCTAATGGTTCCGCCTGTTCCCACTCCAACTACAAAATGCGTAACCTTTCCGTCGGTCTGTTTCCAGATTTCCGGACCAGTGCTTTCGTAATGCGCTTTGGTGTTGCTCAAATTATCATATTGGTTTACGTACCAACTATTAGGCGTTTCCTCAGCAAGACGCTTTGAAGTGGAATAATAACTGCGTGGATCCTCTGGCGAAACGTTGGTTGGGCAAACTATAACCTTACTTCCCACCGCTTTTAGAATATCTATTTTTTCCTTGCTTTGTTTGTCGCTGATTACGCAGACCATTTTATAGCCTTTAATTATTGCGACCAAAGCTAGACCCATCCCAGTATTTCCGGAAGTTCCTTCAATGATAGTTCCGCCCGGTTTTAATCTGCCATCGGCTTCGGCATCTTCTATCATTTTAACCGCCATACGGTCCTTTACCGAGTTGCCGGGATTAAAAGTTTCGTATTTGGCAAGCACCAAAGCGGGAATGTCCCCAATTATTTTGTTGATTTTCACCATGGGTGTGTTACCGATGGTTCCCAATATATTTTCTGCGTATTCCATAATAAATTTTAGAAGTGCAAAGGTATAAAAAAGTCCTCCCCCTGCCCCTCCAACGGAGGGGAGATTTTCTTTAGCGATAGGTTTCCTTCAAAAGCAAAGACCTCACAGGTTTTCAAAACCTGTGAGGTCTGGGGGAAAATTTCTATTTTTCTTATAGAATAATTATTTTATTACGCTGAAAAAACCTTTCTCTCCATCTTTTCCATCCCATTTCAAGTCTCCATTGAACCAAACTTTTTGAACTCTTGGCTGATTATTATAAGTTCTGTCATATTCTGCTTGCAACGTATCAGTTTCATTTTCATTCCATTCCACATATGTTATCGGTAGTTCTTCCGTTTCCGCACTGTTTTGAAAAATTCTTATTCTATACTCATTTTCAAGTTGAAAAATTAAAAAATTTCGAGGATAATCCATATTGACATCAAAAACTTCCTGTTTTTCTCCATTTACTAAGTAGTATATTTTAATATTTTCTGCTCGATAACCATTTTGATTATTTGGGTTGAGCATATCTTCTCCACTTTGATTTTTCAAGGAAATCTCCACAGAAGTATCGAAAAAAACAGCAACTTTTTCGGTCTCGTCCTCTTTATTACAAGATGTTAAAAAAGTTACCATCATTAATATTACAATTGCTTTCATAATTTCACAGTTTATTTATTTAAAAGTTTTAATAAAGTTTAACTAGGCAAATCAAAAAAAAAAAAACGACTTAAAGGAATTACATCTGTTAATTTTTAAAAAAAATAAATCTATTCAAACCGAATCGCCTTCACCGGCGAAATCTTCGCAATAATAAAGGAAGGAATCAAAAGCATCAAAAGGCAAAGCAGAAAAGTTCCTGCATTCAACATTAAAATATAATCCCAACTTAAATAAACAGGAGCTTCGGAAACATAGTATGTATCTGGGTTCAACGGAAAAAGTTTACCGTATTTCTGAATCAACAATAAACCAACCCCTATTGTATTTCCCCAAAAAAGGCCAACCCCAATTAAATACATCGCATTGTAAAGAAATACTTTGCGCACGCTCCAATCGCTGCTCCCTAAGGCTTTTAAAATTCCTATCATTTGGGTGCGTTCCAAAATCAAAACCAATAGCGCCGTAATCATATTAATGCCGGCAACTAAAATCATAATCCCAATAATCATTATAATATTGAAATCGAAAAGATCAAGCCACTCAAAAATGGAAGCGTATTTATCGCGAATGGTTTGCGTATCCAAGGTGCTTCCCGTTTCCATGTAAACCGCATTACCTATGGGAATTATTTCATCAAAATCATTTACAAAAACCTCGAATGCGCCAATCTGGTCATCTTCCCATTTATTCAAACGTTGGACATGACGGATGTCCGTAATTATAAATTGTTCATCAAATTGCTGAAAACCGCTATTATAAATACCAACAATATTAAAACCGCGACTACGGGGTGTTTTGGAAGTTTCATCATCCAAGAAAAATGTCGTGATTTTATCACCAAGTTTCAGATGCAGTCTGTTTGTCAAATATTCCGAAATCAAAATGTCCTCGTTCAGTTCCCCCTTAAAATCCGGTAATCTTCCTTCTACCAAGTAATCCTTAAAATATTCCCATTCGTAATCATCACCAACACCTTTTACTACAACGCCCTCAAAATCGGTTTCGGTTCGGATAACGCCGCCTTTAGAAGCGGTAACCTGAACATGTTTTATGCCGTCAATGTTTTTGAACGTTGGATAAAAATCCTGATTTTTCGAAATTGGGTTTTGGGAATCGTTGGAAAAATTGGTGTCGAAATTCGTAATAATGATATCGCCATTAAAAGCCGAAACCTTTTCACGTATCTTTTTTTGAAGTCCCACGCCAGTGGCGATGGAGATAAGCATCATAATAATACCGAGCGCGATTGCAGTGATTGCAATTTTTATTATCGGTGCCGAAATACTACTTTTATAGTCCTTGGAAGCAATGATGCGCCGGGCGATGAAAAATTCGAAATTCACTGAAGTTTTATGGCTTTATCTTTTGTCAAAAATACGGTTTTAATAATACTCTTTCTATTTTTTTCCTGCGGAAGCCAAACATCACAGACAAACAAGTTGGTTTCTGACGGACTTATGGTAGAAACAAATTTGGAAAACCCATTAAATCTGCCCAGAACGGAAGTAAATCGCCAAGACAAGACAAAAAAGGGAGTGGTTGAAACAGGCGAGCTCAACGTTGTTAATCAAATAATTACCGGCGCTGAAAGCCCGCAACAATATCTTCCGCTGCTTACCGGAAAAAACGTGGGCGTGGTTGCGAACCAGACTTCATTTTTGGAAAATGAAAATATACATCTTATTGATTTTTTAATTTCAAAAAATATTTCCGTTAAAGTAGTTTTTTCACCAGAACACGGATTCAGAGGCAAAGCAGATGCTGGCGAACACATTAAAGATGCTATTGACACGAAAACTGGGGTGCCAATTGTATCACTATACGGCGACAACAAAAAGCCAAAACTCGAACAATTAGCAGGCTCCAAAAAAATAGAAGAGGATATTCAAAAAGGGGTTTCCACAATTGAGGTAATGGTCTTTGATTTACAAGATGTGGGTGCTCGGTTTTACACCTATATTGCCACACTTCATTACGTAATGGAAGCCTGTGCGGAAGCGAGAATTCCCGTAATTATTTTGGACAGACCAAACCCCAACGGACATTACGTTGACGGTCCAATTATGGAACCCGAAAACCAAAGTTTTGTAGGAATGAACCCCGTGCCTGTTGTTCATGGGATGACGATTGGGGAGTATGCACAAATGCTCAATGGTGAAGGCTGGTTGAAAAATAAAGTGAAATGTGACTTGACTGTTATTAAAATGCAAAACTACACCCACCAAACTCCCTATTCATTACCCATAAAGCCTTCGCCGAACTTACCGAACAATCAAGCCATAAATCTCTACCCGAGTTTATGTTTTTTTGAAGGTACATTTATAAGTGCCGGTCGCGGAACGGATATGCAATTTCAGGTTTTTGGGGCACCTAGTTTGCCCGCTTCAAAATATACTTTTGAATATACGCCTCAATCAAATGAAGGTGCAAAAAGCCCAAAATTCAAAGGGCAACTTTGCCACGGAAAAGATCTTCGGAAGGAACCGCGGTTGAGTAAAATTAATTTGGAATGGTTGATTGATGCTTATAATGCCAATGGAAAAAAGTCGGATTTTTTCAATTCGTTTTTTGTGAAACTTGCCGGAACGAAGAAATTGCAACAACAAATTGAGCAAGGTTTATCTGCGAAAGAAATTCGGGATTCTTGGAAAGATGGACTTGCCGGTTTTCAGAAAATTCGGGAGAAGTATTTGATTTATCCTTAAAAGAAGAAGTTGTAGTAGGCAGTGACAGTTTACAGTTTTTACCGCTATTGCAACTGAAAACTGCTACTTATTCAAAAGTCGTTTCATTTCCTCCACAATATTAAAAGCTGCCGGGCAGATAGCTACATTTTTCATCGTAAGGTTTGAAATCTGTTGAAATTTCTTTCTATCTGTATGTGGGAACTCTCGGCAAGCTTTGGGGCGGACATCGTAAATACTGCAATAATTATCGGCTCCCAAAAAAGTGCAGGGCACGCTTTGAAGCACGTAATCCTTATCCTCATCCACTTGAAGGTACTTTTCAATAAACTGTTGCGGTTTCATCCGGAAATGTTTTGAAATCCGCTCGATGTCTTTATCCGTAAAAAGTGGGCCCGTGGTTTTGCAGCAATTCGCGCAAGTCAAACAATCTGTCCTTCGGAATTCATCCTCATGCAGTTCTTGCATCAAACTGTCGAGATGCTTGGGCGGCTTTTTCTTCAGCTTCGCGAAGAACTTTTTGTTTTCGTTTTCAGCTTCTTTTGCCTTCTGCGGAAGTTGTTTGAGAATTTCATCCATTACTCTGCTTCATAAACTTTTTCACCGTTAATGAAGGTTGCGAGTACTTTTGTATTGGGAAGTTCCTTTTCATCCACAGTCATAATATCTTTATCGAGAACGGTAAAATCGGCAAATTTTCCAACTTCAATGCTTCCCTTTTCGTTTTCTTCAAAATTGGCAAAAGCAGCCCAAATAGTCATTCCGCGAAGTGCTTCTTCCCGGGTAAGTGCATCCTTCATTTGAAAACCGTTTTCAGGATAATTTTTTAAATCCTTTCTGGCAACGGCGGCGTAAAAGGTATACATCGGGTTTACATTTTCCACGGGAAAATCTGTACCCAAAGCAATTTTCCCTGCTTTTTTAAGCATGGTTTTGTAAGCGTAGGCATATTTAATCCGCTCCGCTCCCACTCTATCCTGCGCCCAATACATATCGCTGGTGGCATGCGTTGGTTGTACCGAAGGAATAATATTGTCAGAAAAATAATCAAAATCTTCCTCGGAAAGAATTTGCGCGTGTTCAACGCGCCAGCGCCGGTCTGTATTTCCTTCCAAAGCACTTTTATACGCTCGTAAAACTGCAATATTTGCAGAATCTCCAATAGCGTGTGTATTCATTTGGAAGTCCGATGCTGCAATTTTTTGGGCCAACTCATTCAAACTATCTGCAGGCGTAATCATCGCGCCAAAATGTCCCGGCATATCACTATAAGGTTCGCGCATTGCTGCCCCACGGGAACCCAAGGCACCATCGGCATAAACTTTAAAGGAACGCACATTTAATCTATCGGTTTTATAAATTCCGTTATTCAAATAATAGGCAACATTTTCCGGACTGTTGCTGACCATTGTATACATTCTCAGTTTGAACTTTCCTTCTTTTTGAAGTGTGTCAATCAACTCAATTATGTTTCTATCCAATCCAGCATCGTCAACAGTAGTCAATCCCATTTGGAGACAGATTTCTTCGGCATCCAAAAGTGCTTGGGTTGAAACTTCTGCAGTAATTTCCGGAAAGGTTTTCCCTATCAAACTCATTGGAGCGTCAATAATTATACCTGTTGGCTCCCCGTTTTCCAAAACTATTTCGCCACCGGCAACTTTTGTTTTTGAAGTAATTCCAGCCAACTCCAAAGCTTTTGAGTTCACCAACATGGCGTGACCATCAATTCTGCGTAATGAAACAGGCGTATCGGGAAATAACGAATCCAATTCTTTTTTGGTTGGAAAATTTTTATCCTCCCAATCATTCTGGTCCCATCCGCGGCCGATGATATAAGGCATTTTTTTCTCCTCCTGAAAAGCGACTACTTTCCCCAAAATTTCTTCAAAACTTGTGGTTCCTACCAAATCTACATTTTGAAGCCCCAGCCCAAGACCGTATAAATGTGCATGAGCATCAATAAGTCCGGGAACAACTGTATTGCCTTTGGCATCGTAGGTTGTCTTTATTTTATACTTAAGTTCAAGTTCTGGCTTTAGGCCTATTTCGATTATTTTGCCATCCTTCACTACCAATGCATTTGCCGTAGTGAAATTTTTATTTACAGTATATATAGTAGCATTTTTTATCAATAAATCTGCAGGAAGTTTATCTGGGGCACAGGAAAGAATTGTTATAGCAAATAAAAGAAATAGTAGTTTTTTCATAATGGCTTAATTGAGGGGTAAAAATAGAAAACATCCGCCAAAGACGGATGTTTTCAAAAATTATAATTTTTTATTTAGATTACCAGTCAAACTTATAAGTAACCCCCGCCAATCCCTGGATTCCTTGCACTGGATAATTCATCCATTTTTCGTAATTGTCGCTAAAGAGATTGCTTCCCTTTACAAAAACTGAAAGCCTGTCCGTAAATCGGTAGCCAAAGTGAACGTTGGCATCTACATAAGCATCCAAAGTAACTTCTTCTGTCAAGCCTGCAAAGGTTGCATCGGTATAAAGATCTTTCCGTTCTCCCACGAAAAACAGCGAAGCGCCACCATACAATTTTTCAGTAATGTTGAAATTTGAAAACACCGAAGCTTCAAAATCTGGCAAGTTCCAAGGCTGGGCCTGTACATCTGTGCCGTAACTGTAATAAGTTCCGTTAACTCCCAAAGAAAACATATCGGAAATTTCCACTTTCAATTCTCCGAAAATTGACAAGGTATTTACATCGTCATACACCACATTAAAGGAGTTTCCATATTCGTAACCTTCAAAATCTTCAGACAATCCTTTTAATGCATTCTTCTGAAAAAGCGCTTTATTTTCATCCTTTCCATAGGAAGCACGTAAGTTATAGCCAACAGAATTTGAAACTTTACCTTTTACACCTCCAAACCCTTCGTATAGTTTTTTGGTGGGTGCAATATATAAAGTAGGCGATACAAATGGATTTTCTTCCTTGAAATTGTAATAGGTATTCTGTTGCAATCCGCCTTCTGCTCCCCCATAGACGATCAATAATTCATCAACCAATCTATACGAAGCATTTATTTTTGGATAGAGTGAAAAATCTGTGTTGCTATTTTCCGAATCTAGACTTATGTAAGCTGCAACCCCCAAAGAAAATGTTAGGTCATCATTTACAAAAGCAATGGAAGGTGCAATTCCGGCATTTAAATAACTGTATTTAATGTGGGAAGTATTATCGTAATTTCTGTCAAAACTGCCGCTTACATAATCAATATCGCCATCTACTTTCAACGTCAAGGATTCCAAAGGAAATGAAAACTCAGGCTTCAATGTAGCATTCACCTCAGAAGAGGAAAATGAATCTGCCAAATACCGAACATTTAAAGCCGCTCTTTGAAAGAATGAATCGTCCAGAGCGATACTTCCGCCTGCATGGCCGCTGATGTAGGTTTGCTGCGGGTCAATTCCATTGGTGAAAGCTTCAGGGGCAGCATTATATTCTTCGGGCAAACCGTACCAGTTGTACAATTGGTGTTCCACTCCCGCATCTAAACTATAGGTAGCATCCTTTTGTCTGCTGATGTAATTGCCATCCAAACTGGTATCGTAGTATTTATTGTCCAACAAAACCCCATCAATATCGCCCTGGGAAGAATTGTGGCGAAAGAAAAAACCGGCATTATCCGTACGGCTGATTTCAAAATTACTGTAAAATTCGCCTAAAATAGTGGTATAATTTCCGAAGCCGAGCGTAGCGTAATTATCGTACAATTTTATTGATTTTGCTTTTTCAACAGTTGCAGCCTTTCCTTTGGCGGGCGTAAAAGTTGAAGCAACGGGAACGGAGAAAATACTGTATTTCACTTCCTTTTTTGAAAGGGTGATGGAATCGTTCAAATCTGGAGTTTCCTTTACCTTAAAAGCGTCAGAAATTGTGGGAGTGTAAGGCTTTACAATATTTACCACTTCTGTTCCCAAATCGTCTTTCACTTGCGCTGTTACTGAAAAAGTGAACAGAGTCAATGCTAAAATCGAAAGTAATCCAATGCGTTTCTTTGACATATTTTCTAATGTAATTTAAGAGTCTTTTTCTTTTTTAGGTAAATTATACCTACAAGGTTTTTGAAACCTTGCAGGAAGCAATAAATACTTGATTATTTTCCACCGGTTTCAACGGAGGAATTGGTTTTTGCCTCGGCGTTTTTGATTACTGCAAGTTCGGCTTTGGCTTCCTCTACAACATCTGGGTAATCCGTAAAGTTTTTGGTCACACTTTCCAAGATATAGGTAGCTTGGTATGCATCTTTTAAAGCGTAAAAGTTTTTCGCCATCAGCACCAAACCTTTGGCTCCGTAATATTTGTAGCCTGAATAATCCTTAGCCAATTTTTGAATGGAAGCGTTGGAGGCTTCAAAATTCTGTTCTTTATTTTTGAAATAGCCATCGTAATAAAGTGCTTCCGCAGCAAGCTGGCCGATGGCAATTTTACTGACTTCGGCATAGGCTGTTTTGGCTTTTGCCTCGTTGTTGGTTTTCATTGCAGAACGTGCAATAATAACTTGGGCATCACTTTTTATGGAATTGTCTATTTTTGAATTCTGAAGTACTTTCTCGGCGTAATTTACGGCTTCTGCATATTGCTTCAATTCATACGAAGCCTTCATACTGTTGGTTTGCGCAAAGATAATATTCTGCGGAAAGTCGGCTTCGGCTTCCAATCGCGTCAAATATTTCAAAGCGTTTTGGTAATCTTTTTTGCCCAAATACAATTCCGAAATTCGCGCTAGACCCTGTTCGGTAAATTCACTTCTTTCACGTTTCACAACAAATTCGAAATGTGGAATTGCTTGGTCTGCTTTTCCATCGGAAAAATAAATTTGACCCAAATAGAAATGCGCCTGCAATGCATGCTGGCCGTTGGGAAATTGCTTTAAGTAATCCTCAAACCTGCCCTGGGCTTGCGATTGCTTATTTTCCAAATAAGGTTGTTCGGCAGCTAAATAAGTATCGTCATCCAATTCAGAATCTCCAACCTCCACATAATTTAAGGTTTTTACCCAAGTTGCATATTCACCAACTTTTCCTTGGTCTATGTAGATGATTTTTGCTGAAGCCACTGCTTGCAATGCTTCGGGCGTTGAAGGGTAATCCTTTGCCACCCTTTTGAAAATAAAAAGAGCTTCGTTGCTTTTTCCGGTGTTGTCATAAATCAAGGCTTTTTTCAACAATGCTTTTGAAACAAAACTGCTATTGGGCACATCGCGGATCAACTGGTCATAAGCCGAAATGGCCTCGTTGGTTTTGTTTTGGGCAACATAGGTATTTCCCAATTCGTATAAGGCATCATCTCGGTAAACCGATTTTGGATATTTCTTTATAAAAGCAATAAGTTCCTCAGTTTTTTTATCGGCACGGTCCACAAACCCGTAGCTGATGGCTTTTTGGAACTGCGCATAATCATTACTTGCGTCGCCCATTTCAATGGCCGCATTGTAGTTTTCCATGGCTGGCCAATATTGGCTTGTCACAAAATAACTATCACCCAAACGCAGATAAGCATCCTTTTTACGGGCGTGCTCCGCTTTTGAAGATGCTACAAAACTTTTAAAATTGTTGATGGACTCCGGATAGTTTTTGAGTTTGAACTGCGCATAGGCCAAATTGTATTTTATGTTGGCCATTTCTGAAGTACCCTTAGAACCCGGAAGTTGTTCAAATTGCTTGTAGCCAACCAGCGCTGCTTCAAAATTGGAAAGTTGATAATCCGCCTCTGCTTTCCAATAGGTAGCACGAGCTGTGAAATTGGCATCGCGGGGTTCTTTCAAACTTTTGTTTAAAAAGTCAATGGCTTCTATATAATTTCCTTCATTATAAAGTTCCACTCCGCGGTAAAAGGCCACTTTTTGAAAGGCCAATTTGTTTTCGAAGGATTTGTTGTTTTCAAGTAAATCCAATGCTTCCTTATAATTTTTTGAAGTGATGTAGCTGTCGATCAACAAATCTTTTAAGGCTTCATTATTGGCGTTGTTTGGATATTTTTCAATAAATGAAAGCAAAACTTGGGGAGTGCTTTTGTAACTGTTCCCAATTTCATAACTCAGTTTTGCATAATTGAGAAAAGCGTCTTCCTGAATTTCGGCGCTGAAATCCATTTCCGAAGCATTTTTGAAAGCATTCAGCGCTTCCTGTTTTTTGTCAAGTTTCAGATAACTTTCCGCTAAATGGTAATAGGCATTTTGTGCCACAGCATTTTTTCCATCTACAATTTTGTTGAACTCGCCAATAGCATTTTGGTAATCGCCCAGTTTGTAATAGGCATAGCCCAACTGATAATAATCTGTATTGTTCCACTTGCCGCGGGTGCCCTTGTACTCCTTTAAATAGGGAACTGCTTCGGCATATTGGCCAAGGTTGAAATAACTTTCACCAATAATTTTAGAAAGTTGGCTCTTTTCCTGTGGGTTGGATTTGCCGAATTGCTCCTTCCCCATATCAATGGCTTTTTGGAAATTTCCAAGCTTGAAATTCATATCTGCTTGGTAATAGGAAAGATCTTCGGAATAACGTTCCTCGCCTTTTACCTCTTCAAAAAGTTCATTCGCTTCTTCGTAATCATCGCCTTCGTAAGCAATAAAACCTAAGTAGTATTTGGCTTGCGAACCGTATTTCTGTGAAGTGGTAACTTTATTTAAATATTTTTTAGCTTCTTCAAAACGCTTCGCTTTAAAATATGCGTAGCCATTATTGAAATTGAAACGTTCCTGTTCACTTCTGCTCAGGCTGCCTTCGTCCACTTTATCGTACCACTTTTGGGCGTAGGAATACTTTCCATTTTCAAAATAATAATTGGCTACATCTATGTATGCCGAATTACGCTTGATACTTGTAGGATATTTTTCAACGAATTTTTCCATCAACTGATCTGCGTTCTGCTGGTTAAGGCGTACCGCAGCATTAGCTATATAGTAGGCACAATCGCTTTTTACGGATTCTTCATTGCTGCTGTTTTCAATTTTTGTAAACATACTTTGGGCAGCCAAATATTGGCCGTTGTTGTAAAGCTCCAAAGCTTGGTTGAACTCCGCAAAGTCGTTTGTATAAGCAGCAGTTTGTTGCGAAAAAGATGTGGTGGAAAGCGCTAGGAATAGCGAAAAGACAAGAAAATTCTTTATCATTTTTTTACAGTTTTTTGTGGCGTAAAGATATTTAATCTAAAAGGTAGCTTTCGGCGATACTGTAAAGTTTTAAGGTTTAATTAACGATTGATTTTTTAATGAATTTTCCTTGAAGGATAACGCTATAAAAGTGAAATAAGTATGTTTGAAAGAATAGATTTTAACATAACGGAAAGCCCCTTGAAAAAATACCGTAATTTTAAAACTTCATAAATACTAAAGACATTGTTATGAGCAGGTTATTGATTTTAGGACTTCTATTTTTTTCGTTTTCGGTAAGCGCACAGCGGAATCCGTTTACAAACCTTACTGAAAAAAACGGAAAAATAGGCATTGGAACCACTTCTCCCGATGAACTTTTGACGGTAAAAGGAAAAATACACACCCAGGAAGTGCTGGTAGATCTTGACGGAGCGGTAGCACCTGATTTTGTTTTTGAGCATTATTTCAAGAAAAAATCTACAATAATGCCTGAATATAGGTTGATTTCATTGAAAGAACTGGAAGCATTTTTAAGAGAAAATAACCATTTACCAAACGTTCCTTCCGCTGAGGAAATGGAGGCAGAAGGCATTTCACTGAAAGCAATGAACTTAATCCTGCTTCAAAAAATCGAAGAATTGACCCTTTACACCCTTCAGCAACAAAAGGAAATTGACATATTGAAAGAAAAAATTTCTGAAAAATAAATAAGTTGGCTCTATTGAGTTGCAGTTTGCAGTAATTCAAATTACTTTTGGGGTCCGTATTTAAAACAATTAAAATCATAAATCTACAATCGTAAAATCCTATGGCTGATCACGTTTTATATTTAAAGGATGCTTCTATTTTTCAGGGGGACAACTTGGTTTTGTCCGATGTTTCCGTTACCGTGGAAAAAGGGGAATTTGTTTATTTAATTGGAAAAACCGGAACCGGAAAAAGTAGTTTTATGAAAACCCTCTATGGCGATCTTCCGCTTCAAAAAGGTGAAGGGGATATCGTGGGGTATGACCTTGCTTCCCTTAAGGAAAATGATATTCCATTTTTGAGAAGAAAACTGGGGGTTGTATTTCAGGATTTTAAATTATTGAATGATCGCACCGTACATAACAATCTTCTTTTTGTGCTTACAGCCACCGGTTGGAAAGATAAATCTGCGATGGAAAATAAAATAAACCAAGTTTTGGAAAAGGTAGACATGAAAACCAAAGCCTTTAAATACCCTTACCAACTTTCGGGCGGAGAGCAACAACGTGTAGCCATAGCCCGTGCCCTATTGAACGATCCGGAACTAATACTTGCAGATGAGCCAACGGGAAATCTTGACCCGCAAACCAGCGTAGAGGTAATGGAAGTTCTGCGCGAAATAAACAAAAACGGAAACACCATATTAATGGCCACGCATGATTATGCCTTGCTGCTAAAATATCCTTCCAAAACCCTTAAATGCGACGAAAACCAGATTTTTGAAGTGGTACAGAAAACGGTATAAAAATTAGGTGAATTTGTGAGTGCGTAAATTTGTGAATCAGTGGATTGCAGGAAAGTTTTGGCCCCTCGCTCTGGTTTCTTGGCTCTTTGCTCTACCTTCTTGGCTCTTTGCTCTAGCTTCTTGGCTCTTTGCTCTAGCTTCTTGGCTCTAGGTTCTTGGTTCTTTTTTCAAAAATTAATCATTTAAAATACTTGGATCGCGCAGTTGCAACTCGCATTCCTTTTTTAGATTCGGATTGATTTTAAGATGGATTTTTCCAGTTCTATTTGGCTTCAAAACCGTTTTTCCCGAAATAACAATTCCTTTTTTTGAAGTAAGTTCCAGCGTGGAATTTTCGCTGAATTTTTGATTCCTCATAATTACTTCAGAGAGGGAAGTAAGTTTAAAATCCCAGCGCGTGAATTTTTGGTTTTCAATCTTTACTGGATTTTTCTCAGAAAACATATCAAAAACCATTTCAACCGCTTTTCCGGTATTTAGGATTCCGGCTCCGTATTTTCCTGCGTAGGGTTTGTTAGCTTCAATATCGTCAATATTTGTGGACGTCATTTTCAAAATGCTTTCTACTTCATCGACCGGCAGACAAGGATATAGAGAAAACATAAGACCAACAGTTCCCGTTACCAAAGGCGTACTGGGCGAAGTGGCTTCAATGGTTATATACCTAATTTCTTCATCTTTAAGGCTATTTGAAAAACTAAACAGCCCCGCGGAAGGAGCCAAAATATCTACATCCTTATTTAGTGTGGTTACCGAAACTGGGTAAATATGGTTGGGTTTGGAAGGATTGTTATCCTTAAAACCAACGGTTCTTCCCAAATAGCCCTTAATATTTTCGGCGAAATAGTTCCCAGTTTTTGATTGGGTTGTATTGTCCTCAATCTTATCATATTTATACATAACCGTTGACACAGATATTACATGGTCATAAGAAGCCGGATAGTAGGATACTTCGCCTTTATTTTTAGTCCAATCCCCATTGCCAGCAGCAGCCACAATAAGGGTTCCCTGCTTAAGCATTTGATTTACCTGCCCTTGGACTTCTTCACTGTGATAGGATCCCAACCAACTGCAATTGATAACGCGTGCGCCTGCTTTTGAAAGCTCGTCGAGCATCTCAATATTTTTAAAGCTACCATAAGTGGTGGCATAAATACTACAATCATAACACACCCCGGGAACGCCGTACGCATTATCTCCCTGTCCAGCTGAAATGGACGCAATGCTAATTCCATGGCCACTGGATAATGGGGATTTTCTAAATACAGTTGTTTTCCCCTTAAACTCTACATTGGTGGTGTCTACATAACCATCCGAAATTCCAATAGAAGTATTCCTATCTCCGGTGGTAAAATACCAGGCACGGGGAACTTCCAAAAAATCGAGATAATCCAAATTTGCTTGAATGCCCTTATTTGTTCCAATGGTACTGGTTAGCCCATAATCGTTGGGTTCAAATATTTTTTTTGATACATTGGAAATTTTTTCACCTGCGGTAAAAATATGTCCCGCATTTTTTAAAACATCCTGCAGAAATCCTTCCTTGTCTGCAATCACAAAAAAAGTTTTATTGAGATTTTCCTTTTTTGCTTTTTTCTGCGTTTTTTTAAACCTGTAAATATTGTATTTTGAAAGAACCGACTTCAATTTTGAATCCCTGCCAACATAAACCATACGCCCGTTTTCCGTTTTAAAAACAGGTTCAAAGATGGAATCCTTTGCGACCATATAAAACCAACTTTTATTTTGTGCTTGGGCGCCCATGGCAAAAAGAAATAAGGCGAAAATGAAAATTCGTAGGGTCATATTTTTTGAATTGTTTCCAATTTAATCAAATTTCGAAAATAAATGATTCATTTCATTTTCTTATTGGGCGCAGTTGTAGCGTAAATTGTAAATTAGCCATTCATATTTTAGGATGCTATCCATATTAATACCCACATATAATTACAAAATTTCTACACTTGTAAAAACTCTTTACCAGCAGGCGCTTAATACAAACTGTGTTTTTGAGATTTTGGTACTGGACGATTGTTCAACAGATACTGGGATTATTTCATCAAATGCTGAAATCAATCTTCTGCCCAATTGCCGTATTATCCAAAATGATAGAAATCTAGGCAGAACTGCTGCACGACAGCGATTGGCAGAAACCGCAACCTATGAAACCCTGCTTTTTTTAGATGCAGATGTAATGCCAAAAAATTCAAATTTTATTGAAAACTATTTGGATGAACTTACAAAAACCGAGTCTGAGGTCATTTTTGGAGGCATTGCCTACCAAAAAGAAAAACCGGAAACCAACAAAATGCTCCGCTGGAAATATGGCGTAGAAAGAGAAAGCTTAACTGTTGCAACCAGACAAAAAAATCCTTTTTTAACCGTCAATTCCGGTGCATTTCTTATTCAAAAAAAAATATTCCTGAAAATAAATGGGAAAATGAACTTGAATAATTATGGAATGGATATTATGTTTACCCAATTGTTGAAGGAAAAATGCAACGGCGTTTTACACATTGAAAATCCGGTCTTGCATTTGGGACTGGAAGATAATGAGGTTTTTATAAAAAAATCATTAAAAGCAGTAGAAACATTGGTTATTCTGGAGAATGAAAATAAAATTGAAAGCAATTTGAGTACTTTGCAAAGGAGCTATTTAAAGTTGAAAAAACTTCATTTAAGGGAGGTCTTCAGTTTTATTATATCAAAAATGAAAGGTAGTATGGAACGCAATTTTTTATCTAACAATCCAAATTTATTTTGGTTCGATCTTTACCGGTTGCACTATTACATTCAATTAAAAAACAAAACAAATGCCTAGATTTTCGGTAGTTATTCCCCTCTACAACAAAGAAAAGGACTTTCCATTAACCCTGAAAAGTTTAATGGCCCAGACATTTAAGGATTTTGAGGTAATAATAGTAAACGATGGCTCCACAGATAATAGTTTGGCTATTGCAGAAGCAGAGATAGATGAAAGGATAAAGATTTACAGTAAAAAAAACGAGGGACTGGCCGCAACACGAAATTATGGGGTAGCCCGGGCAACGGCGGAGAATGTTGTTTTTTTGGATGCGGATGATTATTGGTATCCATTCCATTTGGATAATATGGATGCCATTTTAAATAAATTTCCCGAAGCACAATGGTTTGCGACCGTTTATGAGAAAAAATATAATGAAACACTGACCCGGAAAATGGTTTCGCCGCTTACTGAACTGGCTGAGGATTGGATTGGAGAGGCAAGTTATTTTGAAAATAGTTTGGGAGATTCAGCAGTCACTGGTTCTAGTTTAGGAATGAAAAAAAGTTTTTTTCTAGACTTGGGTGGCCATAACACCAAAATTACTTTTGCGGAAGATACCGATTTATGGATCAGGGCGGCACTAAAAGAACCTGTAGCATTTTCAAATAAGGTTTCAGTAAAAATAATGTTGAATACAAGCAATAGAATTAACCATACAAGTTTAAAATCTCGAATTTATCCAGATTTCGATAAATATAATTCGGAAGCAGAAAAAAATTCATCTTTAAGAAAATACTTGGATGTGCACAGATTTTCAATCGCACTTAGCTATAAACTTGCTGGGGATTTGGGAAACTTTAAAAAGTACAGGGATAAAATTGCGCCGTCCAGTTTAAATGCAAAACAAAAATTATTATTGGATCTGCCATTGGCCGTCCTCTTGGCTTCAAAAGCTTTTAAACAATTGCTTCACAGCTTTGGGATTTACTTTAGCGTTTATAGGTAAAGCTGTTTGAAATCGTCATATTCCCGGATGTAATCTTCCTCAAGAAAGACCCCGGATGAAAACACCAAACAGATGGCGCCCGATGAAAAATTGCCAAGTTCTCTCCAAATGCCAGTGGGAATGAGAAGTCCTTTATTTGGCTTATTTAGCGTAATGCTTTTTTTGTTTTTCCCATCATCCAATATTACTTCAAAACTACCGCTTACGGCTATCAAAAATTCCTGTTGTTCTTTGTGGGCGTGCCCTCCCCGATGGGCATCGCTAGGCACATCGAATAAATAATAAACCCTTTTAAAGTCGAAGGGCAAGGTATTTCCTTCTATAACGGCCAAATTACCTCGGTTATCGGCAATTTTTGGAATATCCAGCACTACACTGTTTTCAACGGTATTATTCATTGTGTACGGTTTTTTTGTAATCGGCGATGCTTTTGAAACCTATTTTTATTTTTTTGGGTATTTCAGAAAGATGAATATATTTTTTCCTGTAAATAAAAAACACAAATTTCAATACCCAAAGATAGCTCAAATTTTTAAGCTCATATGCTTTTATGGCTGCCTTGGCATATAGCAACCTATCCGTTTCCACAGCATCACTTGATGACAAAGCGGGATGTAAAGTTATGGGTTGGGGATAAAAAAAAGGAACCAATCCCTTTTTTTTGGCATCGGTTAAAAAGATAAAGTTTTCTCCATCCTGAAACTTTGCGCCCAGCCCAAAACGTTCGTCAAAAAATAAATTTCCTTTATTTATTTCAGCTAGCTGAAATGCAATTTCTATTGACAGCGTTTTTTTTCTTATAAATCTATTGTGAAGCATAGCCTTTTTTGGATATTTCCAATAAGGTTTTCCGTCTGTAGTCAGGGTTTCAAAAGTTATAATTGGAAAATTAAACTCATTAAATGAATTCACAATAATTTCCGCAAAACCTTCAACAAAAACCACATCATCATCTACGTTAAAACATATTAGCCCTTTGGCATTTTTAATTGCCAAATTTCTACTTTTGGAAAGTCCCTTTTCAAAGGAATTGATAATCCGCACATTTGGCAGAGTAGATTCCAAAATTGAATTTTCGTCCGTTTGGTTTATAACCAATACCTTGAAATCAGTAATGCCGCTTTTCGCAAACATATCAGATAGAAAATCCAGCGAGCTGCGGTGCATGGTTGCCACCAATATCTCCAAATCTGCAGTTTTATAAGTATCTTCGGGCATTGATTTATTTTCAACAAATGTATTGAATGCAGAATTAATAATTATTAATGAATAATGAATAATTGATGCCGGTGTTGTTATTGATTATTTATGAAGATTAAAAAAAAATGAAAGTTTTATTGATAGGAGAATATAGCAGGCTCCACAATTCCCTGAAAAAAGGATTGCAAGAATTGGGACATGAGGTAACGCTTGTCGGTACTGGCGACATGTTCAAAAAATTCCCTGTGGATGAGAGCATACGGGCAAAATGGTTAAATGACAAACCCTTTCCTTTGTTGCTTCGGAAAATATATTTACGTGTTTTCAAAAATGATCCTGCGCAATGGGAAATAGGGTATCGCTTCCAAAAATTACTGCCCAAACTTAAATATTATGATGTTGTCCAGCTAATAAATTCCCATAGCATTGGCACCTATCCCAATTTTGAAATAAAACTTTTAAAACAACTTTTTAAACAAAACGGAAAAGTGTTTTTAATGGGTTGTGGCGATGACTATCCAGTGGTAAAACATTTAATGGATGGCAAAATGCGCTACCACATGCTCACGCCCTATTTGGAAAGTGGTTCAAAATTAAATGCCGACTTTTCACTAAAATATTTGACTGAGCCTTATAAAAAACTTTTCCATTTTGTTTACGAAAAGGCTGAAGCAGTTATTCCAAGCGATATGGATTATAAAATACCATGGCAGGAATGGGGGAAAATTTCAGAACTTATTCCTAACCCAATAATTATTTCAGAAGATTATTCGCCCATAAATATTGAAGGCCGGAAAATCAGGATACTCTTTGGAATCAATACAATGAATTACAATAAAAAAGGCTATCGCTTTTTTGATGAAGCTTTGGATAAAATTGAAAAAAAATATTCCCATTTGGTAGAAATAAAACGCACAAAAAATTTGCCTTTCAATCTTTATGTGAAGGAATTGGAACGATGCGATATTTTAATGGACAACGTATACGCTTTTGACCAAGGCTATAATGCGCTGGAAGCCATGGCACGCGGAAAGGTTGTTTTTACCGGTGCGGAAAAAGAGTTTATGGAGCATTACTATCTTGAAGAAAGGGTTGCCATAAATGCTTTGCCTGATTCAAAAGATATTGCAAAGGAGCTGGAAAATCTTATTCTAAATCCTGAAAAAATTGAACGGATTGGACACAATGCCAGAAGTTTTATTGAGAGGGAACACGACAATAGAAATGTAGCGGGGAAGTACTTAAAAATGTATTCCGAAGTGTAAACAAGTATTATCTTCTTATAAAATTCTTATAAAATATTCCACTTTCCGTAGCAATCTTCAGAATATATAGCCCTTCATTTAATTGTGAGACATTTATGGAATTATTGGTCGTATTTCCTTTGGACACCAACTTTCCATCCACGGTATATATTCCATACTGAATTGTTCCATTCAAGCCTTGCGTAAAAATATTTTCT